>JBBQEJ010000018.1:0-53236 GCA_038320555.1 Vicinamibacterales bacterium | reverse complement strand
AGTCAGCCCGTCTTACGTCCACGCACTGGGCATCAAGCTACTTGCAGGACGGCTGTTGAGCGACAACGACATGGCGGGCGCACCGCCCGTCGCGCTCATCAACGAGACGCTGGCCAAGCGGGAGTTTCCCGACGAGAAGCCGATCGGTCGCCGCATCCTGGTGCGAGAAATCGTACCGGGCAAGTCTGAGTTCGGCCGGGAGATCGCCTGGGAAATCGTTGGCGTCATTGCGGGTGAGAGGATCAATGGGCTCGGCGATGCGATCAGCGCCGGCATGTACGTCTCGAACCAGCAGAGCCCGACCTACGCCATCAACCTGATCGTGCGAGCCGGCATGCCTGCGCAGTCTCTGCAGAGAGCCCTTCGGTCGGCCGTTGATCGCGTCAACAAGGACCAGGCCCTCAGCGACGTCCGCACGCTCGAACAGATCGTGCATGCTAGGCAACCGCGTCGCGAACACGCTCCTCACGGCTTTTGCCGCCATGGCCCTGTTGCTCGCTGCTGTGGGCATCTACGGCGTGATTTCTTACACCGCTGCCCGGCGGACGCACGAGATGGGAATTCGCGCGGCACTTGGAGCCAGCGCGGGCAGCCTGCGCACGTTGATATTCCAACGAGGGATGCGGCTCACGTTGATCGGACTCTTGATCCGGACTCACGGCAACGTTTCCCGCGACTGACGTGCTCTCGTCGATGCTCTACGGTGTCGGCACCTACGACCCGCTGACAATCGCTGTGGTGGCCGTCGTGCTCTCCGGGGTCGCCGGACTGGCATGTTTCTTACCAGCCTGGCGGATCACGAAAGTCGATCCAATGGAAGCGCTGCGGCGTCAATGACACTCGCTGGCTGGCCCCGACCGAACACAGGGCCAACCACGAGATCATATCTACTACTAGCGTTGCCCCGTTCCGCCCTTGCAGAGTCCGAGTGTGCCTGGGGCGCCCTTCGGAAGCCCGTAATACTTCCAGGAGTCCGCCGCGGTCTGAACCTGCGACACGGTCTGTCCGTCGGGGTCGGACAGGTCGTAGTCATTGAGCCCGCTGGCGGCGCAGGCCGAGTTCGCGTGACCCAGAGCGGCGGTCTCGTTCGTATTATTGAGAGTGCCCGGTGGTCCCTTCACCTCGCCCGCGATTGCTCCGCCAGCCGCGAGCACGGTAACAGCAGCCGCCACAACAAGTAGTCGTCTCATCTCTCAGCCTCCTTTTTTTCTGACAAGCCAAACAACGAACGCCTGACCATAGGAAACATTAGGGCCGTGTAGCGGTTGCATAACGCTCGTTCTCGGTCCCTGGCCAGCTTTCCCCCCTTGGAGGGCGCGAATAAGCCGCTTTCCGGGATCGATTTTCGCCGGGTCGGCGGGGGATGACAAGCGAAAACGACTCGCCCTCCGGCTTCGCTCAGGGCCATTCTCCGTGACAGTGCCACACGAACGAGAAGGTTGTGGAGGACACACGTCTCTCTCTGACCTGTCCTATATCTGTCCGTGTTTTTCCGTGTCCTTCTGTGGCTCGTGTTCTTCTGTGGCCATCACCGTCGAGCGACTGTGGCCAGAAACTCCCGCGCGACGTCGGTCGGATCGCGATGTTCAGCGTCGACGGCGCGGTTCATCCCGCGCATGTCGGCGACGCTGATACGGCCCGAGAGCGTTGCCAGAGCGGCGTGGACGTCCGGATGGGCGAGGAGCGCCGGCGCGCGCGCGACGATGGCGGCGTCATAGGGCGGGAAGTAGTGGCGATCGTCCTGGAGCATGACCAGGGCGTACGCGTCGATGAGCCCGCTCGTCGCGTCGCCCGCCACCAGATCCACCTGCCCTTGCGCGAGCGCCCTGTAGATCAGCGAGAGATCCATGGCCGTCGGCGGCGCGGCAAACCGCAACCCGTAGGTGCGCGCCAGGCCCGGGTAGCCGTCCTCGCGCTGAAGGAATTCGTAGCCGAAGCCGGCGCGCCAGGCCGGAGCGTATGCTGCCGCGGCCGACAGCGTCTGGAGTCCCAGCCTGGCCGCCACGTCGCCCCGGATGAGCATGGCAAACGTGTTCTCGAACCCCAGCGGATCGAGCAGCGTCAGGCCGGACTCCGCGTAGTGCCGCTTGATCCCGTCAAAGACCCGATGCCGGTCCGTGTCGACCGGTTGATGGAAAATCGCCGTCTGCGCGGTGCCCGAGTACTCGACGTACGCGTCGATGTCGCCGGAACGCAACGCCCGGTCGCAGATGAAGGTGCCGCCGAGGTTCAGGCGGCGCTCGACCCGGACCGACGTACGCGCTTCGATTGTTTGCGCGACGATTTCGCCGAGAACAATCTGCTCGGTGAAATTCTTCGATCCGACGCGAATGACGTCCCCCCCGTGCCGCGTATACGCCGTCCCGGCCGCGCCGGCGGCAATCGCGATCAAGGCCAGCGCAACGACCGCAGCCGCCCGGCCGCCGCGCACCGCGCGGCCCCTCTTCAGCGCCCGTTCAACGAGCGTCAGCGCACCGTCGATCGCAAGCGCCAGGAGCGCGGACGGGACCGCGCCGGCCAGGATGACGGTCGAATCGACCATCGACAGGCCGCGGAAGATGTATTCACCAAGTCCACCGGCACCGACTGCGGCCGCAATCGTCGCGGTGCCGACGCCGATGACCGCGGCGACGCGGATACCGGCCACGATCGACGGCAAGGCGAGCGGCAGCTCGACCTCGCGCATGAGTTGTAACGGAGTCATGCCCATGGCCGTCCCGGCCTCGATGAGCACGCGATCGATCGACCGCAATCCCGCGGTCGTCGTCCGGACGATGGGCAACAGCGCGTACAGAATCAGGACGAAGATGGCCACGCGGGCGCCGAGTCCGCCCACAAACGGCAGCGGCAACAGGAAGCCGAACATCGCGAGGCTGGGAATGGTCTGGACGACGTTCGCGAGCCAGACGATCGGCGCTCCCGCGCGCGGCCGGCGCGCCGCGAGGATACCGATAGGCACCCCCGCGCAAATGGCCACGAGGGTTGACGCGCCCACGAGCAGGACGTGCTGGCCGAAAAGCGCCGCGAATTCGGCGGCGTGCGTACGCCAGAAATGCAGGAGGGTCATGGCTTCCGGCCGAAGACACTGGTCGCTTCCATCAGCGGCTCGAGCAGCGGACGCACCCGCGGATCGGTCGAGCGCGCGACGTCTGCCGGATCGCCCGCGAACGCGAGCACGCCGTCCGCCAGCACGCCCACCCGCGTTCCGAGCGCAAAGGCTTCCGCCATATCGTGCGTGACGAGGACGACCGTTTTCCGCACGAGCTCCTGAATCCGGCGGAACTCCCGGTGCATTTCCGCGCGCGTCACCGGGTCGAGCGCGCCAAACGGTTCGTCCATCAGGAGGATGGGCGGATCGGCGGCCAGCGCGCGCGCAACCCCGACGCGCTGTCGCTGGCCGCCTGAGAGCTGATCTGGCAGCCGATGAGAAAACCCGGCGGCCTCGAGGCCAACGAGCTCCAGGAGCGCCTTCACACGCGCGGCGATGCGCGGTTCATCCCAACCGAGCAGCCGCGGGACCGTGGCAATGTTCTCCCCGATGCTCATATGCGGAAACAAGCCGACTTCCTGCATCACGTACCCGGCTCGCCGCCGTAGCTCGAACGGATTCCACTGCCGCGTGCTTCGTGACTCGACGAGCACGTCCCCCGACTCCGGCAGCAGCAGGCGATTGATGAGTTTGAGAATCGTACTCTTGCCTGCCCCGCTGCGGCCGACGAGCGCGAGCGTGTCCCCGGCGGGAATGCGTAGAGTAAACCCCCGTAGAATTCGGATTGGTCCGCGCGACACGTGGACGTCTTCAAAAGCGATGGCGTATGGGCCGGCAGTCTCCGTCACGGCTCGACTGTATCGCAAGTGCATGCAAGGCCGCCCGGGCATGCCTGAACGGCTGCGCTACACATCGTGTGCAAGTTCACGGCAAAGGCGGATCACGCCCTCTGTAGCGCACCCTTTGAGGCTGACTTCGTACGGGCACGCGATTTGCGAAGTGTGCGGCCGGAGGTCATCGATGGCTGACAAGGACACACCGAACCGTTCCGCCGATAGGGACAAAGCGGAAGGGGACCGCTGGAGTTCGGACAAAGACGTCATTCCCAATTCCGAAAGCAGCACGGGGCGCGGCTGCGACGACGGCGGGGACACTGCCGGTGGCATCGCGAACCGGCCGCTCACCGAGGAAATCGATAATCAGAATTCCTTCCCGGAGCGCGGACCCACGCAGTCCGACGAACGCAGCCGCAACAACGAGGACATCGAGCAATGAACGACAATCCGGGACGCCGTCGAAACATCCCGGGCGACCCGACCGCGGAGCCAGCCTCCGACCCGGTCCCCACCGGCAAAGACGTTGTCAATCCCGACAAAGGGCCCTTGCCGATGCGCGGGCCCGAGACGCCACGCCGGTATGACCAGCCGGTCGATCGTGATCCGGCGGATCCGTCAGACGGCGCGAGTCCAAAGGCTCAGATCTGATCGGAGCGCAAACCGCGGACGACCATCAGGGGAACGAGTTAAAAAAGATACGCGAGCGATATGCCCGCTGTTGGAACGGTGTGCTTCGTCTCTGAAAAATCGGCGCCGCCGTTGCGCACGGAGACACCAACGTCGGTCCTCAGCCCAAGCCGGTGCTTGCCCTGTCCGAACCACAGGTGCAGCCCGGCGCCGGCGTGATACTCGCGGCCGGTCTCGATCACTTCGTTCTTCTCGTGCAGCTCCCGAATGTAACCGCCTCCGCCGAGCACGAAAGGGACGCCCTTACCGCCGGCAAACGAGAGCCCGCTCAAGTGCAGTACGAGGGATCCGTCGACGACGAGGCGGGTTAGTGTTTCGGTCGCGGTCACGTCGGCTGACGATTCGGCGTCGCCGGACAACTGGCTCGACAGAATCGGACGCGCCAACTGAATGCCGGCCTCGAGCGAAGCGGATTTGGCGGCAAAGACACCAAGCCGGGCCTGCAGTCCCAGTGTGGGTTTTGTCCGCGAGGTGGCCGTAAAGAGCACGAATGGTCCGGTTCCGGTTCCTGTGTTCCGGGTTTCATCCGCGGATATCGAACCGAGATCGTATCCTCCCGAAAACGTGCCCCCGCCGCTCACTTCGACCGTGCCTGCGTGTGGGACGCTCCGGCCGATATAGACCTGCGCCGTCGCGACGGCCGGACAGGCACCCCATACGAGGGCGAGATAGAGCACAGCGCGAGATAAGCGCATCCGGAAGGGTCGTCCCTGGATCACTTCGCCACCACCTTGAGCTCTACGCCGGACGTGCCGCCGCCTCTTGGCACGACCACGATCTTGTCGTAGAACTGCGGGCGGAAGTTGATGTCGACATTGAGCGTGAGATCGAAAAAGCTCTCGACATCGCCGTCGTCGAGCGGCTCGACGCGCACAATGTGGGGCCCGGGATCGAGGCCGGCGATCACAAAGCTGCCATCGTCGCTCAACGAGAACCCTCCCACGAGTGTCTTCGTGCGCATGTCGAACGCCACGACGTGCGCGCCGAGCACACCTTTGCCGCCCTTGGTCACCTTGCCGCTGATGCTTCCTGTGTCGCGCGTGAAGCTCGCGGCCGGGTAGATGTCGCCGATGCCGGCGATGTCGTCGGCCTTCAACGTCCGGCCCGAGATGTTGCCGGTCGCGTACGCGATCGGGAACATCACCGCCTCGGCGGCAATCACACGCCGCCCGCCCGAGCGAAGCTCCGTCTCGCCCAGCGCGGAATGCGCCAGGCCGTGAAGGTGCCCGATCTCGTGCAGCGCGATCGATTCGAGATCGAACGTATTGGCTTCGCCCTGCGCCGCGACGGACCAAGGAAACGCGGAGTTGAAGAAGATGTCTGCCTCGAGAATCGCCCCGGTCGTGGTATCGACCATGAACGAGGTCGCGCCGAGCGTGCGATCGAGCTCGGGCCGGTTTTGAAAGCCGATCACCGTCGCGCCGTCCCCAGTCGAGGGGTTCGCGAGAGTGAAACCGGCAAACTCAGACGACGTGGTGGCGCTCGGGACGGCTTCCCATGAGCTGAACGACCGGCTGACGGCCTGCTGAAGCTGGGTGGAGGTCACGCCGGTGGTTCCGCGGTCGGTCACGAAATACCGGATCGGCATCTGCGACCACTTCAGCGTCACGGTTCGTGTGCCGAGCCGCGTGCCCAGCTTCAGGTATGCCGACGCCGGAACCGAAGCGGCGCCGGCGATCGCTACGGTGAGCACGATCGTAGCGAGGCGCCTCACCGTGCCGCTCCCGGCTGCGCCATTGCAGCGCGGACCGTGGCGGCGAACGCATCGAGCGACAGCTGGCGGCGCGACCTGTCGCCGCGCGTGACAGCCTGCGGGTCCTCACCCTGCGCCATGAGCACCGGCGGTATCACCAACCGCCGGCCTGTCCGCTCATCCACGCGAACACGGAACACACCCTGGCTGAGACCGAAGACGTGCGCGACGGATGGACCCGATGCGCGCAGGAACAGGACCGCTTCTTCGCCGGCCGCGAATGACGGCGCTCCGACCATCACGTTCCTGTAGCGTCCGATCTGGCCGCCCGGCACACGAAACGTTACCGTGCCTCCGGGGCCGCCCTTGAGGTACGAGCTGACCTCGACGCTCACGATCGTATCGATGCGGCTGCGATCGTCGGACCACTCGGGCCGCACCTCGGCGACGCGCCCGTACACGATGATTTGCGAACCCGCGACAATCTCGCGGAACTCGGCGGGGAGGAGGACAGTTGCGCGAAGCTGGGGCGCACACGACAACAAGGTGATGACGATGACCAATCGACGCATCTCTGCAGTCTACCCCAAAGGCTGACGCTGGCCGTGCCGCGCCACGTCGAGCACGGCCTCGGCCGCGCGACGGCTTGCGCCCGGCGCGCCGAGTTTTCCGCGTACCTCGCGCAGATCGCGGCGCACCACAGCGGCGTGCGCCGGATCGGTGAGCACCCGCAGCGCTTCGGCCGCCACGCGATCGGGCGTGAACGCTTCCTGGATCAGCTCGGGTACGACGCGCCGGCCCGCGACGAGGTTCGCCATGGCGTAGGTCTCGACATGAACGAACGGTTTCCCCAGCCGGTATGTCAGCGCAGACAGCCGGTACACGACGACCATCGGACATTCATGCAACGCGGCCTGGACGGTGACCGTGCCCGACGCGACCAGGGCCACGTCCGCAGCCGCCAGCACATCATCGGTCTCGTGCTCAACGACGGCCACGCCATCACCCAGTCGCTTCACCGGCTCGAAGAGATCGTCGGGAAGATGCGGGGCGCGTGCCACGACCCATTGCACGTTCGGCAGCGCGCGGCGAATGATACCGGCCGCGCTGACGAGGTCCGGCAGGATGGCGTGCAACTCGTTGCGCCGGCTTCCAGGCAGGAGGGCGACAACCGGACGATCCGGATCCATTCGCAGCCGGGACAGAAACGCCGTCCTCGGCTCCGGCACCTTTGCGACATCGAGAAGCGGATGACCGACCCACTGCACCGGGATGCCGGCATTGCGATAGATCTTCTCTTCGAAGGGAAAGATCACAAGCACCCGATCCGCGATCCGCCGCATCGTCTTCATGCGGCCGCGCCGCCAGGCCCAGAGCTGCGGGCTGATGTAATACACGACCGGCACACCGAGCTTGCGCACGGCGCGAGCGAGCCTGAAATTGAAGTCCGGAAAGTCGATCGCCACGAAGACGTCGGGACGGATGGCTTCGGCGTCGCGGATCAGGCGCCGGTACGTGGCATAGGTCCGGGGCAGGACGCGCGCGACCTCCGACAAGCCTGTGACCGACAGGCCGCTGAAATCCGCGACGAGTGACGCACCGGCGGCGCGCAACCGATCGCCGCCCAGTCCGGTGATGGCGGCGGAAGGATTCGCGCGGGCGATCTCGGTTGCGAGTGCTCCGGCGTAAAGATCGCCCGAGGGCTCGCCGCACGAGATCATCACGCGCACTATGCGGTTCCGTGTTGACTAGCTGGGCTTGCTGAAGAGCGCGGAATCGATCGGCACGTTGAACTCGAACGTCCGCACGGCGCGGTTGACGGCAGGGGCACCTTCCCGGCGCAACTCCGTCTTGAACGCGACTTTCAGGCCGTTCACGTCGCGGTAGTCGGAGTAGATCTCTTCCACGTTCACCTCGCCGCCAGCCGGTGAGCTCCCGACGCGGTACCGCGCCTTGGCCAGGAGCGCGGTCGCCGGGTCGAAAATGAGCGTGAGCGGCTTCGCGCCGGGGAGCACGACATCGAGCGCCGGCGACGTCTGCCCGCCGTCTACGGCCTCGGTGGCCTTCGCTGCCACCTTGCCGTCGGCGAGCGCGAGCAACAGCGGCACGGTGTCGCGTTGCACGGTGCCCCGGATTTGCTCCGCAAGGCCTTCCGGAGCGGTGTGCACACCGTTGGCGTCCTCGATCCAGTAGTTGCCGGCACTGAATACCTGCACCAGCCGTCCGGCAGGCGTGCTGGCTTCGATCCTGAACGCCGCCGGGTATCGAATCGTCGTGATGCTGGGAAGGTCCGTGCTGGTTCCACCGGAGTTGACCGTCGTGATCGATTCCATCCGCACAGTCTGGATCGACCGCAGCAGATCGACCCCTCCCTTGGCCGCCACCGCCCGTGCAATCAACGCGCGGGGGTCGCCGTCCACGTGCCCTTGTCCTCCTTCACCGGGCGCGTTGCGGAAGGCAATCGGCTCGATTCGCCCTGGTTTCGGGACGGAACGGCGGCGCAGATCGGGCGACGACAAATCAAGGTCGGTTATCGGAATCCGCTCGACCTCACCGAAACCGACTCCGGCAAGATCCTTCGCAAACACGGACGCATCCCCAACGAGCACAATCGACAGCTTGTCGGGATGCAGGTACAGCTGCGCCACGCGCTGGATGTCGTCGACCGTGATCATGTTGACGCGCTCGCGATAGGTCTGCAGTTCGTTCAGGTCGAGGCCGTAGAAGACCGCGTTCAAAACCTGCAACGCGATCGCGCTCGGCGTTTCCACCGTCAGCGGAAAGCTGCCCGTGAGGTATTCCTGCGCATCCGACAGCTCGCGCTGCTGCACGCGTTGACGCTGCAGCCGCACGATTTCCTCCACAATCAGCCGGAGCGCTTCGGCGGTCTTCTCCGAACGCGTGTCGGTTTCCGCAACGATGTCTCCGGTCTCCTTCAGGGCATTCAGATCCGCGGACGCGCCGTACGTCAGGCCACGCTCGGACCGGAGGACGCGGTGCAGCCGGTTGCCGCCTTCCCCGCCGAGGATCTTCATCGCGATGTCGAGCGCGAGATAATCCTTGTGCCGCCGCGGAAGCGCGACGTTCCCGACACGGATCTCGGTCTGCGCCGCACCGGGGCGGTCCACGATGACGACACGCCGTGTAGCGGCAGGCGGCTCTTCCGCCTTGATGGGCGGCAGGTCCACGCGCTCCCAGGAGCCAAAAGCGCGAGCCGCGCCGGCGAACGCTTCGTCTGCCGTCACGTCGCCGACAATGGCCAGGATCGCGTTGTTCGCGCCAAACCATCGTTTGTGAAACGCCAGCAGATCCACACGAGTCACCGTGGCGATCGACTCGGGCGTTCCGGAATCCGGCTTGCCGTACGGGTGGAATCCATAGACGAGGCGATCGAAGACCACGCCCGACAGGTAGTCGGGATCGTCGTAGCTGACCTTCAACCCGGACAGAATCTGCTGCCTTTGCCGTTCGATTTCTTCGCTGGCAAACGATGGGTTCCGCGCGAGGTCCGAGACGAGATCGAGCGCGAGACCGAGGCTGTCCTTCATCACCGCAGCGTTGATGAACGTGACGTCGCTGCCGGCGCCGGCGCCGATGGCGCCACCGATCGAGTCGATCGTCGTCGCAATCTGCTCCGACGTTTTTGTCGTGGTGCCCTGATCGAGCAGTGAGGCCGCGACGTACGCCACACCCGGCTTGTTCGCGGGATCCTGCGCGCCGCCGGCCCTCAGAATCAGCCTGAGTGAGACCGCGGGCTGCTCGTGGTGCGAAACCGCAACAACTTGAAGCCCGTTGGGAAGCGTACGCACCTGGTAGGGCGGGAAGGTAATCTCGCGCGCCGGCAGCGGGCGCGGCGGCCGCTCCGTGGGCCAGTCCGGAATCTGAGCGCTTGCGGACCCGGCGACGCTCCACGCGAGCATCAACGAGACGAACGTCAATGAGCGCCGCATCAGCGCGGCTCTCCGCCGGTGGCGCCCTTTGGCATGATCGTCATCACCAGCCGGTTCTCCGGCGTGAAGTATTTCCGCGCGACGCGCTGCACATCGGCCTGTGTGATGTTCATGAAAATGTCGAACTCGCCGTCGGCCGTCTTGATGTCGTTGTGGATGACCGCGGCGTGGCCGAGCTGCCCCGCCTTGTCCTTGTTCGACTCGCGGCCGAAGATGTAATCGCGCGCGAACTGGTTCTTGGCCTGCTGCAGCTCCGCCGCCGTGATGGGCTCGGTGCGCAGGCCGTCGAGCTCCGCGATGAGCGCATCGATGGTCTCCTGGGTCGTGTGCCCGGGCTGTACGATGGCCACCGCGTAGAAGAGGTTCGGATCCTCGATGATATTCCCGCCGCCGAACGCCGCCAGCGCCAGCTGCTTCTCGTAGACGAGCTTGCGTTGAATGCGCGAGCTCTGGCCGTCCGACAGCACTTTCGACGCGATGTGCAGCGGGTACGAATCGGGATCGCCATCGAACGTGATGTGGTGCGCAACGACCACGGCGGGCAGGGGCCAGCTCTCTTCCAGCCTGACCCGGCGCTCCTTCGTCTGGGGCGGCTCCTTTGGAATGTCGCGCGGAACCGGCCGGTCAGACTTCGGCACGCGGCCGAGATATTTGGTGACCAGATCCTGTGCGTCCTTGGTATTGAAATCGCCGACGAGCACGATGGTCGCGTTGTTCGGCACGTAGTACGTGCGGAAGAAATCACGCACGTCGCCGATCGACGCAGCCTCCAGATCCCTCATGCTCCCGATCGTCGGGTGCTTGTAAGGGTGCACGGTGAAGGCTTGATCGTAAATCAGCTCGTTCAGCCGCCCGTACGGCTGGTTATCGATGCGCATGCGGCGCTCTTCCTTCACGACCTCCCGCTCGGTTTTGAAGACGTCCTCCTCGATCCGCAGTGTGGCCAGGCGATCGGCTTCGAGCCACAGCACCAGCGGCAGATACTGCGCGGGTACCGTCTCCCAGAATACGGTCGCATCTTCGGTGGTGTAGGCGTTGCTCTGGCCGCCGATGCTCGAGATCCACGACGGGTGTCCTTCCGGCTCGACGTTCTTCGAGCCCTTGAACATCATGTGCTCGAACAGGTGCGCGAACCCGGTCCGGCCCGGCCGTTCATTCTTCGATCCGACGTGATACCAGACTTCCGTGTGGACGATGGGCGTCGAGTGATCCTCGAGCAGGACCACCTGCATGCCGTTGGGCAACGAGGTCATGGTGTAGTCGAGCCGTGTGGGACGCGTCGCCGCGCTGGCCGACGGGTCACTCGTGAAAAGATCCACGGTCACCAGGGCCAGGAGCGCCAGCGCCGACGCGGCGAACGGACGGCAGATCCAATGTGGCATGAGTGTCCCAGGGTTATTCAGGCAGCCTCGATTATGGCATGGACGGCCGCGTGGCCGGCTACTTGAGGCGGGCCTCGATCCTGCTGAGACGTGCTTCGAGATCCGCAATCGTCTTCCGCAGCGCTGGCAGCTTGCGAAAGATTGCCGACGACTTCAGCCAGTCGCGGTTGTTGATCGCGGGATACCCTGAGATGAAGGATCCGGGCTCGACGGAGTTCGGGATGCCGGTCTGCGCCGTCGCGATCGTGCCTTTGCCGATCGTGATGTGCCCCGACACGCCGACCTGCCCCGCCAGCGTGACCGTATCTTCGATCGTCGTGCTCCCGGCGATGCCGACCTGGGCGGCAAGCAGGACGTCGCGCCCAACGGTCACGCCGTGGGCGACCTGAACCAGGTTGTCGATCTTCGTGCCGGCGCCGATTCGCGTCTCTCCGACCGCGGGCCGATCGATCGCCGCATTCGCGCCGATCTCCACATCGTCTTCGATCACCACACCGCCAATCTGCGGAATCTTGTGATGGGTGCCGTCAGGCCGCTTCGCGAACCCGAATCCATCGCTTCCGACGACGGCGCCATCCTGCACGATCACGCGATGCCCAACCTGGACACGCTCGCGAATCGACACGCGGGTGTGAATGACACAGTCGTCGCCGATCCGCGCGCCCCGGCCGATGGTCACAAGGGGATAGACGACCGTCCGCGCGCCGACCCGGGCATCGGCGCCGATCACGGCGAAGGGGCCGACCGATGCGTCCGACGACACGACCGCGGTGGGAGCCACGTCGGCAAGCCGGTGGATGCCGGCTGCCGGGCGGTCATCGCGCACGAACAGTTCGACCGCCTTCGCAAACGCGAGATACGGTTGCCGCACGCGCAACATGGCGCACGGAGCGGCGTCGGCATAGTCGGCAAGGATCACCGCCGATGCTCCGGTTTTGCTGAGCGCGGCCGCGTACTTGGGGTTGGTAAAGAAGGTCAGATCGCCGGGGCCAGCCTCCTCGATTCCGGCCACACGATGGATATCGATATCACCGTCCCCGTCAAGACGGCACTCGAGACGCTCGGCGATCTCGCGCAGCTTCAAGGGGAAAAGTATATGTCAGAGGGCCAGGGCTGCTGGGGGTGGTGGGGTGCCAGGGGTGCTGAGGTGCCGGGGGCGTGCCTGGGGCGGCTCAGAGGATTGTAGCGCAGCCCTTCAGGGCTGCCTCACGCTAGGACGACGGAATTGCCGTGCGCTTGTAGAACTTGACGAGGTGCTCGAGCTTCAGGGCAGTGGCGATGTCGTTTACGCGGCGCTCGCGTTCGTCGGAGTCCAGCTCGATGGCGCGGCGCAGGTCGGAGAGGAGCGCGCTGTGCTGGCTGGTCCAGGTGGCCTTGTCGAGGCCTTGACGCGCGCCGCGCAGCGAGAAGTAGTGCCCGACCATGCGGAACGCGAAGTAGTACGCGACGAGGTTGGGGCCGGGGATGAGGAACAGGAGACCGGACCCGACAAACCCCAGCGAGTCGACGATCAGCCAGAAGCGGTGTTTCTCGAAGTCGCGTCCAAGCTGGCGCCTTAGCAGCGCCGTGGCCTGGGGCTCCTCGAGGTCGTCGGGAAAAAACAGGCAGGCCTCGCTCTGCCGGCGCAGATGCCAGAGAAGCCGCTGTTCGGCGATGCTTTCGGCAACCCATCGAAGGGTCAGGGCTTTGGCGCGCGCGAAGGCTCCCTGAGGCTCCTGCTCGGCATGGCCCCGGCGCCGCTCGCGCTCCGCTTCAGCCAGCATCGTGCTGAAGCGCTTCTTCATACGCCGGATGAACCCGTCCGGTGCGGCTGCGGCCGCCTCCTCAGGTTCCTCAGGCTCATCGGGGACTTCGCAATAGAGCTCGTAGCGTTCGCGACCGATCGGCACCAGGTACACGTCCATACAACCCCGTCGTTTCCGCGTACCGCGAAAACACGATGTTTCCCGGCATGGCCGCGGTGCCTGGTGCCGCTGTCCGAGTCCGCTTCCAGGTCAGACGCGACGGCCGCTCAAGACCTGCAACACGATGACGACAAGCGCGATGACGAGCAGAACGTGAATCAAGCCGCCTGCGATGTGCATCGTGAACCCGAGAAGCCACAGAATGAGCAACAGAACGACTATCGTCCACAGCATGGTTACGCCTCCATCCGCTCGACACGAGCGGCATGGCTCAGCAGTGCAAGTGGAGTGCCACGGAGCTCGAGCCGAAGCTCAGGCACGCGGCGTTAGGACGCCGCACCTTTTTGGGCGCATTCGGCGCATCAAGAGGAAGTGCGGGTCGTCCGGCCTCGGCCCACGCGGCGGTAATCATTCCGGCGACGTCTCCGATTGAGTCAGACAGGCGCTTCTCAAGTATCGGTTTCACCTTGACGAAGAACTGCTCGAAGTACACGTCATCGTAAAACTCGCGCCCGGCAACTGCGGCCTTGTCCGCATCGAGCACCGGCTGGACCAGCGGAAAACTTGCCGTGAGTGTCTCGAAGATGAACTCGCGCGGATTCCCAATCGGCGCCCGAAGCCTTGGCGACAGTTGAAGCGTCGATTGGTAGCGATCGAACAGGTCGCTTTCGAACCGGGAATGAATCCCCCACTGCCCCGTGAGCTGGCCATCGTAATTGAGCGCGGCGTGGAACGGCACGTGCGCGTCGGCGGCGTAGTGCGCCATCACCGCCGAAAAAAGCTTGATGTTCTCACGCGCGTACGGAGCTTTCTGGGTGAACGCCTCGGCCAGCTTCGCGAAGATCTCCTCGGACCGCCACGGCAGCGTGCCGTTCCTCTGCACGAACTCGGCGCCGTACCGCTTCACCGCCTCGTCGTAGACGTGCGGCAGATCCTTGAACGGGTAGGGGCCGTAGGCGTCCATATCGACGAAGTGTCGCGGCGGCTCCTCGAGCCAGCCGACCGTGCGCCAGACATCCGGATCGATGGAGTGCTCGACTATCGAGGCTTGGTACTTTTCAAAGAAGGGCCGGATCTCGGGCGGCAGCAAGGGAATCGCCCGCGCCATGATGAACTTGTGGACTTCGAGGCCCCACGCGAAGGCGGGGGCTGGTGTTCCGGCGACCGTCATGACCATGAGGACGGTGATCCAGACTCTTCGCATCATCGTGATTACTATACCGCCCGGATCAGCTTTCTGAGCGTGCGCAGGTTGCGGGCATCCCAGGGATCGACGTCGCTCCGCCGCTTGCTCTCGGGGGTCTCGAGCTTTGGCGTCTCGAGCAGCATCGGCAGCGTGCTGAAGCGCGGATCGTTCAGCAGACGCCGGAATGGCTCGAGCCCGAGGCATCCTTTCCCGATATGTTCATGTCGATCGACGCGGCTCCCGCACGGCTTCTTCGAGTCGTTGAGGTGAAACACCTCGATCCAATCGAGTCCGATGGTGCGATCGAACTCGCCGAAGGTGTTGGCATATCCGTCCTCGGTGCACAGATCGTAGCCGGCCGTCAGCAGGTGACAGGTGTCCAGGCAGATCCCGACCCTCGGCGAGCCGTCGAGGCGCTCGAGGATCGCGGCGAGGTGTTCGAATCGATGTCCGAGGTTGGTGCCCTGGCCGGCCGTGTGTTCGAGCAGCACTTTCGTACGGGCCCGGGGACGGGCGGCAAGGAGCTGTGAAATCGCCTCGGCGATCAGTCGCAGTCCCTCCTCCTCGGTTCCGGTGGTATACGAGCCGGGATGCATGACGAGCCCGTCGAGTCCGAGCGACTCGGCGCGGTCGAGTTCCTCGCCAAGGGCCGCAATCGATTGTGCGCGCAGCGCCGGCGCGGCAGTCGCGATGTTAATCAGGTAGCTGTTGTGCGCGACGACCGGACGAATGCCCGTTTCTTCGACCCGCTCCCGAAAGCGCGCAATCTCCGCGGGCGGCAGCTCCCGGGCGCGCCACTGCCCGGCCGACTTCGTGAAGATCTGCAGCGCCTCGCATCGCGACGCCTCCGCGCGATCGACCGCGCGCGGCAACCCGCCCGCGATGGACATGTGTGCTCCGAGACGTGGCATGTGGGTTTCGCGGTTTGCGGTTCGCGGTTCGAGGTTCGAAGTTTGCGAGTCGCGAATCGCGAGTCGCGGGTCAGTCCGTCATTCCCCAAACACTTCAGCGTCAAATCTCGAGATACGCGCCTCGTGTTGCCAGGCGTCGCCCGGAAGTCCGGCCTTGAGGCAAGTCTGGCGGAGCAACTGTTCCGGGGTCCATCCCCACTCGATCGCCACCTGCGGCAGGAGCAGGCCGCGCCGGAGCCCCTGCTCCGCGACGAGGCCGTGGCGGCCGATGGTGATGGCTGATGGGTCGCGCGGATCAATGTCTTCGAGCGGACCAAGGACAGAGACTTCAATCGACAGCAGCGGCAATTCATCGGCGGCGATCGGGGGAAACCTGGGATCTTCGCTGGCGGCATCGGCGGCACACCGTGCGACCTCGCCGGCGAGGCCCCGGCTGCAGTGCAGCGTGCCCAGACACCCCCGCAGCTCCCCGTGGCGCTTGATGGTGACGAAAACGCCCGACGCGGCCGGCAGGCCGATGTCGAGCGGCGCGGGTCCGGGTAATCCGGCAACCTGCGCGGACACCGCGCGACGGGCAAGATCGACGAGCGCCTGCTTCTGGGGGTCACTGAGCATCGGTGAAGGTGCCAAAGGCGGCCGCCATGTACCCGACAACGCCGCCGTAGTCCCCCGAGACCTCTCCGGAATGCGCGTACTTGAGGACACGTCCGTCCGTCGCACCAAGCGCTCGCGCCGCCTTCATCACGGCGATGGCGGCCCCGCCCCCACACGCGACGTAGCGGCCTCGTTCGTGCTCGGGATACTGCTCGAACAAATCCAGCAGGGCGGCGGCGTCAAACGCCTTGACGCACTGCTGCACGCGCGCGTCGAGCGTCGCGGCGGTCTCGGCGTCGAAGTAGTGCGAGAGATCCGTGCTCGCGATGAGCAGCGCCTGTCGTCCCTCGCACGCGCGGACGATGGCCTCGGCGAGCGCGTCGATCGTCTCACGATGCTGTAACCCGATCAGGACCGGAACGATGGGCAGATCCGGATGCACACGCCGCAGAAACGGTAGCTGCATCTCCAGGGAATGTTCGCGCCGGTGCGCGGACGGCAATGCCTGGACGACCGGCGATTCCCCAAGCGCCCGCGCCCCTGCTTCGTCAATGCGCGCAGCCCCCAGCGGAGAGTCGAATGCGCCATCGGGCCAGAGCGCCGCTCCGTCGAAGGCGACAAAGTGGGAAGGCCCCACCAGAACGGCGACATCGAAGTCTCCACGCGCCGACGCGCGGTACGCGTACGCGGCAACCGGTCCGGAAAACATCATCCCGGCATGCGGTGCGATGATCGCCTGGAGCCGTCCCGTTGGACCGCTCGCGGCCGCGCCCAGGTGCATGTCGACCTCCTTCGCGAGCGCGCCCGCGGTTCCCGGGTACCACGTTCCCGCGACGGCCGGTGGCCGGATCGACATGGATTTCCAGTTTCCAGTTTCCAGTTCCCAGTTTCCAGTTCCCAGCCGCCAGCCGCAATTCGCCAGCCGCCAACCGTCAGCCGCAATGGTGATAGCATCCGTCCATGACGGACAGATTTACACGCGGCGACGTCGAGCGCGTCGCGCGCCTCGCGCGGCTCGAATTGAGCGTCGAAGAAAAAAATCTCTTCGCCCGTCAGCTCGCCGGGATCCTCGCGTACGCCGAACAGATTCAGCGCGTCCCCACCGAGGGGATCGAGCCCACATCGCACGCAGGCGACGCCGCGACGCTGCGCGACGACGAGGTGCGGCCATCGTTGCCGCGCGACGCCTCGCTCGCCGCGGCGCCCCACGCGGATACCGTCGCGGGCCTCTACAAAGTACCACGGGTGCTGGCGTGATGGACACGCCGATTGGCGTCCGTGAAATTCGTGACGCAGTGGCCAGCGGTCGAGTCTCCGCGGTCGACGTCTGCCGCGCGGCGCTCGACCGTATTTCCGCGCGCAATCCGGCTTTGAATGCATTCCGGGCGATCGCGTCCGAGCGTGCGCTGGCCCGCGCGGCCGAGCTGGACGCGCGCCCCGATCGCGCGACCCTTCCGCTCCTCGGCGTCCCGGTCGCACTCAAAGACAACATGTGCACGCGTGGCATTGCCACGACCGCCTCGTCGCGCATCCTCGACGGCTACATGCCGCCATACGACGCCACGGTCGTCGAGCGGCTCGAAGCGGCGGGCGCCGTGATCGTCGGGAAGACGAACTGCGACGAGTTCGCGATGGGTTCGTCGACCGAAAATTCCGCGTTCGGTCCGACCCGCAATCCCTGGGCAGCCGACCGGACGCCGGGGGGCTCCAGCGGTGGTTCGGCGGCCGCAGTCGCGGCCGGGATCGTTCCGCTGGCGCTCGGGTCCGACACCGGAGGCTCCATTCGCCAGCCGGCCGCGTTGTGCGGCGTCGTCGGATTCAAGCCGTCCTATGGCCGCGTCTCCCGTTACGGGCTCATCGCCTTCGCCTCCTCGCTCGATCAGATCGGACCGATCGCCACGACGGTTGCGGATGCCGCAGTCGCGATGGATGTGCTGGCGGGCCACGATCCGCTGGACTCAACGGCGTCTCCCGCGCCCGTGCCGAACTTCGCAGAGGCGCTGAGCAAGAGCGGCGACGGGTTGCGCGGCGTGCGAGTCGGAGTGCCGCGGCATCTGTTTTCCGAGGGGGTGGACGCCGATGTCATGGCCGCGTTCGACGCCGCCATTGAAGTCACACGCGATCGCGGCGCCCAAATCGTGGACGTCGCGCTGCCGCACAGCCCGCAGGCGATTCCGGTGTATTACGTCATCGCCACGGCTGAAGCGAGCGCGAATCTGGCCCGCTACGACGGCGTGCGGTACGGCTATCGGGCGCCGGACGCCCGCACGCTGGGCGACATGTACGAGCGGACGCGAGGCGCCGGCTTCGGGCGCGAAGTCAAGCGGCGGATCATTCTCGGCACGTACGTCCTCAGCGCCGGGTACTACGATGCGTACTACCGCCAGGCGCAGCAGGTGCGCACGCTCATTCGCGGGGACTACGACAAAGCCTTTGCCGGCGCTGACGTGATTGCGATGCCAACAAGCCCCACCGCGGCCTTTGCGCTCGGCGAACGCACGGAAGATCCGGTGCAGATGTATCTCTCGGACGTCTTCACTGTCGGCGCCAACCTGGCGGGCGTCCCCGCCGTCACCGTCCCGTGCGGTTTCACCGGCAGCCGGCTCCCGATCGGTCTGCAGTTCACCGGTCGAGTCATGGACGATGCGACGGTGCTTCGCGTGGCGGACGTCTATGAGCGCGCCACACCATGGTCGAGCGAACGCCCGCCGATTCCGGCCTGACCGCTCTCGCGCTGACGCGCGTCCCCGATCTGCCGCGCTGGATCGACACCCGCGGCATGCTGCTTTCTGGGCGGGCAGCCGTCCACGGGCCCGCCGCACCCGGCGGCGCGATCCCCGGAGCCGTCGTGGTCGTCCCCGATTCCGCCCTCGCCTCCATCGTCGGACGTCCGTCCGCACGAACCGTCGTGGATGTCATCTCCACGCTATCGGGCGACGTGAACGTCCTGACCCAGATGGAGGACGCGGACTACGTCGGTGGCGCGCTGCGAGGGTGGCGCAGGCAACGGGCGATCGTGCATGTGCTGCCGGAGGGGCTGCCCTGGGAAGCGCACGTCGATCCGCATACCCGCGTCTTTACGCTGGCGAGCGCGCCCCGATTCGATCACGTGCCGGAACTGCTGCGTCGCGAGTTACTCGACGCGTTGAGAGGGCGGACCGTGTCGCGGTTCGTGCCCGGCGCGCTGCCTCCTCCGGGCGCACTCGCGAGCCGCGTCACGGTGCCGATGGCCGCGGTATGGGCGGATGGACGTCCCGTGTCGTTCTGCTATCCGGGGTGGCAAACGGAAACGTTGTGGGATGTCTCGATAGAAACGCTGGAGCCGTATCGGCGGCTCGGACTCGGAGCACGGGCGGCGCGCACGCTGATTCGACATATGCGGGGAACCGGCCGCGCCCCGGTCTGGGGCGCGCTCGAGATCAACGCCGGCTCGCGGGCACTGGCGGCGCGCCTCGGCTTTCTCGAAGCGGGAGGCGTTGCGGTTTTTACCGAGGCTTGAGCCGGTCGCTCCACGTGTCGTACGTCTTCACGTCGAACTCGTTCGCGTGCAGCGGCGTCACCGCAACATAGCCATGATCGGCGGCCCACACATCGGTACCTTCCGCATCACCCGTGGGGTCCTTCCAGATGCTCCAGAACAGCCGCCGGCCGGTCGGCGACCGTTGTTCCTCAAATCGCTCTTCGCCGGACTGCGCGCTCTGCCGCGTGACGCGTAGACCCTTGATCGCCGTCGCAGCGCCTGGAGGAATGTTCACGTTCAGGAAGACGCCGGCGTCAAGGCCGTGCTGCCGCACCATCTCGGCGACCTGCCGGACGAGCTCGGCCCCCGGGGCATAGTTCGTTTCTTCCGCAGCCAGCGACGACGCGATGGCGGGGATGCCCATCAGGGCAGCCTCGCGAGCCGCTCCTATCGTCCCCGAGACGTACGTCACCATGCCGAGGTTGTACCCGCGATTGATGCCCGACACGACCAGATCCGGCCGTTCAGTCATCAATGCGCGGACGCCGACTTTCACGCTGCTCGCCGGGGTCGCGACGATCGAAAACGCGCGCAAGCCGCCGGCGAGCGTCACCTGGTCCACGAAGATTGGATCGGACGTCACGATCGAATGTCCCTTCCCGCTCTGATTCTCCGCGGGGGCGGCAATCGTGATGTCTCCAAGCGGCTGCAGCGCCTGCGCCAGAGCCAGGATACCTGGCGCTCGAACCCCGTCATCGTTCGTCACGAGGATGCGATAGGGCCGCGGTATCTGGCGCGCGGGCGGGGTTGCCAGTCCTGGCGCGCAGGCGCACACCGCGACGACGCACAGAAGCAGTAACCGAGCGGGGAGGGAACGCCGCGTTTTCATGGCGGCATGCTAGCACGCAGCCGCGCGAGACTTAGTAAAACTGGTTTCAAAACCTCTCGCGCCAAGATCGCCGAGTGTCTCGCGCAGAGAGCGCCGAGGACGCAGAGGGGCGGCGTGCTCAGCGTCCTCCGCGCGAGATACTCCGCGATCTCACCGAGAGACTAGCGCGCGATTGCGGTCGATGCCGGCTTCGAGCGGAGGATCATCCAGACGACAAACACGATGAACAGGAGCGGCAGGACTGGGACGATGATCGCCGCCGCCAGCGCGATGAGTCCCGCGAGGAGGGCGATCAGTAATACAGGACCGAGCACGAGAAGCACGAATCCCCCGATGAGCGCCTTCAGCAACAGCAGGGGCAGCAAGATGATGTGCAGGAGAAGCCGAACCGGCAGCAGGACCAGCCACAGGACCATCTTGAGCGCGGCCATCATGAGCATCACGCCGGCCCACACCGCCACGGCCGCAACAGCGACTAGAGCGAGAGTGAGCTCGATCATCAACGCCCTCCCGGCGCCCACGACAGGCGCCTAGCGGGACTTACGCGCCTCGGTTTCGAGAAGTTCCGGCGTGTGGAGCTGGTCGACCGTGCCGTGCGGGGCAGCAGGAGACAGATAGATTTGCCCGAGGCCGGCGGCTTCGTCGAGGCCTCGGGGCACGCGGGAACGCGCGCCGGCCCGACGGAGCTTGGGAAGCGTGAACACCAGACAGAAACCGACGAAGAGTGTGAGCAGCGCGATCGTGCTGACCGTGAATCCCTGCAGCGCCGCGAGCACCGCGCTCACCCCTTGCCGGTGGTCCGGGGCGAACCTTCGTAATTGGTCGGAAGGGTGTACTGGATGACGCCCGTGCGGACCTCCTCCATCGCCACGCGCTCGAGCTTGTGATGCCCCTGCGTGATCGTTCCGCGCTCCAGACGGGGGAGTGCGCCCCGCCGGAGCTGTTTCGCGCGTTGTGCGGCAACGTCGACGAAGAGGAAGCGGCTCGTAATGGGAGCAGCCCGCCCGGTGTCGGCAACGTCGTCAGCCTTGTCGTTTGTATCGTGCTGAGCCATGACCTCCCAGAATACATGAAACCGCCGGAAAGCGCCAATCGGGCGTTCCGCGAAGGGGAATTGCGGAGGAACAGCATGCGAGCCGGCTATACGCCGGTCCCGCATGCTCGTTGCCGCGTTCCCCCGGTTGTTCGGAGGCCTTCGTCCGTGTCGGTCTGTGTGTGTCCGTGTGCGTCCGTGGCCTTAGTCGCCGATCGCGATCTGCTTCGGCTTCGCCTCGGCGCGCTGCGGGAGACGGATCGTCAGTACACCGTTCTTATAGGATGCGCTAATCCTGGCGGCATCGACCGTTGCGGGAAGCGTGAACGAACGGCTGAAGCCTCCTTGGAACCGCTCCATCCGCTGGAAACGATCGCGAGCGATCTCCTGCTCGACCTTGCGCTCCCCTTTCAGCGTAAGCACGTTGCTTTCAAAGGTAATGCTGATGTCTTCCCGGTTCATATCGGGCAGCTCAGCCTTGATCACGACCTCGTGCTCTTCGGTCTCGTAAATATCGACCGGCGGCACCCAGTTGCGGTTCAGCCCTTCGCCGTACAGATTCGAGAACATGTTCTGAAGCCGATCGACTTCCATCGACGCCAGCTCCCCGGCTGGATTCCAACGAACCAGAGCCATTGTCAACCCTCCTTCAATTCCTGGGCGTCATCCCCAACGCGCGCGCCCTTGAACGCCAATTTAGGAAATATATTAGTTCTTATCAAGCATGTAATATGAGTTGTATACAGTCATATTGTAACGACGCGTCGAGTCGATTCCACTTGCATCCATCCAGCCACCTCAACAATGTTGCCAAGCCTTTTCGTCGCGGAGCCGTCCCCTGGGCGGGAGGGACAAGTATCGGAACCCGGGCCTGCTACCCTTGTGGCAGCGGTCCCTTCCGCAGCCCTTTGCGTGCGTCAGGCCTCTCGCGTCCCGCTCGCGCGGGATAGAATGCACTCGTGGCTCGCATTTTTCTGGAACGGCGCGACCTCGATGACGATCTCCACCGGCTCTTCGACGTCCTGACGACCGCTGAGGCGCGGTCCGGCCCCGAGGCCGAATGCCGCGCGCCGATCGACGTCGTCGAGACTCCCGCGGGCCTGGAGATCGTGATGGATCTCCCGGGCGTGCCGATTGACGTGGTGCAGGTGATCGTTGCCGAGAACACGTTGATCGTGATGGGTCGCAAGAATCCGGCGGCATGCGAGCACGAGCGTGAGGCCGCTTTCCACGTCGCCGAACGGACGTTCGGGCGCTTCGCACGAGGCGTGCGGCTCACGGGCGCCTTCGACGTCGGCGGTGCGGGCGCCACTCTGCGCGCGGGCGAACTGCGTGTGCTGTTGCCCCGGATCGAGGAGCGGCGCGGCCGGAAGCGCCTCATTCCTGTGCGGACCGACTGACGTGCGGATCCTGTTCATCGGCGACATTTTCGGCAAGCCCGGGCGCGAGATCGCCAAGCGCGCCATTCCCGCCATCGTCGAACAGCGTGAGATTGATTTCGTCATCGCGAACGTCGAGAATTCCGCGGCCGGATTCGGCGTCACCGGTGACATCGCCGACATGATCCTGAGCTTCGGCGTCGACGTGATGACGTCGGGGAATCATGTCTGGGACAAGAAAGAAGTCCTCGACTACATCCCGAGACAGCCGAAACTGCTGCGGCCCGCGAACTTTCCCGCCGGCGTGCCGGGCCGGGGCAGCTACGTCGGCCGCACGCGGACGGGCGAGCCCGTGGGCGTCATCAACCTGATGGGGCGGATTTTCATGGCGCCGCTCGACGATCCGTTCGCGGCGGCGCTGCGCGAAATCGAGTCGATGCGTGCGAAGACGCGCGTCATCATCGTCGACTTCCACGGCGAAGCCACGTCCGAGAAAATCGCGATGGGCTGGCACCTCGACGGCCGCGTGACGGCGGTCTTCGGCACACACACCCACGTGCAGACCGCTGACGAACGTGTCCTGCCCAAAGGCACGGCCTGCCTGACCGATGTCGGCATGACGGGGCCGCACGATTCCATCATCGGCGTGACCGTGGAGGGTGCACTCTCGCGGTTTCTCAACGGGATGCCGGCAAAATTCGAGGCGGCGTCAGGGCCTGGGCGCCTCAATGCCGTCATCGTCACCGCGGATCCCGCGAATGGAAAGGCCACGGCGATCGAACGGTTGAACCTGTCGGCGCAGCAGGTCGAGGCCCTCGCCGGCACACCGGCGCCAGCCCGGTAATCGCATGTCGGATCTCTTTTCGCTCCCCTTCGAAGAGGACAAGACGCGGGCGACGGCGCCCCCGCTGCCCGAGCGCCGCGTGTTTTCCGTGTCCGAGCTGACGGCCGCGATTCGGGGCGTGCTCGAGACGAGCTTCGGCGAGGTGTGGGTGGAGGGAGAGATCTCGAATTGCCGCGCGTGGAACACCGGCCACGTGTACTTCACGCTGAAGGACGGGGGCGCGCAGATCAAGTCCGTGATGTTCCGGTCGGCCGTGCGGTACCTGAAGTTCACGCCTGAGGACGGCCTGCACGTCATCGCGCGCGGCCGTCTCGGCGTGTACGACCCGAAGGGTGAATACCAGATCGTCTGCGAGCACCTGGAGCCGCACGGGCTGGGGGCGCTGCAACTGGCATTCGAACAGTTGAAGAAGAAGCTGCAGGCAGAAGGACTCTTCGAGCGGGGACGCAAGCGGCCGCTGCCCTCGCTGCCGCGCAAGATCGGCATCGTGACGTCGCTTGACGGCGCCGCCTTGCGCGACATCATCAAGGTGCTCGGCCGGCGCTACCCGAACGCGCACCTGGTCATTCGGCCGACGAGAGTGCAAGGGGACGGAGCGGCGGCGGATATCGCGGCGGCGGTGCGAGCGATCGTCAAGGTGCCTGGTGTGGACGTCGTGATCGTGGGGCGGGGCGGCGGCTCGCTCGAGGATTTGCAGGCCTTCAATCAGGAGCCGGTCGCGCGCGCCATTGCCGCCTCGCCGGTGCCTGTCGTGTCGGCGGTGGGTCATGAAGTGGATGTGACCATCGCGGACTTCGTCGCCGATCTGCGGGCGCCGACGCCGTCGGCGGCCGCAGAAATGGTCGTCACCGCCAAGGATGAATTCTGCGCCCGCATCGCCCGTCTCACTCAACGGCTGCGGGCCGCGGCACGGTCGGGCGTCCAGCACCGCCGCGCAGCCGTGCATGCATTGACAAGCCAGCGCGGCCTCGCAGGCTGGCAGGCCCGACTGGCCATGCGCGGCCGGCACGCGGCGGAGCTGACGCACCAGATGGGGCGCGCCGCATCTGCGCAGATTGCGAGACGGGAGCGCGCATATCGGACGCTCCGGCTCAGGCTGGAAGCCCGCGACCTGCGCCGGCATCTCTCTGCGATCAGGTCGCGCCTCGGCCACGCGAGTGGCCGCCTCGGAACAGCGGCCGGGCGGACCCGCCACCGCGCGGAGTCCAATCTCGCATCGCTCGCAGGTCGGCTGGGTAATCTCAGCCCGCTGGCGGTGCTCGCGCGCGGCTACGCCGTCTGCTGGAATGCCGATCGGACGGTCATCATTCGCAGCGCGTCCGCTGTCGCTCCGGGCGACCGCGTGCGCGTGACGCTTCAGAACGGGGAGCTCCAGTGCGAAGTTCGGGGCGGAGAGCCTGATGGATTCGACAACGATAAAAGACTTTGAATCCGCGATCGCCGAGCTCGAGACGATCGTCAAACGCCTGGAAGATGGCGATCTCCCGCTCGAGAAATCGCTGGAGCTTTTTGAACGGGGCGTCCAGCTATCGCGCTTCTGCCATTCCAAGCTCGAGGAGGCGGAGCGGCGCGTTGAGCTGCTGACCGAACGCGGCGAGGTCACGCCGGCGCCCCCCTCGCTCGGCGTCGATCCCGGCGAGGTGGACAGATCGCGGTGACCGGCGCGCCTACCGACCTCGGGACCTGGCTCGACGCGAAGCGCCAAGCGGTCGAGGCCGCGCTCGACCACTACCTCCCCGCTGCAGGCACGGCGTCGGGCTCCGCTGATTTCGTGCCCGCCACGCGCCGCGCCCCGGCCCGCGTCTCCGAGTCCATGCGATACAGCCTGTTCGCGGGAGGCAAACGGCTCCGCCCTATGCTGGCGCTTGCCGCGGCCGAGGCCGTTGCTGAGCACCTGGGCCTGTCCGAGGCCGACGCGGACGAGCTCGCGATGCCGGTGGCCTGCGCGCTCGAATTGATTCATACGTATTCGCTGGTGCACGACGATCTGCCGGCGATGGACAACGACACGATGCGACGTGGGCGTCCGACCGCGCACGTCGTCTTCGGGGAGGGTATCGCCATCCTCACCGGCGACGCGCTGCTGACTGAAGCCTTCGCGCTCCTGTCGCAGGCCCCTTCGACTCGCGTGTCGACGGACGCTCGCTCAGAGCACGCAGCTGTGACTCCCCTCTCTGCGATCGGAGAGATCTCCGCCGACGAGCTGAACCGCCGGAAGCTGCAGACCATCGCGATCGTGGCGGACGCGGCGGGGGCGGCTGGCATGGTGGGCGGTCAGGCGATCGATCTCGAGGCGGCCGTCGCGGGCGCGGCACAATTCGATGCCCGCGCGCTTCGCGAGATGCACATGCGGAAAACGGGGGCGCTCATCGTGGCGTCAGCTCTTGCCGGGGCGATCATGGCGGGCGCGAGCGAATCGCTGGCCGAAGCGGTCGGACGGTACGGGGTGGAGGTCGGCCTCGCGTTTCAGATCGTAGACGACATTCTCGACGTAGAGGGCGCCTCGGCGGATCTCGGCAAGACTGCCGGCAAGGATGCCGCCGCCGGCAAGCCCACTTACCCTGCACTGTACGGCCTCGAGGCGTCGAGGCGTCTCGCCTCTGACTGCGTCACGCGCGCAATCGACGGGCTCAGCGGCGCCGGCCTTGCCGGACAGCTTCCGGCGATCGCGCGGTGGGTGGTCGGCCGAACCCATTGAAAAACGCCGTCCGTCTCGACACGCTCCTCGTCGAACGCGGGATCGCCGCATCGCGGGAACGCGCGCGCGCGCTGATCCTGGCCGGTAGTGTCCACGTCAACGGCCGGCCCGCGTCGAAGGCCGGCACATCCGTTGCGATCGACGCCGATGTCACGG
Source organism: Vicinamibacterales bacterium (assembly GCA_038320555.1). GTDB lineage: Bacteria > Acidobacteriota > Vicinamibacteria > Vicinamibacterales > 2-12-FULL-66-21 > JALZOC01. Next base: position 26,645 of record JBBQEJ010000018.1, on the reverse strand, counting down.
TCGCGACGGCGGACCATCCGTACGTCGGGCGCGGCGGACTCAAGCTCGCGCATGCGCTCGATACGTTCGGCATAGAGGTGCCGGGACGCGCGGCGCTCGATATCGGAGCCTCGACCGGCGGCTTCACTGACGTTCTCCTGCAGCGCGGGGCCGCGCACGTGACCGCACTCGACGTCGGTCGCGGACAGCTGGACTGGAAGATCAGGAGCGACCGGCGCGTCGACGTGCTCGAGCGCGTCAACGCCCGCTCGCTCACCGTGGCCGATCTGCCGCCGGGACGCGCGCCGTTCGACATCGTGACGATCGACGTGTCGTTCATCTCGCTTCGGCACATCCTGCCGGTCGTGCCGCCGCTGATCCGGCACACCGCGGACGTCGTCACGCTCGTGAAACCGCAGTTCGAGGCGGGCCGGTTCGAGGTCGGCAAAGGGGGCATCGTTCGCGACGCGGCCGTGCAGGCCCGTGTCGTCGACGAGGTGACCGCGGCCGCGGATGCGCTAGGATTGGGTCGCGCCGGGATGACCGAATCGCCCATCGCCGGGATGGAAGGCAACCGGGAGTTTCTGCTTCACTTTCGTCGCGTGAGCTAGGCTAGCCCAGAGAATCCATGCCGATCACACGTGTTGGTCTCGTCGCGAAACCGGGCCTCGACGCGGCGGCCGGCGCCCTTGCTGAGCTCGCGGGCTGGCTCGAAGCCCGCAATGTCCACGCCGTTTTCGAAACGGACACGGCGGCGCTGGCCGGCCTGCCGCCGGACCGGCGTACCGTCACTCGCGACGAGCTACCGGCCACGTGCGATTTGATCGTCGTGCTGGGCGGAGACGGCACGCTCATCGGGATGGCCGATCGCATCGCGCACTCGGGGGCCGACGTCCCTATCGTCGGCGTGAACTTCGGCAGCCTGGGGTTCCTGACCGAGATCACGCTGCCGGAGCTCTATCCCTCGCTCGAGTCGGTTCTCGCAGGCACGGCGCAGATCGACGAACGCATGATGCTGCGATCGCGAACCCTGCGCGACGGCGCCGTGCACGCCGATCGTCTGGCGCTGAACGACATCGTGATCACCAAGGGCGCGCTCTCGCGGATCATCGAGCTGGCAGTCTCCATCGGAGACCATCCCGTGATGAGCGTGCGGGCCGACGGCCTGATCATCGCGAGCCCCACCGGCTCGACTGCCTACAATCTCGCGGCCGGCGGGCCGATTCTGCACCCGGAAGTCGACGCGTTGCTCCTCACGCCGATCGCCCCGCACATGCTCACCAATCGCCCGGTCGTGATACCGGCCTCGTCGGAAGTCCGGGTGCGGCCTGAGATGAACTCCAACGAAGAGATCTTCATCACGATCGATGGCCAATCCGGCCACGCCCTGCACGCCGACGACGAGATTCGCATCACGAGGGCGGACCATCCGCTGCGCCTGGTGCGGGCCTCGACGCGAACGTACTTCGATGTGCTGAGACAGAAATTGAAGTGGGGTGAGAGGTGATTGGTGACCGGGAGACGACGAAGGAACGGAGTTCACAACGAAGGAACGAAGGGAACGGAGACGAACGAAGAACACCAGAACCTTTGTTATGGAACGAAGTAACCACCGTTAAACAAAGAACACAAAAAAGGTTTTTTTCATAAGACTGTTTCCGCCTTCGTTCGTCTTCGCTCGCTTCGTTCCTTCGTTGTGAACTTCGTTTCCTCCGTCCCCACCCCGATTACTTCCGGTTCGGCTTGATCTGAAACTCAAACACGTTGTGATTGTGCTCGTCGAGGGTTGAGGCGAACGCGTGCGACCCGTCGCCTCGACTGACGAAATACACGTAGGGAACGTCCGCCGGATGAGCGGCAGCCTCGAGCGACGCCTGGCCTGGCGACGCGATCGGCCCGGGAGGCAGACCCGCGTACCGATACGTGTTGTAGGGTGAATCGAACTGCAGATTCTCACGCGTGAGGTTGCCGTTGTACCGCCCGGCGCGCTCGAGCGCGTAGATGACGGTCGGATCGCACTGGAGGCCCATCCCGATTTTCAGCCGGTTGGCATAGACTGCCGCGACGAGCGGCCGCTCCTCCGCCTTGCCGGTTTCCTTCTCCACGATCGACGCGAGCGTCACGAGCCCGCGAACGCTCAGGCCACGCGCTTCGGCGTCGGCGCGAAGCTTCGGCGTCAGCACTCTTTCAAAGGCGCTGACCATGCGGGCGACGAGTTGCGCGGCTGTAGCCCGGCGCGGCATTACATAGGTGTCGGGAAAGAGATAACCCTCGAGGTCGCGGGCCACGGGATCGATGGCATGGATCGGCGTCGCATCTGAGGCCGCGGCCACAAACTCCGACGCCTGCCCGAAACCCTTGTTCTCAAAGAGCTGCGACATCTCCCGAATCGTCAGTCCTTCTCGAAACGTGATGGGGAGCAGGTACACGTCTCCGTGCGCGATTCTCGCGACAACCTCTTTCACCGTCATCGGCCGATCGAATCGATACTCGCCCGCCTGCAGCCGCCTGCCGGTGCCGCTCCGCGTAAGTTCGAATCGGAAACCGAGCGTATCGCGAATCACACCAGCCTCGACGAGGCGGCGGCCGATGGACGCCGGACCGGTTCCCGGCGGAATGTCGACAAATTGCTCGCTTTCCGCGTAGCCCTTGTAGGGCCTGACTTCGGCGAGGACAATACGCGCACCGATCGCGACGGCGGCGGCGACGACAATAAGGAGCAGCCAGCCGGCAATCCGCTTCACAGGTCTTCGCCTTCGGATGGATGGGACGCGGGCCGGACCTGCGCGTCGAGATAATCCTGCAGGATGACGGCGGCCGACGCCGCGTCGAGCTGGGGCTTGCGTTTGCGCCAGTCCTTTTCACTGCGCGCCAGCAGGCTCTCGGCTTCGCGGCTGCTGAGCCGTTCGTCCTGCAGCACGACGGGCACGCTCACGAGCGGGCGAAGCACGGCCGCGAAGGTTTCGACTGCGGCCGTCTGCTGGTTGGGTTCTCCATTGAGCTTCCGCGGATACCCGACCGCGACGGCCGAGAGGCCGTTCTCCTCCGCCTCGAGCGCCGCGATTTCAGCGGCGAGTGCCGCCGCCGCGCGCGAGGGCCCGCCGGCGGCCGTCGCGATCGTCTTCCACGGCCGCGCGAGCAGGCCGGTCGCGTCGGACAGCGCGAGCCCGATGCGCCGGCGCCCATAATCGATACCAAGGGCCCGCACTGAGAGAGCGTATACCAACACCATTGCTATAATCGCAGCACATGCGCAAACGAGCACTCGTCGCCGCGCTCGTCGCGGTTGGCGGCGTCGTGGCGATCTACGCGCTCACGCAGTCCACGTTCCACAGCCGGCGTCCGGCCGGCAAGTACTCGCAGCGACTCGTGATCCTCGGCTTCGACGGCATGGACCCCGCGCTCGTCGGGAAATGGATGAACGAAGGCAAGCTTCCCAACATGAAGCGCCTCGCCGACCAGGGTGGAATGTACCCACTGGCTACGACCCAGTCGCCGGAGTCGCCAACCGCGTGGGCATCATTCGCGACCGGCGTCAACCCGGGGAAGCACAACATCTACGACTTTCTGGTCCGGGATACGGCGACGTATCTGCCCGATCTCGGTATGGTGCGGCGCGAGCCGGCGCGCTTCCTCTTTGATTACGTTCCGTATGCGAAGCCAAGGCTGTCTTCGATCCGCGGCGCCACGTCGTTCTGGGTCACGGCCGGGAAGGCAGGCGTCCGAACGAGCGTGCTGACGGTGCCGGTCACGTTTCCACCGGAGGAGGTGCCCAACGGAGAGCTGTTGTCGGGGCTCCCGCTCCCGGATATCCGCGGCACGATGGGCACGTTTTATTACTTCGCGACCGATCTCAGCCGATACGAGGAAGGCAACACGGAATTCGGCGGCATCCTGAAACGCCTCGTCGTCGAGAACGATGTGGCGCGAACCGAGCTCATCGGACCGCCAAATCCAATCATCAAACAGAAGATCCAGGCAATCCGGGCGAAAGGGCCATCGCCAGCCCCGGCCGATCGCGCCGCCATCGCCGAGCTGCAGGCGACCGAGGACGTCCGCATCCCATTCACGATCCGCTGGAACCGCGCGGCAAAGACCGCGACCGTCGAGATCGCGGGAGAGTCGCTCGTGCTCGAACCGGGCAGAATGAGCCGGTGGATCAACCTGGATTTCCGGGTGAACTTTTTCGTTCGCGTCCACGGCATGGCGCAGCTGCTCTTGCTGAACGCGAACAACGAGCTGCAGCTCTACATCTCACCCGTGAACTGGAAACCGGACAGGCCGCCCGTACCGATGTCGTCCCCCCCCTCCTTCTCTGGTGATCTGTTCGAGCGCCTGGGCTACTACCGTACGCTTGGGTGGGCCGAGGCTACCTGGCCGCTCAACGAAGGCCGCATGGACGAGAAGACGTTCATGGAGGACCTCTACAAGGCCTTCGACGATCGCGCGCAGGTGATCCTGAGCCGCATCGACGCGCGTGAATGGGACGTGCTCGTCGGCGTCATCGAATCGACCGATCGTGTGCAGCACATGATGTGGCGCTTCATGGATCCCAGACATCCGATGTACGACGCGACGCTGGCCGCGCAGTTCGGCGACTCAATCGAGCGCGTGTACCGTCGCGCCGACCAGTTCGTCGGCGAAGTGCTCGAACACATCGATCCGGGCACACCGGTGCTCATCGTGTCGGATCACGGCTTTCACTCGTGGCGCAAAGCCGTGAACCTCAACACGTGGCTCGTCCAGCAGGGCTACATGACGATCCAGGGACAGCAGCCGGGCGAGAAAAAGCTCGACGACCTCTTCGGCGGCGGCGAGTTCTGGGAGAACGTCGACTGGAGTCGAACGCGCGCGTACGCCATGGGCCTCGGACAGATTTACTTCAACCTGCGAGGCCGCGAAGGCAAGGGCATCGTCAGTCCGGGCGCCGAAGCCAGGCAGCTTGCCCACGAGCTGAGCGCGAGGCTTCTGACGATCACGGATCCGGAGGATGGCGCTCGGATCGTTCGCGCGGTTTACAAACGCGACGACATCTATACGGGCGAGTACCTCGCGAACGCGTCGGAGTTGCAGGTCGGGATGGAGGATGGCTACCGCGTCTCGTGGCAGACCACCCTGGGCGGTTCACCCCAGGGCATCGTGTATCCGAACATGAAGAAATGGAGCGGCGATCACGGCGGGTACGACTACGCGACGACGTCCGGCGTCCTGATTTCGAGCCGTCCTGTTGCGCGGCAGGGACCGGGCGGCCCGTCTATCATGGACATCGCGCCCACGGTGTTGAAGTACTTCGGATTGGCGATTCCAGGCGACATCGATGGCAAGCCGCTTTTCTAGTGTCTTCGCTACACCCGGCGTGGTGATGTGCGTCCTGGCAGCGAGCCTGACGCTGATGGCGCAGGCTCCCGCGCCCGAGCGGAACGCTGTGGACGGGGCGGCGCGGCGCGCGGCGGAGCGGATTCGCGCATTGCAGCGGGAGTCGGAGGCGCTGGCGTCGCAGGAACGGTCCCTGCTCGTGGATCTTCGCAAGCTCGAAGTGGAGCGCGAGCTGAAATCGGCGGAGCTCGCGAACGTCGAGCGGGAGCTGCGCGAGACCCGGGCGAAGGTCGCGGCCACCATCGCGCGCGCCGCGGTGCTCCGCGACGCCGCCGACACTGAACGCCCCGGCGTAGAGCAGCGGCTCGTACAGCTCTACAAACTCGGACATGCCGGGTACTGGCGGCTGCTGCTCGACTCGAACGACCTGCGGGCGATCGGCCGCGCCTATCGCACAGCGTCGGCGTTGAACCGTCTCGATCGTGAACGCGTGCAGCAGCATCAACGGACGTTGGAGGCGCTCGCAGGCGAGCGCCGGGCGCTCGAGGCTCATCTCAAGGACATTGCGGGCCTCCAGGAGCGCGCCGTCGCCGCACGCAACGCCATCGATCGGACCGTCGCATCGAGGACCTCTCTCGTGGTCTCGATCGACGAGCGGCGGGATCTGAACGCGCAGCTCGCGGGCGAGCTCGAGGCCGCGCAACAACGGCTGCAGGGAACCGTCGCGCAGCTCGGCGCCCGGGGCGGACCCGTCCTGCTGCCGCTGCGTCCGTTCCGCGGCGCCCTCCCCTGGCCCGCGGCGGGCGTGGTCATTGGGCGCTTCGGCCGGGCGACCACCAGCCGGTTCGGGACTTCCATCGCACGCAACGGGATCGAGATTTCCGTGGCGGAGGGACAACCCGTTCGTGCCGTCCACGAGGGCACGGTAGCCTTCTCGGACCAGTTCACCGGTTACGGTAACCTGGTGATCATCGACCACGGAGACGGCGCGTACTCGCTCTATGGATATCTTTCGTCGCTCGAGGCGGCCCGCGGCGCCCACGTCGACGCGCAGGCACGCGTGGGATCCTCCGGCCGCAACCCCAGCGGTAACCCTGCCCTGTATTTCGAGCTTCGGATCGACGGAAAGCCGGTCGATCCCGTACAATGGTTGAAGCGGTAACCCCGACGCGCGGCTGGCGACTCGCTGGCGAGACTAGCGGCTCGTAGCTGGACGCTTTTAAACACATGACTTTAAAGACCCGCCTGTCCGTTCTGTTGTTGTCGACGCCGGCATTGCTCTTTGTGGTCGTCGGCGGCCTGATGGGCAACGTCCTGACGCCGCGCGGCGACGAGGCCTTCACGCACTTGCGGGTATTCGACGATGTCGTGACGCTCGTCCTGGGCAACTATGTCGAGGAAGTGAAGATCGATCGCGCCATGGAAGGCGCGCTGAAGGGGCTCGCCGAGGGGCTGGATCCGGACAGCGCGTACTTGAACCCGCAGCAGTTTGCGGAGATCCAGTCAGGAACGGCGTTGCCTGATGGAGATGTCGGCCTCGAGCTTACACGGCAGTACTATCTCCGCGTGATTGCCGCGCGCGACGACTCACCGGCGGCGAAGGCCGGCCTCCAGACCGGCGACTACGTGCGCGGCATCGACGGCAAGCCGACGCGCGACATGTCGGTGTTCGAAGGCGCACGTCTGCTGCGCGGCCAGCCGGGCTCGAAGGTCACGCTCACGGTGATCCGCGGCAACGCGGCCGAGCCGCATGAAGTCTCGCTCGTTCGCGAGAAGCCCGCCGCGACGGTCGTCTCTGGACGTTCGGTTACGCCCGAGGTCGGCTACGTCCGCATCGCGAGCTTCCGCACCGGCGTGGTCGAACAGTTGAAAAAGCAAGTGGCGGATCTCGCGCGCGCGGGCGCGAAATCCGTGATCATCGACGTCCGCCATACCGCGGAAGGGCCCTTCGAAAACGGCGTCGCGGCGGCGCGTCTGTTCGTGAAGTCGGGCACCCTCGCCATGAAGGGTGGCCGCGAACACGATCAAGCGGAAGGAAAAGACCCGAAGGCAAGAGACCCCAAGGCCCCGAAGGCAAAGACCACCGGCACCGAGAAGGCTCCCGTCCCCCAGACCGCAGGCCGGGAAACGATGACGGCGCAGGCCGGTGACGGCGCGATCGATGTCCCCGTGCAGGTGCTCGTCACGGCGGGCACGTCAGGCGCCGCCGAGATATTTGCCGCCGCCCTCGACGGCAACAAACGCGCGGACCTCGTCGGCGAGCACACGCTCGGCCGCGCCGGCATCCAGAAGCTCGTGAAGCTCCCCGAGAACCGCGGGCTGTGGCTCACGTATGCGCGTTATCTCACGCCGTCCGGTGAAGCCATCCACGGCAAGGGGCTGAAGCCCGACGTCGAGGTCGAAGACGTCGACGTCATGGAGTTCGGCGCCGCTCCCACCTCCACCGCAGATCCGATTCTCGACGCAGCGGTCGCGCGCGCGAAGAAAGCCGCGTAGCTGCTGCGCAGTACTCCTTGACACCCCCGGATCGGTCGCGTATAACGCCTGCACACTGAAGATCCGCGTGCCGCGTTCCGCAGGCTGGCTTGCCGCGCGCGAGTCTTTGACATTCGGAGGTCACCATGAACAAGCACGAGCTCATTGTGAAGATCGCGCAGGACACCGGCATCACGAAAACCAGCGCGACCGCGGCCGTCGAGTCGTTTTTTGATGGCATCACGAAGTCGCTGAAGAAGGGGCAGCCGATTACATTCGTGGGTTTTGGCACGTTCAAGACGGCCCAGCGGAAAGCACGCACGGCGCGTAACCCGCAGACCGGCGCCGCGATCAAAGTCCCGAAACGCCGCGTCGTCCGCTTCAGCGCCGGCAAGGCCCTCAAGGGTGCAGTGAACTAAAGGAGACAAGGCAAAAGGGATGTCCCTTTTGCCTATTTCTTGTTAAACTAGCTGTTCGGTAAGGCCAGTGTTTTCAAGACATAGGCGCGTAGCTCAGTTGGTTAGAGCGCCTGCTTGATACGCAGGAGGTCAGCGGTTCGAGTCCGCTCGTGCCTACCATTCGACTCGCCGCTGCGCGGCTCGCTCATGGCAGGCCGCGTGGCATCAGGTCGAATGGCCCTGAGCGAGCCCGCGTCACACGCGAGTCGAAGGGCCAGACAGGCCGTCACGGCGAAGCCTTCCCGTATTTTTCAATGTCCGAGATCTCCGTCACGCTGCCCGACGGTTCGAGCCGTCGCTTGCCCGCCGGTTCCACGCCTGGCGAGGTGGCGGCACAGATCTCTCCGCGTCTGGCCAAAGCGGCAGTGGCGGCCGTCGTCGATGGCAAGCTGGTAGATCTGACGTTCCCACTGCAGAAGGATTCCGCCGTCCGCATCGTGACGACGGACAGCCCCGAGGCCCTGCCGCTCTATCGGCACAGCACGGCGCACTTGATGGCGGCGGCGGTCACCAATCTGTTCCCCGGCGCGCAGTGCGGCATCGGTCCCGCGGCCGACGAAGGGTTCTTTTACGACTTCGTCGTCGATCGGCCGTTTGTGCCCGAAGATCTCGCCGCGATTGAAAAGAAGATGCGGGAACTCGCGGCCGCGGATCTGCCCTACCAACGGCAGATGTGGCCGCGCGACGAAGCGAAGCGGTTCTTCTCACAGAAGGGGGAACCGTTGAAGGTGCAGCTCATCGAGGAGAAGACCGAAGGACAGCCCGACGTCTCGTGCTACGTCATCAAGGACCGCGAGACCTTCGTGGATTTCTGCGTCGGTCCGCATGTGCCGTCGACCGGCCGGCTCAAGGCATTCAAGCTGCTGAACACGTCGAACGCATACTGGAAGGGGGATGCGAAGAACCAGCCGATGCAGCGCATCTACGGCACTTCCTTTCTGAATGAGGCTGAGCTCAAGGCGCACCTCCAGCGCCTCGAAGAAGCGAAAAAGCGCGACCACAGGAAGATCGGCAAGGATCTCGGTCTGTTCACCTTTCACCCGTGGGCGCCGGGCGCAGCGTTCTGGTTGGGGAAAGGGACCACGCTCTATAACACGCTCGCGAATTACATGCGCGAAGTCCTGTTCCCGGCTGGTTATGTCGAGGTGAAGACGCCGCTCATTTACAACAAGGCGCTGTGGGAGCGATCCGGCCACTGGAAGCACTACCGGCAGAATATGTTCCTCATCGAATCCGAAGGGGAAACGATGAGCCTGAAGCCGATGAACTGCCCGGGACATTTCCTGACCTATGCCAGCGAGATGCGGAGCTATCGCGACCTCCCGCTGCGCTTCCACGAGCAGACGCCGCTGCACAGGAACGAAGCCTCCGGGGTGTTGTCGGGCCTGACACGCGTCCGGCAGTTCTCGCAGGACGACGCGCACTGCTTCGTCACCCAGGAGCAGATCGGCGAAGAAGTCGAGCGGCTGATTCGGCTCGTCCAGCGCGTCTATGGCGACTTCGGGCTGCCGTTCACGGCGAAGCTCTCGACCCGGCCCGACGAGTTCCTCGGCGAAATCGCGACCTGGGACCATGCAGAAGCGCAGCTCACGGAGGCGCTGGATCGGGCCGGAGTGTCGTACGTGATCAACGAGAAAGACGGCGCCTTTTACGGGCCGAAGATCGATTTCGATATCACCGACGCGATAGGGCGGAAGTGGCAGTGCGCGACGATCCAGCTCGATTACTTGATGCCGCAGAATTTCGATTTGAAATATATCGGCGCCGACAATACCGAGCATCGTCCGATCGTGATTCACCGCGCGATTTTTGGGAGCTTCGAGCGCTTTATCGCGCTGCTGCTGGAGCATTACGCGGGGGCCTTTCCGCTCTGGCTGGCGCCTGTGCAGGCGATCCTGCTGCCGATTGCGGACCGCCACCTCGACTATGCGCGGTCGATCCGGGAGCAGCTGGCCCCCGCCGGGCTCCGGGTCGAGCTCGACGAGCGTCAGGAAAAGATTGGATATAAGATCCGCGAGGCCCAGCTTCAGAAGATTCCCTATATGCTGGTAGTCGGGGACAAAGAGGTCACCGAGGGGACGGTGTCGGTCCGGACCCGGGCGGGGGGCGATCAGGGCGGACGACGGGTGGACGAGTTCGTTCGCGACGTGATCGACGAGGCGCGGCGGCGGGCCGCCTAGCCACCGGTGCCCTGCATGTTCGTTTGCTGATATTTGTCCGCTGATGGCTGTACGGTTGCTCACGCGGCAATCGACACTCGGCAATCAGCAATCAGCAATGGTTTGAGGAGGTTCTTATCGCTTACGACAGAAGCCCGCGGCGGGACGACCGCACGCGGGTGAACGAACGGATCAGGGTGCGCGAAGTGCGCGTCATTGACGATACCGGTCAGCAGTTGGGGATCATGCCTCCCCAGCAGGCCTTGACGATCGCGAAACAGAAGGGACTCGACCTGGTCGAGATCGCGGCGACCGCGACGCCGCCCGTCTGCCGCATCATGGACTTCGGCCGCTATCAGTACCAAGAACAGAAGCGGGCCCGACAGGCCAAGAAGCATCAGAAGATCATCGAGGTCAAGGAAATCAAGTTCCGTCCGAAGGTGGACGAGCACGACTATCAGTTCAAGAAGAACCATATCGTGCGGTTCCTCGCGGACGGCGACAAAGTGAAGGCGACGATCTTTTTCCGAGGCCGTGAGATGGCGCATCCGGAGATCGGACGCCGGATTCTGGAGCGCCTGATCGAAGACTTGACCGAGGTGGCGGTCGCTGAGACTTCCCCGCGGCAAGAAGGCAACCAGATGCATACCATTCTCACTGGACGTGTCGGCAAGAAGCCGGCGTCGAAGAAGGATGAGGAACCCAAAGAAGCGGAACAATAAGCCGGACAACGAACGAGACGTTAGCGCCGGCTTGCGCGCCGAAGCTCGGAGGGTCTTACGCGAGCGGAGGCGGGAGGGAAGTCGCCCGCAGGCGACCGCGAGCGCGCAGCGACCCTTCGACCGGCTCAGGGTCGTCCTGAGCGCAGCCGAGGGACGAGCTCGGGAAAGTCAAGGGGCCCCATCGAGCGGAGTGAAAAAAGGAAACGATCATGCCGAAATTGAAGACGCACCGCGGTGCGGCCAAGCGGTTCAAGAAAACTGCGACGGGCAAGTTCATGCGCAGCAAGGCGTTCAAGCGCCACATCCTGACGAGTAAGTCGCGCAGCCGAAAACGCGGCCTCAAGGGCACGGTCGTGGTGTCGAAGGCCAACCATGCCGAACTGCGGCGGATGTTGCCGGACTGAAGTTTCCAGTCACCAGGAGCCAGTTCTCAGTCTCAAGGAGAGGGGCGCCGGCACTGGAAACTGGAAACCGGGAACTGGCAGCGTTTCAACAAGAACACAGCGCCTGCGGCCGCAAGCGAGGGCCGGAGGGAAGCGACGCGAAGCGTCGCCCCGAGCGCGCAGCGAGGTGGGGAACCTAGAGGGGCCCCCCCGAGCGGAGTTAAAAGATGCCGAGAGTAAAGAGAGGGAATGTCCGGCGCGCGAAGCGGAAAAAGCTGCTCTCACGCGCCAAGGGCTTTTATCAGACGAAGAGCAAGCTGTATCGATCGGCGAAAGAATCCGTCGATACCGCGCTCAAATATGCGTTTGTCGGCCGCCGTCGCAAGAAGCGGGATTTCCGGCGGCTCTGGGTCATGCGGATCAACGCAGCCGCCCGCGAGCACGGCTTGACGTACGGACAGCTGATTGCGGGGCTCAAGGCAGCGGGCAATCCGATCGATCGGAAGACGCTTGCGGATCTCGCTGTGACCGAGCCGGCGGCATTTGCCAGGCTCGCGAAGATTGCGGGAGATGCCAAGCCAGCGACCGTGAAGCGCCCCGCGACAGGTGCGGCGAAGGTCGCCCGCCCGAAGGCGCGAGCCGCGGCGTCCGCGCGCGTGTAAGGCTCCGGGGCTTAGGGCTTGGGACTCAGGCCCGCCCCCTGGCCTGAGTTCTGAGCCCTGAGTCCTGAGCCCGAGCCCTCCCTCATGTCTGAATCCCAGATAGGCGCGCTCCGCGCCGAGTTCGAACACGACCTCGGCGCCGCCACCACCCAGACTGAGCTCCGGGCCGTCCGCGATCGCTACCTCGCGCGCAAGGGCGGACGGCTATCGGCACTCCTGAAGGCGCTGGGTTCGGCGCCACCCGAGGAGCGTCCGCGCCTTGGCAAGCTCGCCAACGATCTGAAACAACTGATCGAATCCCGGCTCGACCAGCGCATGGCCGCGACCTCGAATGCGCGTCCGCCCGCTGGCGCCGTCGACCTCACGCTCCCAGGCCGCCAGCCCTCCCTCGGCCATCGCCATCCGTTGACGCTGCTGCGCGAGCGCATCGAAGCCATCTTCAGTCGTTTGGGGTTCCTCGTGATCGAAGGCCCCGAGCTCGAAGACGATTACCACAACTTCGAAGCGCTCAACATGCCGCCGGACCATCCCGCGCGCGACATGCAGGACACGCTATATCTCGCGGCGCCAGTACGTTCGTCCGCCGGCACGCCGGCGACGCTCCTCCGCACGCACACCTCCGGTATGCAGATCCGATACATGGAGCAACATCAGCCGCCGGTGCGGCTGATCGCGCCAGGCCGCGTCTACCGCCGGGACAATCTCGATCTCACGCACACGCCGATGTTCACGCAGGTCGAAGGGCTCCTGGTCGGCGAAGACGTGTCGCTCGCAGATCTCAAAGGCACGCTCTTCGCGTTTCTGCGTGAGCTCTTCGGAGACCAACGCAAGCTGCGCTTCAGGCCCAGCTTTTTCCCGTATACGGAACCCAGCGCGGAAGTGGATATCAGTTGCGGATCGTGCGGCGGGACGGGGTTTATCTCGCCGAAGCCCGCTGGGAGTCAGCCGGGCGAAGGCGGATGCTCGATGTGCAAACGCACGGGCTGGCTCGAGATTCTGGGGAGCGGGATGGTCCACCCGGCCGTGTTCGAGGCGGTCGGATACGATCCGGAACGGTATACGGGCTTCGCGTTCGGATTGGGCATCGAGCGAGTCGCGCTGCTCAAGTGGGGCGTCGAAGACATCCGCCTGTTCTACGAGAACGACTTGCGCTTCCTGGAGCAGTTTCCCCTGTGAGGCTCGTGTACGACTGGTTGCGTGAGCTCGTGGCCGTCCCGGGCGATCCCGACAGCGTCGCGCGGGAAATGGGCCTGCGCGGCTTCGAAGTCGCCCGGGTGGAACATGGCCCCCACCCGGTCATCGATTTCGAAATCACGGCCAATCGGCCCGACTGCCTGAATCACTTGGGACTCGCGCGCGAGGCGGCCGTGATCTGGGGCCTGCCCCTGCAGATCCCTGAGATGGCGGACAGAACGGATCACGGATCCCGAATCCCGGATCCCGGTGTCCCCTTCAACGACGCGAGATCAGAACCCCGAAGATCGCTCGACGTCGACCTTGACGCTGCAGATCTCTGCCCGCGGTACTGCGCCCGGGTGTTCGCCGTGAAGATCGGCCCGTCTCCAGGGTGGCTGTGTGAGCGTCTGGAAGCGGCCGGCGTGCGCCCGATCAACAACATCGTGGACGTCACCAACTACGTCATGCTCGAGATGGGTCAGCCGATGCACGCCTTCGATCTCGGGCGGCTTGCAAGTCAGCGGCTGGTCATTCGCCGAGGGTTCCCCGGGGAGAGGATGCGCACGCTCGATAACATCGATCGCACGCTCAACTCCGACACACTCGTCATCGCCGATGCGGAACGTGCCGTGGCCATAGGCGGCGTGATGGGCGGGCAGGATTCCGAGATCTCGGCGAAGACCACAGTCATCGCGCTCGAAAGCGCGTATTTCCAACCGGCATCGATCCGCCGCACGAGCAAACAGCTCGGGCTCAAGACAGAGGCGTCGGCCCGCTTCGAGCGCGGCGGCGACGTCAACGCGCCGCCGGACGGCATCGCGCGCGCGGCGGCACTTTTTCAGCGGCTCGGCGCAGGCATACCCGCAGGTCCGCTCATCGATCGCTATCCCGTGCCGCGGCAGCCGCTCCAGCTCCGGCTGCGCGCGGCCCGGATCGCACGTGTGCTCGGCCAGAACATTCCCCCCGACGACGTCCCACGATTTCTCGAGCCGCTCGGCTTCGCCGTCGCGCCCGGCCATGGTCCCGAAACCGGCTGGACGATTACGGTACCGAGCTTCCGGGTTGACGTGCTCCGGGAGGAAGACGTGATCGAAGAGGTAGGCCGGCACTACGGCTTCGATCGGCTGCCGGTCCGGTTCCCGGTGCTGGCCACCGCGCAGGCGCCGCCGGATCCGCGTATCGGCCGCGATCGACTCGTGCGCCAGGCGCTCACGTCCGCCGGTTTTTCCGAGTCGATGACGTTTGCGTTCATCGAGCGCCAGGCAGCGCTTCCCTTCTGCGACCCCGGGACCGAACCCGCCGCGATCGCGAATCCCCTTTCGGAGAAGTTCGCGGTGCTTCGGCCGTCGCTGCTCGCGGGACTCACCGATTCCTGCGCGCACAATCGCCGGCGTGGCCGCCGGGACGTGCAGCTTTTCGAGATCGGTAGCCGTTTCACGCTCGAAGGCGAAGGGCGCGCCGCAGCGTTCGTCTGGACCGGATCCGCGACGGGCGCGCACTGGTCGTCCGCCTCCCGGTCTGTCGATTTCTTCGACGCGAAGGGGACGGTCGAGCTGCTGTGCGCGGCCTTCGGGGCAGCCGCCTTGGAGTTCATGCCATCCGAGCGCGCGTATCTCGTGCGCGGACGGGCCGCCGACGTGCGGTCAGGTGGCGCGATGCTTGGTGTGGTGGGACAGTTATCGCCACGAATCGCCGAGGCTCGGGGCCTGCCGTCTGGCGAGGAGATTTACGTCACCGAGATCGATACGGAAGCGCTCGCCCGCGTGGCCGCCGCCGATGACCTGTGCGCCGACTCGCTGCCACGCTTTCCCGCCATCGTCCGCGACGTGTCGATTCTCGTGGACGAAGTCTTGCCTGCCGCGTCCGTTCGTGGCACTATCCGTGCGGCGGCTCCTCCAACGCTGGCATCGATTGTGGAATTCGATCGGTATCAGGGCAAGGGCGTCCCCGAAGGTCGCGTCAGCCTGTCGCTGCGTCTCACGTTCCGCGATCCGGAACGCACGCTCACCGACGACGAGGCGCAGGCCGCAACGGAGAGGATCGTCGAGGCGCTGCGCATCGCGCACGGCGCGGAACAGCGATAGACGTTGGACACGACGGCTGAAACGATCTCACAAGAGGATCTCTTTCTCTCTTTTTCCTGGGTGATGTTAGGTTTTAAGTTTTTGGGTTTGAGTTTTCGGTTGAGTTCTAAGTTTTGGGTTGAGTTTTCGGTTTCGGTTTCACGTTTCAGGATCTGGAAGGAGTACTCGCCTTGGCGAAAGTAGCAGTACGTGGCGTCGATCTCGAGCCGATCGATCGCCTGGAAGAAAAAGTCAAACTCCTCGTCGGCATGATCGACCGGTTGCGGGCGGATCAGGCGCGGACGGCCGACGAGCACGCGCGGCTCACGCGCGAGCTCGATGGACTGAAGGCGCGGCTGAACGACGCCGAAGGCGTGTCGGGCGAGCTGGCGGCGCTTCGCGAGGAGCGGAACCTCATCCGGTCACGAGTTGGCGAGATGCTTACTCAGATTGAAAGCCTGAATCTCTAGCCCATGGACCAGCACGCGTCGCGTGTGGTGACCGTCGAGATTCACGGACAGCAGTATCCGATCCGAAGCGGTCTCGACCCCGCCTACGTTGCCGAGCTGGCGGCGTACGTCGACGAGAAGATGCGTCTGGCGTCGCGAGAATCCCCCGCGGGTGACACGCTCAAGCTCGCCGTGCTGGCGGCGCTCAACATCGCGGACGAGTACTTTCGCATCCTGGACGACGAACGGCGGCAGAACGACCAGGTCGCCAATCGGGCGGCGGCGCTCGAGCGGATGGTGGATTTGGCGCTCGGCCTGGCAGGCCAGTCCCGGGCTGCCGCCCGCTGACGCCAGCGGGGCGGCCGTTCCTCTCGACGCCGGGTCCGGAGTGAAGTAAGATCCTCAACGGAGTTTGAGCTCCCTGCTTTGCGCGTGATGGTTCGGAGGCTCGTTTGAGCCGATGTTTCATCCCAAGTGAATCGCGACGCTGCGTGGTGTGCATGCCTCTGTAAGAGGAAGCCTGAAGCGCGGCTTGTGCAGCGGTTCCACCTGCTCTAGCAGGTTCATCCGACCTCCCCACACGGCAAAGCGGGGCCTTTCCTCCTCTTCTCCACCTGAACGTACACGAGCTGAACCTCCGGTCCCATGAGGGTCCGGTTACGGGGATCTTTGCATGTCACCTTCGGGTCTGGCTTCCGTCACCACGCTGCTCGTGAGTGTGATCGCGAGCGGCGCACTCTTCTGGGGCGCGACGGTGCGACGGCGCGCCGCGAACGACGCTCTCCAGAGCGCCCGCACTGAAGCCGACCGCGTCGCCCGTCAGGCCGAGCGCGATGCCGAAAGCCTTCGGAAGGAAACAGCCCTCGAAGCGCGCGAAAAGGCGCACGAGATGGCGGCGGAGGCCGAACGGCATTCGCGCGAGCGCCGGCAGGAGATCGTGGGGCTGGAGCAGGGGCTCGCCGAGAAGATGCGCGCCCTGGCCGACCGCCTTGCCGCCACTGACACGGTCGAACAGGATCTCCGCGCGCGCGAGAAGGCGCTCGCCGGACACGAGGCCCGCGCGGCCGCCGCGGCCGTCCGCGCCGAACAGCTGGTGGTCGATCGGCAGCGGGAGCTGCAGCGCGTTGCGGGCTTGAGCGCCGACGAGGCGCGCGAGCTGCTGCTGAAGCAGA
The DNA here is from genome assembly GCA_038320555.1 of Vicinamibacterales bacterium. GTDB lineage: Bacteria > Acidobacteriota > Vicinamibacteria > Vicinamibacterales > 2-12-FULL-66-21 > JALZOC01. The sequence continues at coordinate 9,631 of JBBQEJ010000018.1, read as the reverse complement.
TCGAGGGTGATGCGCGCCGCGACGCGGCCAACCTCGTCAAACGGTTGGAGACCGAGGCGCGCGAGACTGCGGCTATGCGGGCCCAGCAGATCATCACCGACGCCATCCAGCGGAGCGCCGCCGAGCACGCCATAGAGACAACCGTCTCGGTCGTCGATCTGCCGAGCGACGATCTCAAGGGACGGATCATCGGCCGCGAAGGACGGAACATCCGGGCGCTGGAAACGGCGACGGGCGTCGAGTTGATCGTGGACGACACACCTGGCGCCATCATCCTGTCGAGTTTCGATCCGTTCCGGCGCGAGGTCGCGCGCCAGGCGATCGAGCGCCTGATCGCCGACGGCCGGATCCACCCCGCGCGCATCGAGGAAGTCGTCGAGAAGGTGAAGACCGACATGCAGGAGACTGTGCGGAAGGAAGGTGAAGCCGCAGCCTTCGAGCTCGGGCTCTTCGATCTGCACCCCGAAGTGCTGCGCCTGATGGGACGCCTGAAGTTCCGCACGAGCTACGGCCAGAACGTCCTGAATCACTCGAAGGAAGTCGCGTTCCTCGCCGGGATCATGGCGAAGGAGCTCGGGCTGAACGGCCACGTCGCCGCGCGCGCCGCGTTCCTGCACGATATCGGCAAGGCGATCGATCGCGACCTCCAGGGGACACACCTCGAGCTCGGCCTCGACTTCCTGAGGAAGCACGGAGAAAGCGAGCCGGTCCTGATGGCCGTTGCCGCGCATCACATGGACATCGACTGGCCGTCGCTCGAAGCCATGCTCGTCCAGGCCGCCGACGCGATCTCGGCGGCCCGGCCGGGCGCGCGCCGCGACATCCTGGAGTCATACGTCAAGCGCCTGGAAAAACTCGAGGGGATCGCCGACTCCTTCGAGGGGGTGTCGAAGGCCTTCGCGTTGCAGGCCGGCCGCGAAATCCGCATTGTCGTCGAGAGCGATCGGATCTCGGACGAGGAGACGGTGTGGTTGTCGAAGGATATCGCGCGCCGCATCGAGAACGAGCTGGAGTATCCGGGCCAGATCAAGGTCACGGTGATCAGGGAGACACGGGCCGTTGAGTTCGCCCGGTAACTCGCCCGTCAGCAACAATGCCCAGCGCGTCTCCGACACCGGCGAACGCGCCCTGATCGAGCGAATCCGCCGCCGCGTGCCGCCTGCTCCGCCCGGACTTCTGGTAGGAATCGGTGACGACGCCGCCGTGGCGGCGCCCGACAGGGGCGCCCTGCAGGTGCTGACGACCGACGCGCTCGTCGAAGGCGTACACTTCGATCGCCGCTTTTCCACCCCGGCCGACATCGGCTATAAGGCGCTGGCCGTAAACGTCAGTGACGTCGCGTCGATGGGCGGCGTACCCCGCTTCGCGCTGCTCTCGCTCATGCTCCCCCTTCAGACCACGCTTGACGAGGTGGACGGTCTGCTCGACGGTCTCCTCGAGCTGGCCGCGGAAACCCGCGTCAGCCTCGCCGGCGGCAACATCACGAGGTCCCCGGGACCGCTCGTCGTGGACGTCACGGTCGTCGGGAGCGTCAAGCCGCGAAAGATCCTCACGCGCGGAGGCGGGCGGGCGGGAGATACGCTTTACGTCACGGGTCAGATTGGTGCCGCGGCCGCGGGGCTCGCCTGGCTCCGGCGCGAGTCGGGCGACCCGGACGACGTGCGTCACGTCAAAACAATCGTGCCTCGTCCGGACGATCCGGGATTGGCGGAGTGCGTGGATCGGCACTGCCGTCCCCAACCGCGCGCGCGGATCGGCGCGTTGCTGGGACGGACCCGCGCCGCAAGTGCCTGCATGGACCTGAGCGACGGCCTTGCGGACGCCGTCATGCAGCTCTCGTGTGCAAGCCAGACGGGCGCCTCCATCGATGCGGCCTCGCTGCCGGTCCATCCCGCTGCGCGCGCATGGTTCATGGCGACCAGCGACGACGCGGTGGCGGCGGCGGTCGCGGGGGGCGATGATTACGAGCTGTTATTTGCGGTGCCGCGCCGCGCGCGCGGCCGCCTGCGCGGCGTCCTGCGGGAAGCCCGCGGCGTGCCGATTACACGCATCGGCGAACTGACCGGCGACCCGACGATTGGACTCGTGAGCGGAGGCAGGCTCGAACCGCTGCCGCCGGGGTTCGTGCATTTCTAGCAGCCATCATGCTGGGATCCCCTCGCGCCCGCCGCTGGCTCGACCAGCTTCTCCACACGCACGACACGCCGGAGCGCACCGCCGCGGCGTATGCGGTCGGCGTTTTCTTCGGCTTCTCGCCGTTTCTCGGCCTGCACACGGTGCTCGGCCTGATCGTCGCGTTTACGTGCAACCTGAATCGCGTCGCGGTACTGCTCGGGGTGTACTCGAACCTGCCGTGGATTCTTCCTGCGTACTACACCCTGGCAACCACACTGGGGGCCACCCTGCTTCAGTACGATGTTCCGCCCGGGTTCTGGAAGGACTTGCGGGAGGTGCTGACCGACGCGTCGTGGGGAGAGTTCCGGACCTTCACGAAGGTGATGATAGCCCCACTCGTATGGTCATATGCCCTGGGTTCGACGATCGGCGCTGTCGCCCTCGGCATAACCGCCTACAGGGCCTCGCTTACGATGATTGTCGCGCACCGGCGACATCTGGCTACCTCGAAATCCTCAGAAGATCCTCATTAGAAAGCGTTTCGCGCACATACACCACCTGAGTACGTGCTTTGACCCGGATGGCCCGGCGGCGCTATAGTGGAAGTTCCCCGGCGGCGGAAGGCTGGTCGCAGCTCCTCATGATGTTGCTCTCGCGTTCCCTCGGGCGCAAGATCGTCGCAACAGGAACCGCAGCCGTCGCGTTTGCTTTCCTGTATGAAGTGACGATTCTTGATTCGCGCTATGCCGCGCGCAAAGCGGAACTGCGCGAAACGACGGCCATGCCCGCACCGGGCACCAGACTCCGATTTACCGCGACCGCCTATTGCAGGGGAACGACCACCGCCTCGGGCGTGAACGTCCGGAACGGTATTGCCGCCGCCGATCCGGATTTGTTACCCGTCGGTTCGGTGCTTCAGGTCGATCGCCTGGGTGAGCGGTACAACGGAATCTACACCGTGATGGATACGGGTCCGGCCGTCCAGGGCCGCCACATCGACATTTACATGTGGAACTGCGACGAAGCCCGGTACGAGTTCGGCCGTCGGTCTGCCGGCATCACGGTGCTGCGCCTCGGGTGGAACCCGCACGCCAGCTCGCCACGGCTCATCGACCACTTGTTCCGCCAGCGGGAGGCTGCGCAGCCGCCCCCGGGAATCCCGCCGGCAGGTCCGACGACCCCCGCAGTCGCCCCGGCCGTCAAAGAGGCGGCGCCGAAAGAGCCTGGCGGCTAGCGCCAGCGTCTTCCGCTTCCCTGCTCTCCTGATCCCGGTACTGCAGCTGGTACAGCTTGTAATAAATGCCCCGCTGCGCCAGCAGATCCTGGTGCGTTCCCGACTCCCGCACCTGCCCCTTGTGCAGGACGAGGATCTTGTCCATGTCCTGGATCGTCGAGAGGCGGTGTGCGATCGCGATCGTCGTGCGCCCCGCCATCAGCACGTTCAGCGCGTCGCGAATCAACAGCTCGGTCTCCGTGTCAACGCTCGAGGTTGCCTCGTCGAGCACGAGAATCCGCGGGTTGAACGCAAGCGCCCGCGCGAACGACAGCAGCTGCTTCTGGCCGACTGACAGGGTCGCGCCCCGCTCCGCAACCGGACTCGCGTAGCCCGCCGGCAGCCGCTCGATGAACCGCCCGGCATGCACCGCTTCGGCCGCGCGCTTCATCGCTGCGTCGGTGATGGACGGTTCCCCAAGCCTGATGTTTTCTGCGATAGTCCCGGAGAACAGGTGCACGTCCTGCAGGACAAGGCTGAAGAGGCGGCGAAGCTCCCGGAGGTCCATCTCGCGCACGTCCACGCCGTCGACGAGGATTCGCCCGCGAGTGACGTCGTAAAACCGCAGAAGGAGATTGATGAGCGTCGATTTGCCGGCACCCGTTGCACCGACGATGCCGACGCGCTCGCCCGGCCGGACCTCGAACGACACGTCGCGCAGAACGTCGTTCTCGCCGTCATACGCGAATGAAACATGATCGAAGACGATGTGCCCGGCCTGTTGCTCGTCGGGATCCGGAATCCGGGATCCGGGGTCCGGACGGAATCCAACGGTCGAGGGAAACTCGGATCCCGCATCCCGGCTCCCGGATCCCGACCCTGCGAACCGCGAATCGCGATTCGCGACTCGCGACTCGATCTTCACCGGCGTGTCCAACAGCTTGAAGATGCGTTCGGACGACGCCATCGCGGCCTGGAGGACGTTGAACTTCTCCGACATGTCGCTGATCGGCCGGAAGAACCGGCTGGAATACAGGAGGAACGCGACCAGCGACCCTATCGTCAGCGTACCCTGCAGCGTCCACCGCCCGCCGAACCAGATGATCAGCGCGGCCGCGAGCGCGCCGATCACCTCGATCGCCGGATAGAACACGGCGTAGAAGAGAATGGAATCGATGTTCGCGTCGCGATGCCGGCGGTTGATGTCGTCGAACCGATCGAACGTGCGCCCCTCCCGGCGGAAGAGCTGTACGGTGGACATGCCCGTGATGTGTTCCTGCAGGAACGCGTTGATCCGTGCAACCCACGCGCGCACGGTCCGGTAGGATTCCCGCACGTTCTGTCGGAACCACTGTGTCACGAAGACGATGAGCGGCAGCACGGCGAACGTGACCAGCGCCAGCCGCCAGTCCATCATCACGAGCACGATCATGATCCCGGCGAGCGTAAACACATCGCCAAAAATCGACACGACGCCCGCCGTGAACATGTCGTTCAACACGTCCACGTCGGTCGTCACTCTGGTCATCAGACGCCCGACGGGGTTTCGGTCGTAGAACTGCAAATCGATGCGCTGCAAATGCCGGTAAATCTGCAGGCGCATGTCGCACATGATCCGCTGCCCGGTCATCTGCAGCGTCCAGGTCTGGACGTATTCCAGAATGAACGAGGCGATCAGGATGAAGAAGAACGCGATCGCGATACGGTTCACGCCGGTGAGGTCGCCTCCCGCGATGTACCGGTCGATCGCGAGCTTCATCAGGTACGGCTGGGCCAGCTGCAGGATTGACGCCGAGATGATCGCCGCGAGCGCCAGCGCGACCTGCGACTTATAAGGCCGTAAGTACTGCAGCAGCCGCCGCATGAGCGTCGCGTCGTACGCCTTGCCGAGGACTTCTTCTTCGTGGAAAGACATGATTTCAGTGGTCAGTTACCAGTAGCCAGTAGCCAGTTGCCGGTTGCCGGTCCATCTCAGTGCCTCCTCGGCCAACTGGAAACTGGAGACTGGTTACTGGCGACTCTCATTCAGCTTGCTGCCAGCTCCTCTTCGAGCAACTGCTTCTTGTACAGCGTCGCGTACAGCCCGCCCCGCCCGACCAGCGCGCCGTGAGGGCCGCGCTCGACGATGCGCCCGTGATCGAGGACGAAGATCTGATCGGCGTCGCGCACGGTCGAGATCCGATGCGCAACGATGATGGACGTGCGCTGCCGCATTACGCCCCTCAGCCGCCCGAGGATCTCCTCCTCCGTATACGTATCAACAGCCGACAGCGCATCGTCCAGGATCAGCACTCGCGGATCGACCATCAGCGCGCGCGCCAGTGCGGTGCGCTGCTTCTGTCCCCCAGACAGCGTGATGCCGCGCTCTCCGACTGGCGTCTGATATCCCTTGGGAAACGACTCGACGTCCTTGTCCAGCCTGGCGACCGCCGCGGCGTCCTGCATGCGACCCTCGAGCACCGTGTCCCTTCCCTGTGTGTCCGTGTCCGTCTGTGGCCCGTGTGTGTCCGTGTTTTTCTGTGGCTGAACGCCGAAGGCAATGTTCTCGGCGATCTCGTCAGAGAAGAGAAACGGTTCCTGCGGCACGAAGCCGATGGCGCCGCGGAGCCGTTCGAGCGGAATTTCGCGGACGTCAACGCCGTCGAGAAACACCGTGGCGGGCGGCGGCTCGTGCATCCGCGGCAGCAGGGAGATGAGCGTGGACTTTCCGGAGCCGGTGGCGCCGACGAATGCGACGGTCTGGCCGGGCTCGATGCGTACCGACAGGCCGGTGAGCACCGGCCGGTCGGATCCCGGATATGTGAAGGTGAGGTCGCGCATCTCGATCGCGCCGGCGAGCGGAACCGCTCGTCCCGCGGCTGTCACATTCGCATCGCTGATGTCAGGGGTTGCATCCAGGACGTCGAGCATGCGCTTCCACGACGCCATGCCGCGTTGCAGCATATTCGTGACCCATCCGAACGCGATCATCGGCCAGCTGAGCATCACAAGGTACGAGTTGAAAGCGACGAACTCGCCGAGCGTGATGCGGCCCTGGATGACCTCGCGGCTGCCGGCCCATAACACCAGCAGCGCGCCGAAACCCAGAAAGAGCGTCATGCTCGGGTAGAACAACCCCTGCAGCCGGATCAGCACGCGGTTCCGTCGCACGTATTCCTGATTGGCGGCGCTGAACCGGTCGATTTCGTACTGCTCCTGGTTATACGCGCGGACGACGCGGACTCCGGCGAGGGCTTCCTGGACGACGGCGCTCATATCGGCGAGCTGCGCCTGAATGGCCTCGAAGCGCCGGTGGATCGCGCTTCCGAAATACTTCACGCTCACCGACACCAGCGGCAGTGGAATCAGTGCGACGAGCGTCAGACGCGCGTCGATGGACGACATCAAAATGATGGCGACGGCAAACACGAGAATGGTGCTGGCCGAATACATCACCGCAGGTCCAATCATCATGCGCACGGCATTGAGATCGTTGGTGGCCCGCGACATGAGGTCGCCGGTCCGGCGTGCCTGGTAGTACGCGAGCGGCATCTGCTGCAGCCTGACGAAAAAATCGTTCCTGATGTCGTATTCGATCTCGCGAGATGCGCCGATGATGATGCGGCGCATCAGGAACAGGAACAACGCTCGCACGCACGAGACTGCCAGGATCAGCGTGGCGTACGTGATGAGCTTCTGTCGCGTCACCGCGCGGGCCAGATCGTCGATCGCGAACTTCAGGACCCATGGCCCCAGGAGTTGAAAGGTCGACGACAGGACGACGCAGATGAGGCCGAGGAAGAACTGCCGGCGGTACCGAAGGACGTATGGAAGGAGACGACGAAACGCTGGGCCCATCCAGTGGAGTATATAGGGGTCGCTGTTCGCGGCTCGCGATTCGCGGTTCGCGATGCGGGTCGCGAGTGCCGGGAACGGGATCCGGAGTGCGGGATTGCGGTCCCGCGTCCCTGATCCCGCGCCCCCTCCCTATCCCAAATCGAACCGCGAACCGCGAACCGCGCACCGCGACAAGAATCAGAATTCGACGCGCGCGCCGACCTGAACTTTTCGCGGTGTATAGCTCGTGCTGTACCCGGTCAGCAGCAGGAACTGCCCCGACGCCTGGTCGGCGGTCGGATTCAGGAAGTTCGCGCGGTCCGACGCGTTGAACACATCGGCGGACACTTCAAGGCGCCGCCGGCGGCCCAGGGCGAACCCGTATCCGAGCCGCATATCGAGGCTGAAGAATCCAGGACCGCGCGCGCCATTGCGCTCGGCCCTGTAGTTCTTCACGGTGTAAGCGTCGAGGCCGTTGCCGGAATATTGGCCGGACGGAAGCGGCTCCCCCTGGATGCCATTCATGTCGGGATCGACGTTGGTGTTGACCAGCGTGAACGGCGACCCGCTGAGCGCGCGCGCGACCCAGCTCAGGTTGAGGCCGTGCGTCCGCGGCACGAGCGCCGTTCCGCTGACCGTGAAGTTGTGCGGAATGTCGAAGTTCGTCGGCCCTTCGTTCAACTCCAGGTGCAGGTCGTCTCGAACCTGGAAATTACTCGCCGCCGCGCCATTCCCCGACGTGTTGCCGCGAGACTTGCCGTAGGTGTACGACACCTGGGTGCTGTAGTTGTGGCTGAACCGCTTCTTCATTTGCAGCATCAGCGCGTTGTAATTCAGCCGGCCGACGTTGACGAACTGGTTCACGGCAGCGCTGAAAGGCACGAACCCTGCGTACTTCTCCTGCAGCGCCGCCAGGGCCGTTGTCAGCGTCGAGCCGCCGACCCGCTGCAACGTCGAGCCGCTGACCGGTGACGACGAACGGATCTGGGGATTCAGGTTCAACACCATCAGCATGTCGCGGCCCTGCGAGTGCACGTAATCCGCGCTCACGGCCAGATCCGGTCTCAATTGCCGCTCGAAACCTGCGGTGACCTCGTCGGTGTACGGCGTTCTGCGATCCGGGTTGTCCCACGTCGCGCCGGTGTTGCGCAGGAGCTGGCCGCCGGGATACAGCCGGTTCAGCTCCGCCGTGTTGATGACTGGTCCACCGGCGAGGAAGGGATCCGTTGGCAGCACGCCGGTCCGGGGACCGTTATCGAACGTCGACACGGGGAACGTGGCCACGAACGAGCTGGTGAACGGCGTCCCCGTGTAGAGACCGCCAATCACTTCGAAGTGCGTCTTATCGAAGAAGCGTCCGTATCCAGCGCGAACGACGCTCTTGCCGCCGTCGAGGTCGTACGTGACGCCGAGACGAGGCGCAATGTTGTTCCTGTCGGTCGGGTACTTCTTGACCAGCGGATCATCCGTTTCCGCAATCGGAATCATCTCGATGTCGTAGCGCGCTCCGAGGCTGAGTGTGAACCGGTTGTTCCAGCGCCACTTGTCCTGCGCGAAGCCGGACACATAGTGTGCCTTCTCGTAGAACGTGCTCGGACCGCCGACCCGAATGGAGAACCTGTCTGGGTAGGTGGAGGGCACGGCAGAGTTGAAGGCGACGTTGTTCCGGCCGAACGAGAACGTCCCGTTCATGTTGCCCTGGTTCGTGTTGAACGCGCCTGAGTACTCGTACTGCACGCCGAACTTGATGTCGTGATCGCCGCCGTGGCCCGGCAGGAACCATCCGAGCGTCTCCTCGGCCTGAATCCCGTCGTTGATGCGGGCCTGTGCGGTGTTGTCCTGCTGATCGACGTAGTCCTGGAACGACAGCGTGACCGGGCATTTCGACATGTCGCGCCCGTTCGTGTTGAAGCAATGATTGGCGAACGTCACGTTCTCGCGCGTCCACGTCACGCGCAGCGTGCTGACTTTCGTGTTCGACAGCACCAGGTTCAGGCTGGTCGAGAGCGTCTGGTCCACGTCCGATTCCTCGCGCGCCGCGGCAGGCGTAATTGGCGGAGGCGTGATGATCTGATTGGCCTGGGGCGATTGCTCGCGCAGCCATCGAACGCTGTAGGTTGCGTTGTTGCTGACCTGATGGTCACCGCGGATGATCGTGTTCCAGACGCGGTCGCGCGTGAGCTGCGTGCCGTTCAGGTCCGGACGCGCCGGAATGTTGATCGTGTTCGGCCGATCGATCGAGAACCGCTCCAGGCTGCCGAAGAAGTGGATCTTGTCCTTCACAATCGGTCCGCCAACCGTGCCGCCCCAGCGCTGGTACTGCGTGTCGGGCTTCGCGAGCCCCTTTTCTTTCGCAAAGAAGTCCTTCGTCGTGAGGCTCCCGCTCTGGAAGAAGCCAAAGCCGCTGCCGCGAAGCTGGTTGGTGCCGGCCTTCGTGACGGCGTTGACCACGGCGCCGGACGTTCGGCCATACTGCGCGTCGTACTG
>JBBQEJ010000017.1:0-54674 GCA_038320555.1 Vicinamibacterales bacterium | reverse complement strand
TGGATGCCGGCGCGGCCGGCGCAACGACGGTCGTCGGGGCGGGCTGTGCCGGCTGAGGCGGAGAGGGCTGCGAGGGCGGGCGGGTCTGGCCTGGCTTGGGGAACGGCGACGGCGTCTGCGACGCGGCCAGCGCTGGCAGGGACAGCACCGCGAGCCCCGTCACGAATCGGGCGAACAAGCTACGGACCATAGCCTATTAAGCCACAGATGAACACGGATGAACACAGAGGGAACAACACTCGAAGCCACGATGAACACGGATGAACACGGATGTGCAGAGATGGACAAGTACACTGGGTTCATGGCCTTGCCCTATCGTGATCTGCTGACATACTGCCAATCGCAAGACGCATGGCTGCGAGAAACGATCGACGCGCTGGTGCGGCTTGAATCGCCAAGCCACGACAAGGCCGCGGTTGATCGATGCGGCCACGAGCTCGAACGGCGCCTGACCGATCTGGGCGCAATCGTCGGGCGCGTCCGGCAAGAGACACGCGGCGATCACCTGCGGGCACATTGGATCGACATCGGGAAAGGGGAAAGGGAAAAGGCACAACGGACAATGGAAAAAGCTGAAGGGCAAATCCTTCTGCTCGGCCACTTCGATACGGTCTGGAACGTGGGCTCTATGGAACAGATGCCGCTGCGCGAAGTCGACGGACGGCTCTACGGCCCGGGCATCTACGACATGAAGAGTGGGATTGCGGTCGCCATGCTTGCGATGCGGGCGCTCGACGAGCTTGGCGTGGGAGGCTGTCCCCGCGTCGTGATGCTGTGGACGACCGACGAAGAAATTGGCAGCGGCACATCGCGTGAAGTGATTGAAGATGAGGCCCGGCGGAGCAGGGCGGTGCTGGTGCTGGAGCCGTCGCTTCCAGGCGGCGCCGTGAAGACCAGCCGCAAAGGCGTCGGCGAATTCGAGCTCGTTGTGCACGGCGTGGCGGCGCACGCTGGGCTCGACCCGGGCAAAGGGGCGAGCGCGATCCACGAGCTTGCGCGTCAGATCCTCAACCTCGAAGCCTTGCAGGATCCGGATCGCGGCGTCACGATCAATGTCGGCGTGATTGCCGGCGGGTCGCGTCCGAATGTCGTGGCCGATCGCGCGTCGGCGCGCATCGACGTCAGAGTACAAACCATGGCGGATGCCGCTCTGCTCGAGTCGGCGATCCGGGGGCTGCGGGCCGCGCACCCGGCGGTGCGGCTGGAAATCGCCGGGGCGGTCGCCAGGCCGCCGCTCGAACGGTCGCCTGACGTCGGTCGTCTTTATGAGCGAGCGGTAAGTATCGCGGCGGCGCTCGGCCACGACCTCCTGGAAGGGGCCGCTGGCGGCGGATCGGACGGGAATTTCACGGCCGCGCTGGGTGTTCCCACTTTAGATGGTCTCGGGCCGCAAGGGGACGGCGCTCACGCACTGCATGAACACGTTCTCGTTGACAACCTGACGTGGCGCGCGGCGTTTCTAGCGGGATTGATTGAATCTTTTGGTTGATTCGTGCCCTCCCACTGACCGACGGCGGACAGCGGAAGCCACACGGTAGAATACATATATGGCAAACGGTATCAAGACGGCGTTGCTTCTCGGTCTCCTGAGCGCGATGCTGCTGGCGCTCGGCGAGTGGTTTGGCGGTGCGAACGGCCTCGTCATGGCCTTCATCTTCGCCGCCATCATGAACCTGGGATCGTACTGGTTCTCGGACAAGATTGTCCTGCGGATGTACCGCGCACAGCAGGTCGGTCCCGAGCACCAGCTGTACCGCATCGTCGAGCGTCTCACCATGCGGGCGAATTTGCCGATGCCGAAGGTGTACATCATTCCGGATCCCTCTCCCAATGCCTTCGCGACCGGTCGAAATCCGTCACACGCGGCCGTGGCGGCAACTGAAGGGATCCTGAAGGTTCTCAGCGAGCACGAGCTCGAAGGCGTCATTGCGCACGAGCTGGCGCATGTCAAGCATCGCGACATCCTGATCAGCTCAGTCGCCGCCACGATTGCGGCCGCGATCATGATGCTCGCCCGCATGGCGCATTTCGCGGCACTCTTCGGCGGTTACGGCGGGCGGGGAGAGGGCCGCGATCGGGGAAACAATCCGATTGCACTCCTCGCGATGGTGATCCTGGCGCCGCTGGCCGCGGCCCTGATCCAGATGGCTATCTCGCGGTCGCGCGAGTTCGCGGCGGATGCGGGCGGGGCGGAGATCGCGGGTAATCCTTACGGACTTGCCGACGCCTTGCGCAAGATTGATGCAGTGTCGAAACGCGTTCCGCTCGATGCGAATCCGGCGACCGCCCATATGTTCATCGTGAAGCCATTTTCCGGGGGCGGCCTCATGTCTCTTTTCAGCAGCCATCCGCCGACGGAAGCGCGGATCCAGGCACTCCTGGGCGGACTTCGGTAAGCGGCAGCAGCCACTGAGGGAAATCGCCTTCCTACCTCCTCCCTCCCTTCGCTTTTTGGTCGATTCGGCGCTCTTCCCGGGGGCCTGATTACTGGCCCTGCTTTTGCTGTTTCCACGTGCAGCGGATTGGCCGGACGACCCGGAGGGTGATCCGCGCTGGAGGCGGCCGTGGACGACTTCGATATTCCGCAGAACAAGATGGCCGAGTCGGCCGAACGTGTCGTGGACCGTGCTCTCGACGAAGCGCGCCGCCGCGACCACGCATTGTTGACAAATGAACACGTCTGTCTTGCCTTTGCGCAGGTCGAGTGGGACATGTTCGGCCAGGTCATGCACGACCTCGAGTTGAATCCGCACGAAATCCTGCAGGCGCTCGAAGAACACCTTCGCCTGCTGCCGAGCGTGCCGGGCCGCGATCTCCGAGTGGCGCCGTCCACGAAGCTGTTGTTCAAGCTTTCGCTGCTCCATGCCAGCCGTCTGGGACGTCATGCGATCGAGGCGACGGACCTGTTTTCCGCGATCTTCGAGGAAACGCAGGGCATTCCGGTTTCGATCATTCGCCGGCATGGCATCGAGCCCGAAGCGCTCGTGAGCCGGCTCACGACGCGCATGCGCGATCACGAGCAGCGTGAAGAACGCATGAAGAAGCGGTTCGAGCTGCCGCCATTCCTGAAGCACTTCGCGACCAACCTCAACCAGCTGGCGCGCCAGGACCGGATTCCACCCGTTTACGGCCGCGAGCACGAGATGGATCAGGTCTTCGAAGTGTTGTGCCACCGCGAGCGAGCCAACTCGGTGCTCCTGCTGGGGGAGCCCGGGGTCGGCAAGACCGCGATCGCGGAAGGCCTCGCCCGCCGCATCGAGTTCGAACCGGAGCGGGTGCCCGTTCGGCTCCGCGACTGCCAGGTCGTCAACCTCCAGATGAACACGATGGTGGCCGGGACGATGCTGCGCGGCATGTTCGAGGACCGGATCCAGAACGTAATTCGCGAAATCAAGGAGCGGCCGAACCTGATTCTGTTCATCGACGAGGTCCACACGATGATTGGCGCCGGCTCCGCGCTCGGCGCTCCCTCGGACGCCGCCAACGTGTTCAAGTCGGTGCTCGCGCGCGGCGAGGTCCGGATCATCGGCGCGACCACACTCAGCGAATACAAGGAGTTCATGCAGGAAGACGAAGCGCTCGCGCGCCGCTTCCGCACGGTGAACGTCGCCGAGCCGTCGATCGAACAAACGCGGAACATCCTCTACAACCTGCGGCCGCGGCTCGAGCGGAACTACTCGGTCCGCATCCAGGATGAAGCGATCGAAACTGCGCTCGAGATGTCGCCGCGATACATGCGACACCTCCTGCTGCCCGACAAGGTCATCGGATGGCTCGACACCGCGGCGGTGAAGGCGGAAATCGGGCGGCGGTTGGAGGTCACGTCGAACGACGTCGTCAGCGTGATCTCGAAGATCGCGCAGATCCCCGAAGACATGGTGTTCCGGGAGGTCTCGGATCGTTTCCGGGACATGGAGACGCGCCTGGGCGCGCGCGTGATCGGCCAGCGGCAGGCTATCGAGGCGGTCGCCAAGCGCCTGGTGCTCAACAAGGGTCCCCTGAAAGACGGCTTCGATCGCCCCGACGGCGTGCTGCTGTTCCTCGGCCCAACCGGCGTCGGCAAGACCGAGCTGGCGAAATCAGTTGCCGAGTTCCTCTTCGGCGACGAGAAGAAGATGGTCCGCGTCGACATGTCGGAATACCAGGACGGCGCCGTCGCGGTGGACAAACTGATCGGGATGCCGCGAGGCATCGTCGGGTCTGAGCGCGGCGGCGTACTGACGAACCAGTTGAAGGACAGCCCGTACTCGGTCGTCCTGCTCGACGAGGTCGAGAAAGCGAGCCCCACGATGCTGAACGTGTTCCTGCAGGCGTTCGACGAGGGCTGGATGACTGATGGACGCGGCAAACGCGTATATCTAAGCGACGCCATCGTCATCATGACGTCCAACATCGGGTCGGAGTGCTTCAGGAAACTGAGCAGCCCGCTGGGGTTCTACTCAAAGCAGATCGGCCTCGAACAGATCCAGGGGGAAATCACACGCGAGCTCGAACGGCGCTTCTCGCCGGAGTTCCGCAACCGCATCGACGAGGTGGTGATCTTCCGGCCGCTGATGAAGGACGAAGTGCGCCAGATCACCCTGCAGCAGATCGGGAGAATCGAGCAGTCGCTTGCAAAGACCGGCCGAACCCTGACAGTCACGCCCGAGGCGCTCGAGCAACTCGTGACCGACGGGTATAGCCTCGCTTACGGCGCGCGGTTCCTGAAACGCGTGATCGAGACGCGGCTCAAGCTGCCGATCAGCCAGCAGTGGACGGAGGGGGAGAAGTACACGGCGGACGTTCACGAAGGACGGGTCGAAATCGAGGTAACCCGCGCCCCAGCCCGCCTGTCGAACCTTGCGGCGACGGCTTAGAATCACTAATCACTAATCCTGAATCCTCGAATCGAGCTCGGATTGAACGATTCGCGATTCGCGATTAGTGATTAGAGGGATTAGGGATTCCGACCGTCCCACACGAAGGCCGCCTGCTCAGGGGCGGCCTGTCTTTCATCTTCCCCGTCTTCCGGTTCCTGCGGGATGCTCTCGTCGTCTCGATGGCGCCGGCCGCGCAGCTCGTACCGCTGTTGCAGCGTGTCGATCATGCCGCGGACGGCTTTGACGTAGTCGGCTGACGCGTAGGCTCCGGCGTAAAGGCGGTTGTACGACGTCACCATCTGCGGGAACTCCCTGGCCAGGAATTCCATGAAGTGATCCTTCGTGCCCCCCTTCAAGTACATCAGATTCGCGCCCATAAAGGCGGCGCCGTGATCGGCGACGGCTTTGATCGTGGCTTCAAGCTTTGACGGCTGGGTCGTGAAGCCCGGAACGACAGGCGCCATCAGAACACCAGCGTTGACGCCGGCGTCGCGGAGCTGCCGCACCGCGCGCAACCGTTGCAGCGGAGGGGCCGTGCCGGGCTCGAGCGCGCGCCACGCGTCGTCGTCCACCGTCGGGACGCTCATGTAGACCGTGCACCCGTATCGCCGGCCGATGTCAGCGAGCAGATCGGCATCGCGCACGACCATCGGTCCTTTCGTGACAAGCCCGATCGGGGTCCGTCCCGCGAGCAACGCCTCGAGGGAACCCCGCGTGAGCTTGTAATGCCCTTCGATAGGCTGGTACGGATCGGTCGCGGTGCCCACCGCCACCTGCTCGCGAATCCACGAGGGCCTGTCGAGTTCCCTGCGCAGCACGTCAACCAGGTTGACCTTGACGAAAATGATGCTCGAGAACTGGTCGCCGGGCCCGAGCTCGAACTGCGTTTGATACCGTCGTGCGAAGCAGTAGTGACAGCCGTGCGTGCAGCCGCGGTACGGGTTCAGCGTCCAGTTGAATGGCATGCCCTTGACCCCGTTCAGGGCCGACTTGCAGGTGACTTCCTGATACCGCGCCGCGTCCGCCCTCCGATGGGCGTCGTCCAACGCGGTTTCACCGCGCTCCCGAATCTGCAACGCCAAAGCGCGCGTCGTCGGAGGGCGCTGGCCGAGATCGAAGATCGGCAGCTGCGCGGACATTCGTCGAGTTTCGCTTTTTATTCTCCCCGCGTCAAGCTCTGAGTCTGACCTCGGTCTGAGCCCTAGAGCAGATACGCCACGGCAAATCCGACCTGCGCGACGAACATCATGCGATACATGTGCGCCCAGGAGACGTGGTTCTCCTCGACCGCGAGATCCTCGGGCCGACGGAGCATGAGGTAACAGACGTAGGCGCCGTAGATCGTCATCACGATCGACAGCGCATACAGCAGCGCGGGTGTTCCCGTCAGGATCCTCAACCGGGTGCCCACCGCGATCATGATGAACGGCAGAATGAACGAAGGAGAGATCATCCATGCCGCCCGGCGCACGCCGTAGATGATCGGAAGCGTCCGACATCCTCCCCGCGCGTCTCCTTCCATGTCGGCGAAGTCCTTGGTCGTCGAGGCGCCGAGGAGGAACAGCCCGAACACGGAGCCGATGAACCAGGGCTCCGTTCCAACAACCGTTTTGACCGCCGACCAGCCCGCAACCTTCAGCAGCACGCCGCGCGGGATCGCGATCGTGAGGTTCGCCCAGATGCCGAGCCGCTTCGTCCGGAACGGGGGCGCCGAGTAGAGAACCGTGATGACCGTCGCGACAACCACGATCCAGAAGCATTCGTGCCGGCCGCCCGGCGCGACGAGCCAGCCGAGGACGAGGGCGACGACATAGGCGGCGAGCGTGAACGTCCAGGCCTCGCGACGCGACAATCGTCCTGACGGCAGCGCGCGCCTCGGCTTGTTGATCCGATCGATCTCGAGATCGTAGATCTGATTCAGCGCATTCGAGGCCGCGTTCAACACAGCCGCCATGACGAGTCCGATGCAGGGATAGAGCAGCAGATCGAGGCTCCACGGTTCCCGCGGCGCGGCCCCGGCCGCCGTCGCCGCTCCGGAAGCGAACCCGAGAGCTGGCGCCACGAGCGTAAAGGGACGCGAGAACTCGAGGAGGAGCGACGCTCGCGACTGGCGCGTCATTGGAATGCGTCCGCGAGGAACACGGCCGCTGCCGCTGCGATCGCAGTGTTCAGGAAGTTCAGCACGTCGTTGTTGACAATCCCGGGTCCCTCCAGCGTCGCTCCCATCGCGCTCTCGACGAACGAGCCGATCGTCGCGCCGGCCACGATCGGGAATAGCGTCCAGGCGGGAACAAGTCCGCAGGCGACACCCAGCGCCCCGAGCGCGACCGCACCAAGGAGACCAGCCACGGTGCCTTCGACCGAGATGGCTCCGGACGTCCCAGGGGATACCGGGCGCAGCGTGGGCACGAGCCACGTACGCCTGCCCCAGGCCTTGCCGATTTCGCTGGCGACTGTATCGCTCCCCCCCGCGGCGAGCGCGGCGACGAAGGCCAGGTGCGCCGGGTCGCGTGCGTAGCTCAGCGCGCCCAGCACGGCCGCTCCCACGGCGATCCCTGTGTTCGCGAACGCATTGCCCGCACCGCGTCGCCCTCCGCGAGCCTCCGCGATGCCGAGCTGCGTCTTGCGGCGCAGGCCGAGCCGCGAGGTCAGGACGGCCAGCGCGAACGTAGCGACGAGCAATACCCATCCGCCCCATCCGGCGGTGAGCACGATCGTGATGCCGAGAAGAGCGCCGCAGACCGCTCCTGGTATCGTGACCGTGCGCGCGACGTATCCCGCACCGGCTACCACCGCATTCGCTGCCAGCGCGAGCGGCAGCGTGCCCCATGCCGCCGCCGCCACGTTCCCGGCGAGATCCTGGCTGATGAGCGACGTCAACCACAGGACCGCAGCGGCCGCCGCCGGAACCGACAGATTGTCATTGAGCCTGATCGGAATGGTCTCGACCGCTGCGGCCGCTATCGTTGCTACAACCGGCATCCAGACCGTGAACCAGGGATAGGCCGGAGGAATAACGGTCGATCGGCACCACCAGCAGAGGAAGGATGCTGCCGCACTGCCGAACAGGATGAAAGCGGCGGTGCCGGCCACGGACTTCTGGCGATTCCACGGGATGCGCGGGCCGCGGATGTGGTGGCCGGCGATCGTGGCCATTCCGTCGCCGAACGCGAGCACGCCCCAGGCCGCCGCCACGATGTCGCGGCGGTCGGGAAGGGCAAGGAGGAGTAGCAGAATCGCAACGGGGTAGAGCGTGATGCCGGAGAGCAATCGCTGCCGCGCCTCGACGGGTCGATACAGGTGCCCGGCAACACGCGGGAGCGCGTAAGCGTTCAAGGCCACGGCCCCGCTGGCCACCACCGTCGCTTCGAGCGCAGTCAGATAGCGCAGCAGCAGGGCGAGCGTTCCCACCGCGACGTGCACGAGTTGACGGCCGTTCTCCGAAAAGGGCCGCCTGGGGATCATTGTTGCGCCCGGATCTCCCGGCGCCAGTAGTTCAACAGATCGTCGAGGGTCCGTTCGATCGGTATCTCCGGGATCCAGCCCGCCTCGGCGCCGATGCGGGTTCGATCGCCGGCGACGACGGGATTATCACTGGGTCGCAGCCTCGAGGGATCGACCTGGATTTCGATCGACGCCTGCGACAAGCCGATGAGCCCGTCGAGCAGTTCGCGCACACGGTAGGCATTGCCCGAGCAGACGTTGTACGGCCGGCGTGGGCGTCCATGCCGGACGACCAGCCGGTACGCGCGAACGGTGTCTCGGACGTCCGTAATGTCGCGGCGCGATTCCAGGTTGCCGACCCGCAGGACCGGCTCGCGGCGTCCGGCTTCGATCTCCGCGATCTGCCTCGCGAAGCTAGAGGTCACATACGCCGGTGACTGACGCGGTCCCGCATGGTTGAACGGGCGTACGATGAAGACCGGCGCCTGCGCGCGGCCTGACGCGAGCATTTCCTGCGCGAGCTTGCTCACGCCGTACGGATCGGAGGGGCCGATCGGATCGTCTTCCCGGAGCGGGCTGGCTGATGAGCGGTACACAAGAGCGGAACCGATGACGAGGACGGGACAGTCCAGGCCGGCCTCACGCATCCCTTCGAGCACGTGATGCGTACCCATGACGTTGACGCTCAGCGCGCGGACCGGCTCCGACCAGGATTCTCCGACATGGGCGATGCCGGCGCAGTGATAGACGGTCGACGGCCCGATCTCCGACAAGGCTCGCGACACCGCGCCGCGATCGAGCAGGTCCACCGTGCTCCAGCTTATCCGCGGGTCGTCGAGTCCCTTCGGCGCGCGTCCGCCGTGATGGGACCATGCCGCAACCGACGGCTGATCTTCGAGGAGCTGATCGACGAGGTGGCTGCCCGCGAACCCGGTGGCGCCGGTGACCAGAGGAGGACCAGGCACGGCAGGCGATCAGACGCGGCGTTCGCCGTACTGGGCGTCGTGGAACGCGCGGAAGCTCGGGTCGGCTTCCTTGATCGGCCGCCACCACCACTCGTTCTGCAGGTACCACACGACCGTCTCGCGGAGCCCTGCGGCAAACGGCACCTGCGGCCGCCAGCCGAGCCCGTGCAGCTTGGACGTCTCGAGCGCGTATCGCCGGTCGTGTCCAAGGCGATCGGCAACCGGACTGATGAGCGACTCGGGCTTGCCGACAAATTCGAGGATGCGCTTCGTGAGGTCGATGTTCCGAACCGAATTGCCGCCGCCCACGTTGTACACCTCTCCCGCCGTGCCCGCCTCGATCAGGAGGTCCACCGCCCGGCAATGGTCGGAGACGTGAAGCCAATCGCGTTCGTGCAGTCCATCGCCGTACAGCGGAACCGGAAGGTCGTCGAGCGCGTTCGTGATGAACAACGGGATCACTTTCTCGGGAAACTGATACGGTCCGTAGGTGTTGGACGCGCGGGTAATGACGACCGGCACGCCGTAGGTCGCCCAGTAGCTGTACGCCAGCCGATCCGCCCCGGCTTTGCTCGCCGCATAAGGATTCCGCGGCCGGATTTCGTCGGTCTCGCGGCTCGCTCCTTCCGGCACGCTGCCGTAGACCTCGTCGGTCGAGATCTGCACGAACCGGCGAAGCCCGCGCGCCTCCCTCGCCGCTTCGAGCAGTACGAACGTCCCATAGACGTCGGTCGTGATGAACTCCCCCGCGCTCATGAGCGATCGATCGACATGCGTCTCGGCGGCGAAGTGCACGACGATGTCGGAGGCCTTGACGAGCGTCGCCGTGACAGCCGGATCGGCGATGTCACCCTTCACGAACGTGTGGCGCGGGTGATCGAGCACGCCCTGCAGATTTTCCAGCCGGCCCGCATACGTCAACTTGTCGAGCGTTGTGACCTGCCAGGTGCTGTGCGCGGCGAGCGCGTGCCGGACGAAATTCGACCCGATGAATCCGGCGCCGCCGGTCACGAGCACCCTAACCATCGTTGCGCGCCCAGTCGTACGCCAGCGAGCCATGCGGCTCCAGACGATACTCGTCGGGCTCGTCCCGCTGGTAGGGTTCGTTCGGCACGTTCACGACGAGGGAGGGTTCGATGCTGATGCACTTCCACCCGTGGTACACGAGGTTCGGGACCTGCACGAGCATCGGGTTCAGCACGCCGATGAAGAATTCGTTCACGGCGCCTTCGGTCGGCGAGCCCACACGCGTATCGATCAGCACGAGCTTGACCATGCCGGCCACGCAGGCGAAATTGTCCACCTGCTTGCGGTGGTAGTGCCAACCCTTCACGACGCCCGGATACGTCGCCGAGACGTAGACCTGGCCGAACTTCGTGAACAGGTCCGGCTCGTCCGCCCGCAGGACTTCCATCAACCAGCCGCGTTCGTCGGCCATGAACCTGAGCGGTTTCACCTTGACGCCGTCGATCGTCTGCCGGCCGTTGACCGAGTTCTTGACAGGTGCTGCCACGCTCACCTCACCACCGGATACCGACTTCGGAGTTGTCGCCCAGCATGAACCGGTACGCCGACGGCTTCACGGGCAGGCGGTAGATCCGGACGTTTTTCCCAATCAGGCTGTCTTCGATGCGCGCCGACAGGTTGCTGATGCTGCTGCCCTCAAGGACAATGCTGTGCTCGATTTCGGAATCGCGCACTTCCGCGTCATTCATGATCGAGGTAAACGGCCCGACGTACGCGTGCACGATCTTCGCGCGCGCGCCGATGATCACCGGCCCGCGTACGACCGAGTGTTCCACGACTGCGCCTGCCTCGACGATCACTTTGCCTTCGACGCGCGAGTCGGCGTCGACCGAGCCGTCTACGCGCCGCTCGATACGATCGAGGATCAGCCGGTTCGCTTCGAGCATGTCTTCGAGCTTGCCCGTGTCCTTCCACCACCCGTCGACGATGTGCGGTCTCACCTCGAGACCGCGATCGATCAGATACTGGATCGCATCGGTGATTTCGAGCTCGTTGCGAAAGCTGGGACGAATCGCCTTGACGGCCTCGAACACCACCGGCGAAAACATGTACACGCCGACGAGCGCGAGATCGCTTTTCGGTTCCTGCGGTTTTTCAACCAGCCGCACCACGCGTCCGTCTGACAGCTCCGCGACGCCGAACATCTGCGGATCCGGCACGCGCGCGAGCAGAATCTGCGCCGCCGGCCTCTCGCGGACGAATTCCTCCACGAAATTCGTAATGCCCTTGTTCAGCAGGTTGTCGCCGAGGTACATCACGAACGGCTCGGCGCCGATGAACGGCTCGCTGATGAGGACGGCATGGGCCAGGCCGCGCGGCGCGTCCTGCTCGATATACGTGATCGAGACGCCCCACGCCGATCCGTCCCCGACGGCGGCCCGGATCTCCGCCTGCGTGTCTCCGACCACGATGCCGATCTCGCGGATGCCCGCTTCGGCGAGCGATTCAATGCCGTAAAAGAGGACCGGCTTGTTGGCGACCGGCACGAGCTGTTTGGCGCTCGTGTAGGTCAGCGGTCGCAGCCGCGTGCCTTTGCCGCCGCTGAGAATCAGTCCCTTCATTACCGGCCCTGCTGTCCGCCGAACGCGCCGAACAGGTTCGAAAACGTGCCGACGCCTGCCAGCGTGAACGACAAATTGAACCGGTGATCCTGCGGGACGCCGAAACTCGCAAAGCCGCCGGCGAGGTTGTACGTCTGGTACTCGATCCCCACGCCGCAGCACTGCGCATTGTAATACGCCGTCAACCGCTGCTGGAGGAACGAATCGTTCTGCAAGTCGTAGTTGAACGAGTAGGTCCCGCCGATGCGGTTCCCGGGCCGGCGCACCGTCGTACTCCCGGTGAGATAGTTGCTGGCGCTCGCCGGGTTGTCGAAGTTCTGCAGGCCGGGGATATATCGCCTGTGGCTCCACCCGGCGCTCGCCTGAAGCCAGCTCCCGTGGTTCACTCCGCCGTTGGCCGACAGCGTGCGCAGTGTGTGCTTGGTGGGATCCCAGTCCGTGCGGAAATCTCCCTGGACTTTGTCGGTCGGCGCCGCCCGAATCTGAAGGACCACCGGATTGAAATGCGTCGGCGCGCTCGTGGCGTATCCGCTCGCCAGCTGCTGATCGTACTGCGCGGCGGTCGCGTCAGTGTAATAACTCTGCGAAATCGAGGCGCTCAGAATCTCTCGCGAGGATTGCTTCTTCGCGTACAGGCGGTTCGAAAGGCCGTAGTTGAAACGGGTCGTCCCGATGAAGTTGTCGACACCATCGAGCTTGACAACGCGCTTGAAGTTGTCGATCGCGGTCACGCGCGTGATCGAGAGCGACGGCTCGATGACGTGCTTGAACTTTTCGGCGTACCCGTTGTTCGGCGTGTTCCAGATCCGATTGAAGACCGGACCGGTGATGCGCGTCGTAAAATCGAAGAAGCGCCGCCCGATGCCCACCGGAACCTGCACGTTGTTGTCGAGGCGTTCCGTCCAGTAGGTGCCGCGCCATGAGACGACCGAGTTCACCGTAAAAAACTGCCAGCGCGTAAAGGGAATGCGCAGCGACGGGTTCACGTCGAACCGCGAAAGACCGGTATCGGTCGTCTTCACGCCGTTCGCCGTGGTACTGCGCGCGAGCGTTACGTATTCGCTGTTGAGGCCGAAATAGAGCGGCGTCCCCGCGATGGCCCGCTCGCCGCGGGTGAGCGAGATGCGCGGCAGCGATCCCGTCGTCTGGAAGGACGTCGCATCGCTGAAGTAGTCGTTCTTATCAGCCGTCACGCCGATCGAATACTCCTTCCACGCGCCGCTCAGGTTGCCACCGAAACTCCGGCTCCGGTTGGTCGACTGGTAGATGTCCTGCTGATACCGCTGCCGCGTCACGATGCTGGTGTAATAGTTGGTGTTGGCGCGCGCGTGCATGTTGAGCGGCAGGCGCTGCGTCATGCTTCCCACAACCGAATAGCTGCGCGTTCCGGGATACGGGGCCTGTGTGCCGTTCGGTTGCGCGTACGTGGTCGCATGCTCGTTGAGCAGCGACAGCTGCGCGTTCCCTTGCGACCCCGGCCCTCGCACGTACCGATACTCCCCGCCCACCTGCTGGCCGGTCTTCGAGAACCAGTCGTGCTCGATCGTGGCGTCCTGACTCCGGCTGATAGCCCAGAAGAACTGGTTCGTCAGGGATTGTCCACGCGCCGCCGTCGATCCGTAAATCGGCATGAGGAATCCGGTGGCGCGATCGTCTTCCTGGATCGGATAGTAGAAGATCGGCAGGAACATCAACGGCACGCCCTTCACCCGGAATACGGCGTTCTTCAAGAACGCGTAGTCGTCCAGGTTCAGCGTGATCGACCCGGAGGTCATGTCCCATCGCGGCGTCGGCTGCACGCAGGTGGTGAAACCGCCGTGGATGATCCGGTATTTCTTTGGACCGATCTTCTGCAGCTCGTCGCCCCAGAAGTACGCATCAGGTTCCTGCGCGCCGAAGATGTTGGGTTGCACCGACTCGCGAAGCGTGGCCGTGCCGGTCGCATTGTAGAACGTGCCCGTTCGGGTCTTCGTGTTGAATTCCATCCGCTCCGCGTAGATGCGATTCCCGCCGGAGATGTACACGACGTTGCCCTTCGCGGTGACCTGTCCCTCCTTCTGGTAGAGCTCCATGTGATCGGCGAAGAACTGGACGTCGTCGCAGTCGATCTGGACGGGGTAGTCCTCCGTGCCTTCGAGCACGTAATGATCGTCGGGAAGCCGGGTGCCGGTCATGTTCTGCGTCTTCGACAGCTTGCAGCCCCCAATCTGTCCCTGCGCGCGGGCGATGGCGGGAGCTCCGAACCATTCGAACGCGGCGCAGACGATCAGAATGGTGCTGAGGCGAAGCATGAACTCGGTGGTGACCGTCGGGGCCGGGGGTCAGCGAAGAATATCACGCAGGGGACCAATGAGAAAGATGGAACCGGCTACCACGATCGGTCGGCCCATATCTATCGCGCGCGCGAGCGCGGCGGCTGGATCGGCAATCGCCTCGACCGTTGGTCCCAGCGGGCCAGCCGAGGCTGCGAGATCGAACGCGGAGAGGGCTCGCGGGCTGGGAGCTGTGGTGCACACGATCGCCTCGCAGAACGGAGCCAGCGCTTCGAGCATGTGCCGCACATCCTTGTCGCGCATCGCGCCGAACAGGAGCGTAACGCGGGACCATCCGATCTCCTGTAGATGAGACGCCAGCGCCCGCGCGCCGGCCGGGTTATGCGCCGCATCGAGCAGAATCTCGATGCGATGCCGTGTGAACCGCTCGAGCCGTCCCGGCCATTCAGCCTGTGTGAGTCCCGTCCGCACGGCACCGTCTGGAACGGTGAGGCCCTGGTTCGCCAGCTCATCGAGAAGCGCCACCGCCACGGCAGCGTTGTCGAGTTGATGCCGCCCGCGCAACGCCAACGTCACGTCCTCGAGGGCACGCTTCCCGCTACGCACGTAGACCGACGCGGTGTCTTCGTGTCTGGTAATCCGTACTTCCTCCAGGGCGTCAATCACGGTCGCTCCGCGAGCCTTGCTGATTTCGCCTATCGCGGCGCCGGCTGCCGCTGGGAGCGGCCCGCAGACGACCGGGACCCCCGGCTTGATGATGCCCGCTTTCTCCCGCGCGATCGCCTCAATCGTCTCCCCGAGTTGCGCCTGGTGGTCGAAGTCGATCGAGGTAATGGCTGTCGCGATAGGCATCGCGATGTTCGTCGCATCGAGCCGTCCACCCAGCCCGACTTCGAGAACCGCGATCTCAACACGCCGACGGCGGAATAGCTCGAAAGCGGCGGCGGTGGCGCACTCGAAGAACGTGGGCGGCTCGTCGAACACCCCGCCTCGCATCAGCGATTCAACGGCCGCGCGCACTGTCGCAACGCCGTCTCGGAGCGCACCGGTCTCAACCTCCCGTCCGTCGATGACGAACCGCTCCTCGAGACGGACGAGGTGCGGTGAAGTGTACCGCGCCGTATGGTGGCCGGCGGAACGGAGCGCGGTCTCCACCATAACCGTCACAGAACCTTTGCCGTTCGTGCCTGCGATGACAATCGAACGAAACGCCCGCTCAGGATGACCGAGCTCTTCGCACAAGGCGGCGATCTTCTCCAGGCCGAACTTCATGCCGAGGCGCTCGAGGCTGAAGAGGTAGGCGAGGGGGTCTGAGGGGATCACGGGGAAAGGCAAAAGGGACAAGGCACAAGGGAACAGGACAACGGAGCTCATGCAGCCGGGGGTGGTTCGGCAGTCGGGGGAGCGGCGGGGCGTGATAGGCCGGCGCCGCCGAACTGCAGCATTCGCACGACGACGTCTTTCAGTTCGCGGCGATCCACGACGATGTCGAGCATGCCGTGTTCGACGAGGAATTCGCTGCGCTGGAATCCTTCTGGGAGCTTCTGCCTGATCGTCTGCTCGATGACGCGAGGGCCGGCAAAGCCGATGAGTGCGCCCGGTTCGGCGATGTTCACATCGCCAAGCATGGCGAAACTGGCGGTCACCCCCCCCGTCGTGGGATCGGTCAGGATGGAAATGTACGGCAACCGGTCGCGATCGAGCCGCGCGAGCGCTGCGCTGATTTTTGCCATCTGCATCAACGACAGGGCTCCCTCCATCATCCGCGCGCCGCCCGAGCAGGACACGATGACGACCGGATACCGCGCCGCGATGGCCCGTTCGATCGCCCGCGTAATCTTCTCGCCGACGACCACGCCCATGCTGCCCCCGATGAATCCGTATTCCATCGCCGCCACCACGCAGTCGATGCCGCCCACGCGGCCGGTCGCGGTGATCACGGCGTCATTCAGGCCCGTGCCGGCAATGCTTGCCTCGAGGCGTTGTCGATAAGGTTTGGTGTCTGTGAAAAGAAGGGGATCGGTTGACCTCAGCCCGGAGTCGTGTTCCTCCCAGTCGCCGTCGAAGAGTGTTCGCAGGCGCTCCGAGGCGCTGAGTCGGAAGTGATGTGCACACTTGGTGCAGACGCTCAGACTGGCTGCGAGATCCTTGTTGTAGATGACCTGGCCGCATGAAGGGCACTTGACCCACAGCCCTTCGGGGACGCGGCTCTTGTCAGGCGACGCCTCGATCGGCTTCCGGACCTTCTTGAACCACGCCATTACCGGAGCATATAACAATGCGAATCAGCAATCGCCCCTCGGCAATCGCCGTGGTCAGGCCCGCGGTACGTAGTACCGTGTGCCCTTTCCCATCGTCCTGAGCTGGCGTTCCAGGTCGCCGAGCGCCTCTTCTCCCCATGACAGGTCGAACTGCGAGGTTTCCACGACGAGCAGTGGCGTCGCGTTGTAGTGAAAGAAGAAGTGGTTGTACGCCTCATTGAGCTCGCGGACGTACTCGTCGTCGAGCGACGGCAGCTCGGGATTTGCGCGCTCACGTTCGCGGATGCGGCGCTTGAGCACGTCGGTCGGACTCTGCAGGAAAATCACGAGATCGGGGGAAGGCACGTCCTGGGCGAGGAGCTCGTATAACCGCTGGTAGATGTAGAGCTCGTTGTCGTCGAGGTTGAGGTAAGCATAGATCTTGTCGCGATCGAACAAGTAGTCGCAGATGGTGAGCTGGCTGAACAGGTCGTTCTGCCGGAGTGCCGTCTGCTGGCGATGGCGCGACAGCGTGAAAAAGAGCTGTGCCTGGAAGCCGGCGCCCGGACGTTCCCCGTAGAAGTCCGCGAGAAACGGATTCTCCGTTTCGTCGAGGACGACCGTTGCGTCGAGGCGCGATCCGAGGCGCTCGGCGAGCAGCGATTTGCCCACGCCGGCCGGCCCCTCGATGGCGATGTATCGGAAGTCCAGAGGCGAAGTATAGCGAAAGCGCCCGGGAGATTGCGATAGCATTGTCCCGTGCGAATCGAGCGGATCGAGCTCAGGCTCCTTCGCCTTCCGCTGGTCCGTTTTTTCGAGACGAGCTTCGGCCGGATTCACGATCGCAGCTTTGTGCTCGTCACGATGGAAGACAACGGGGTGACCGGCGTCGGCGAATGCGTTGCCGATGCGAATCCGTTTTACAGCGCTGAAACAACGCGCACGGCCTGGCACATCATCGCCGACTTCATCGCGCCGGTCGTGCTCGGCCGCGCCTTTGCGCACCCGCGGGAAATCTTCGACGCGCTCGCTCCGATTCGTGGACATCACATGGCGAAGGCTGCGGTCGAGATGGCCGCGTGGGATGTGTTCGCCCGTCAACAAGGCCGGCCGCTGGCCGACGTGCTCGGCGGCAGTCCCGCTTTGATCAAACGCGGGATTGCGTCGGGCGTGTCCATCGGCATCCAGGATTCGCTCGAGCAGCTCGCCGAGCGCGTGTGTGAGGAATGGACCGCTGGGTACCGGCGAATCAAGATCAAGATCAAACCGGGTTGGGACATCGAGGCGGTGCGCGTGATCCGTGACCGTTTCGAGGCCATTCCGTTGATGGTTGACGCCAACGCGGCGTACCAGTTGAGCGATGCGGACCATCTCGCCCGCCTCGATCCGTACGACTTGATGATGATCGAACAGCCGCTCGAGTACGACGACATCCGGAACCACGCCCGTCTGCAGGAGCGGATCCGGACGCCGATCTGCCTTGACGAGTCGCTTCACACGCCGCGCCTCGCGGAAGAGGCGCTGTCGATGGGTGCGTGCCGGATCATCAACATCAAGCCTGGCCGCGTCGGGGGATACGCGCAGTCGATCCGCATGCACGACATTGCGGCCGGGCATGGCGCACCGGTCTGGCATGGGGGCATGTTGGAGAGCGGCATCGGCCGCGCGCACAATATTCATTTGTCCACGCTGCCGGGTTTCACGCTCCCCGGTGACGTGGCCGCGAGCCGGCGATACTTCGCGCCGGACCTGATTGATCCTGAAATCGAGGTCCGGTCCGACGGCACCATTGCCGTGCCGACCGGTCCCGGCATCGGCGTGACCGTCGTCGCCGACCGCGTGGCCTCGGCCTCTATCGAGCGCGTCGAGCTTCGGCCGGCATAAACCACTATGAGAGACCTATCGATTCCCCGCACGATCCGCGTGGCTGCCGTCGCCGCTGCTATCCTTGCTGGAGGCTGCGCCAGCGCCCCTCCGGCGGCTGCCCCCTCGCCGAAAACCTCGTTCGAGCAGAAGACGGCGTGGATGCTCCAGCTCGAAGATCGCCGCATTCTCAGGATCGAGCCGCCGCCGGCCCCCCCGCCCGTTGTGGCGCCGCGAGGCCGCGCACCTGTCGCCGTGCCGGCTCCCGCGGTCACAGTAGATCTGACGGTCCTGCTCGCTGACCCAGAGGCGCGAATCCGCCGGCGTGCCGCAGTGGCCATCGGCCGCGTGGGCCTGCGTGAAGGCATTCAACCGCTGACGACCGCCCTTGGTGACACTGATCCCGACGTACGGGAGATGGCCGCTTTTGGTCTGGGGCTCATCGGCGACGTTGTAGCCGCCCCCGCGCTGACGGCGGCCCTTGCCGACGCCTCGCCGATCGTCCGCGGACGCGCCGCTGAAGCGCTCGGTAAAATCGCGCTGAACCAGTCAGAGCAAATCGACCCGGCCGCGCGAAAGGAGGTGGCGGATGCGGTTGGCCGTGTCGCGGCCGGATACGCCCGCAGCCCTGTGGTTGTCTCGATGGCGCCCGACGACGACAAATGGCCTGCCGCCCCTGAGGCCGAGGCGTTTCGCCTCAGCGTCTACGCGCTGGTGCGGCTGCACGCGTACGACCAGCTGGCCGCTGCCGTGCTCGACGCCAGCGGACATCGCGTCACCACGTGGTGGCCGGCCGCGTACGCGCTCGGCCGCATCGAAGACAAGCGGGCGCAGCCGGCGCTGCTCGACATGCTCAAGGGCCCCGGAAAATTCTCCATCGCGTTTGCCGCGCGCGGCCTCGGCAGGATCAAGGACCCGGGGGCTGTGGACCCGCTCATTGCGCTCGTCGACGGCCCCGAGACGCCGCTTGAGGTCCTGTCATCCGCAATCGGCGCGCTCGAGTCGATCGGCGATCCCCGTGCCGTCGCGCCCCTCGTCAAACTCACGACGACCGCGACCGACCCGAACATTCGTCTGCAGATCGTGAAGGCGCTCGGCGCGCTGCGAGCCACCGAAGGCCTCTCGATCGTGCAGGACTTCCTGACCGATCCCTGGCCGACGATGCGATCGACCGCGTTGCGCGCTGCGGCCGCCATCGATGCCGACAGTTTCGTGCTGGTGTTGTCGGGCATGGAGCCCGACTCGCAATGGATCGTTCGGGCGACGCTCGCGGAAGTGCTCTCGACGCTGCCCCCGGACGTAGCGATCGAGCGCGTGCGCTCGATGCTTCAGGATGAGGACCGACGGGTCGTGCCCGCAGTGCTGACCGCCCTGGCGCGTCTCAAGGCGCCGGATGCCGCCTCGATCGCGCTCGCGCAGCTGAAGGAGCCCGACTTTGCCGTTCGCGCGACGGCGGCAGAGCTCGTTGGCGAGCTCAAGCCCTCCGGCGGCGCCGAGGCGCTTCGCGACGCGCTGACACTCGCGCAGGGGGACGCCGCGATCGACGCGCGTGCGGCCATCGTGTCCGCGCTGGCGGAGTACGGCGGACCGACCGCCCTCGCGACCCTCAAAGAAGCGCTCGGCGATAAGGACTGGGCGGTGCGGGTGCACGCCGCTGGTCTGCTCGCCAAGCTCGATCCGGCCGGCGACTATCGCGCCGCGATGCGGCCGGTGCCGGGCCAGCCGATTGCGCCGTACGACGACCCGCAGCTCATCACGCCGCCATTCTCGCCGCACGTCTTCATCGAGACGGCGAAAGGGACGATCGAGTTCGAGCTTTCGGTGCTCGACGCGCCGCAGACCACCCGGAATTTCATGACGCTCGCGCGCAGAGGGTTTTTCAACGGACTGCAGGTTCACCGTGTGGTGCCGAACTTCGTCGTGCAGGACGGCGATCCACGCGGCGATGGTCAAGGTGGGCCCGGCTACACGATCCGCGACGAGTTGAACGAGCGGCCGTTCGTGCGGGGGACGGTCGGCATGGCGCTCTCGTGGAAAGATACCGGCGGAAGCCAGTTCTTCATCACGCACTCGCCGCAGCCGCATCTCGACGCGCTCTACACGGCCTTCGGCCACGTCGTCAACGGCATGGACGTCGTCGATCGGATTCAGCAGGGGGATACGATTCAGCGGGTGCGGGTGTGGGATGGCAAGACGATGCAGTGATCGGCCGGACAAGAAAAAGGGGGCGAAGGCCGCCCCCTTTTTTTAGCGGGAGAAGGCAGCTACCGCTTCTTGCCGCCCTTCTTCTTCCCGCCCTTGGCTGTTTTCTTTGCCATTGCGCTTATCCCCCCCTTCACTCGTGGGATTCCGATCGCGAGGGCCTTTTCTCCGCCGTCGCAGCGCCGCTGCCTCCTGGCACGTCGGCCCGCCTCTGTCGGCGCCCGTCGCCTCTTTGCGAACTCCCGCGAAGACGGGAGGTATGCAGCAAAAAATTGGGGGTGTCATCGTTCGACACCCCCAGTCGTCAGGCGGAGCGCTTAGCGCTTCTTCCCGCCCTTTTTCTTTCCACCCTTAGCAGTCTTCTTCGCCATGATTCCTCCTTGGAACTTGGCAGCTCAGCTGATTTAACGACTACCGACCGTTACAACAGGTGGGCTGAGCGAACCACCCTCATACAAGATGTAGATTATGGATGAGAAAATCTGACTGTCAAGCACAAAGTTTACGAAATGTCAAAAAATCGCACACCAATTTTCTCGGCGCGAGCGCGCGCGGACTGTAGCGCGCGCGATCGCGCGAGTCGATCTGCGACGGTGGTCATGGCGATTGCCGATCGTCGTGTGTGAGGCGAAGAGAGGAATGTGCGGGAGCGCGATCGACACGCGCTCGACGATCAGACCGTCATCGACTGAGTCGGGTCAGGGATCGGTTGGCGGCGGCGCGCGTGTCGGCTGCGGCGCCAAAGAGCGTCGCGGCGGTCTGGTAGTACACGATCGCGTGCGGGCGCCGGCCGAGCCGTTCGAGGATGCGTGCGGCTTCGAGGTACGCGTTGCCGAGGATGGGCGGCGGACAGTTGCGAGCCCCGCGGATGGCGTGCTCGAACTGCGCGAGCGCGGCCGCGTCGTCCTTGCGCCCCTGCTGCACGCGGCCGAACCGGTAGCGCGCGACCGGATCGGATCCGTTGAGCGCGAGCGAGGCCTGGAACACGTCGGCGGCGCCGGGCAAATCGTTGTGCTCGAACCGGCGCCAACCCTCGAGGGAGAGCCGGTACGCCTCGGCGCGCCGGTGATCGGGCGCGCGCCGGAGCCGCTCTGTGGTCTGGGCCCGGATGTCATACGGATCGGGTGACAGCGCCGCGCCGGCCGCGGCGCGATACGCCTCAATTGCCGGCGCGCGGTCCCCCATCCGATCGTAGGCCTCTCCCAGTCGCAGGTACGCAAGCGACAGCGACCCATACGGCGCCGAGGGGCGAAGCGCGATCACGGCCTGCAGCATCTCAATCGCATCGTCTGTCTGATGGAGCACCTCGAGCTGTTTCGCGATCCCGAGGCGCGCCTCCACCTCGCTCAGCCCGGGCGCGTTGGCGCGCTGCTCGCGCGCCGACGCCAGCAGCGCGCGCCACGTGGCCAGGCTCGCGGTCACGTCGTGCTGGTACATGTCCTGGATGTTCGCAATCTGCGCGAGGAAGAGCGGATTGGCGGGGTAGCGGTCGTGCAGCGACTGCAGAAGCTGCAGGGCGCGCGGCGTCTGCCGCTCGTACCAGAGGTAGATCACATGCAGCTGGTAGTCCGCTTCCCCCTGCAGCAGACGGCCCCGGCTCCGGGCACGCAACATCTGCTCGAGTCCTTCCTTGCGATCCCCGCCCGGCAGGAGCAGCAGAAATCGGAGGACCTTCGCGGCGGCGGGGGCAACATCGGCGTAGTACTTGTACATGCCGACGCCGAAATACGCGTCCTCGATCGTGGGATCGAGCTCGATGGCGCGCTCCAGCGCGTTCTTGATGTTCTTGCCATCGCGCGCGGCGGAAATCTTTTCGTTGCGAAGGACGCGCCACTGCACCCGCGCGGCGTAGGCGCCGCCGTTGTAGAACCAGGCCTCGGCGTCGTCGGGCGCACGCCCGGTCCACGTTTCGGTGCTCTCGATGGCCCGATCGACGGCCGTGGAGAACTCGTCGTCGAGAGCGCGGCTTTCGGGATCGAGGAGGATCCGCCACCAGAGCGCCGTGGCGCCCAGCACGTCGCAGGCTTCGGGCGGCGCGGGCCCGCAGGCGCGACGAAGCTCCGCGTCAACCTGATCGAAGCGCGCTTCAAGAATGAAATCGTAGGCGCGTGCGAGGCCGTCGATCCCCCGGATCGGCCGCGCTGATCGCGGCGCCGCGGGGGCCGCGCTGACTAACACGGCCACCGAGAGGAGCAGGGCGCTCCGCCACGGTGGCGCCCTCATGTGAGGCTTGTACGGAGCTGCTGCTTTTCGGCGTGGCGCTCGAGCGCGAGCGCGAGGAGCCGATCCAGCAGCGCTGGGTATTCGACCCCCGATGCGGCCCAGAGCTTCGAATACATGCTGATGGTGGTGAACCCGGGAATCGTGTTCACCTCGTTGACGTAGATGGTGTCCGCGCTCAGCAGAAAGTCCACGCGCGCCATGCCGGCGCAGTCGATCGCCTTGAATGCGGCAATCGACAGCCGCTGGATGTCCGCCGCGGTCCGCGGGCCGATCTGGGCCGGGATGAAGATCTTCGACCCGTCGTCGATGTACTTCGCTTCGTAGTCGTAGAACTCGCGCGAGGGCACGACCTCTCCGGGCACGGACGCCTGAGGCGCGTCATTGCCCAGGACCGCGCATTCGATCTCGCGCGCCTCGGGCACGGCTGCCTCGATGACAATCTTGCGATCGTACGCGCCGGCGAGATCTATCGCCTCGAGGAGACCGGCCAGCGTTTTCGCCTTGGAGATCCCAACGCTCGATCCCAGGTTGGCGGGCTTGACGAACATCGGATAGCCGAGCAGCCGCTCGAGGTCGGCCGCCAGCGTGTCGCGAGCCTGTTGCCAGTCGTGCCTGAAGATCACCTGGTACGGACACACCGGCAAGGAGGCCGCCTTGAACAGGACTTTCATGACGCCCTTGTCCATCCCGACTGCCGAGGCGAGCACGCCCGCGCCGACGTAGGGGACGTTGGCCAGCTCGAGGAGCCCCTGAACCGTTCCGTCCTCGCCGTAAGGGCCGTGCAGGACGGGGAAAATCACGTCGAGGTTGAGACCCGTCACGACCGCCTGACCCTCTTCGGCGTGTGAAGGTCGTCGATCGATCGAGAGGATCGTCTCTTCGCTCGGCCGGGCCATGAAATGGACTTCCCGGCCGCCGCGACTTGGCCGGGCCGCTTCAAGGCGGGCTTGTTCGATGACCTCGGCGGCGGAGACCGCCGTTGGAGCTCGATCCGCAAGCGCCCAGCGCCCATCCTTTTCAATACGGATGGGCACCGGCTCGTAGCGCGCCCGATCGAGATTCGCGAACACCGCAGCGGCCGACGCCAGCGACACTTCGTGCTCACCCGATCGTCCGCCGTACAACACGCCCACGCGCAGTCGTTTCACAGCAGAAGAATACAGGAGTACGGGTGCCGGGGGTGCCAAGGGTCCCAGGGGTGCCGGGGGTGCCTGGGGTGCCGGGGGTGCCGGGGGTGCCAGGGGTGCCCGCGTGTCTGCGTGGTACGCTGACACTCGTGGCACCCGTTGGCACCGCTGACACGGATCTGCAGGCATTTCATTTCCGCATTCTGAATCGCGACGGCGCCGCGCGACGGGGCGAGCTGACCACGGCGCATGGTGTCATTCAGACCCCGGCGTTCATGCCGGTTGGAACGCGCGGGGCGGTGAAAGCCGTCACTCAGCGCGATCTCGAAGATCTCGGGGCCGAGATCATTCTTGGCAATACCTATCATTTGTATTTGAAGCCCGGTGACGGCCTGATCGCCCGATGCGGCGGACTGCACAAGTTCATCGGGTGGGACCGGCCGATCCTGACCGACAGCGGCGGCTATCAGGTCTTCAGCCTCGCGACCATGCGGCGTATCAGGGAAGAAGGGGCGGAGTTCCGGTCGCACATCGACGGTTCGCTCCACCTGCTGACGCCCGAACGCGTCGTGGATATCCAGCTTCAGCTCGGGTCCGACATCGCAATGGTGCTCGACGAGTGTATTGGCACCATACCAGGGTTTGATCCCGGGGAGTTGCGCCTTGGCACCTCAGGACTGGCGGCTTCGGGAGCGGGGTCTGACCCCGGAGGCGTGGCGCGGGACACGGCGCGGACGGCGATGGAGCGGTCGGTTCGCTGGGCCCAGCGGGCCCGGGCCCGGCAACTTCAATTGAGAGGGGATCGGGCATCCGCGCCAGACGTGATCGTGACGAATGAGGGGCAGGCGCAATTCGGCATCGTCCAGGGCGGCACGTATGCGGATCTCAGAACTGACAGTGTCCAGCGCACGGTGGAGATCGGATTCGAAGCCTACGCCATCGGGGGCTTGAGCGTGGGGGAGCCGGTTGACGTGATGTACGACGTGGTCGCGCATACCGCCCCGTTGCTGCCAGACGACGCCCCTCGCTACCTGATGGGTACGGGGATGCCGGACGACCTCATCGAGTGCGTGGCGCGCGGCATCGACCTGTTCGACTGCGTGCTGCCGACACGCAACGCGCGCAACGGCCAGCTGCTGACGAGCCGCGGACCGCTGGTCATCAAGAACGCGCGCTACGCCGAGGATATGCTGCCGCCCGATCCCGACTGCCTTTGCTACACATGCCGCCACTTTTCGCGCGCGTACCTGCGGCACCTTTTCGTCGTCAGCGAAATGGCGGCGGCAACCCTCAACTCGTTGCATAATCTCCACTTTTACCTTGACACGATGCGGAGGATTAGGGAGGCTATAGTGTTCGGCTCGTTTGAAAAACTCCGCCGCGAGTTCCATCAAACCTTCTCCCGCCGACTTCAAATTTGAATGCGATCAGTAGTCGAGAGTGTTCCCTTATTGATGGCGATGTCGGGGACCGCCCAGCAGGGCGGTCTGCTGTCGTTCCTTCCGTTCGCCATTATTCTGGCGATCTTCTACTTCCTGATCCTGATGCCGATGCAGCGCCGGCAGAAGAAGGTGCAGGAATTTCAGGACTCGCTCAAGGTCGGGGATAAAATCGTCACGACGGGCGGGATCTACGGGCAAATCACGCGCGTCAACGATAAATCGGTGCAGCTGCAGGTTGCCGACAAAGTCCGGATCGAAATCGCCCGGGCGTCGGTTGGCGGCTACCAGGGCCAGGACCCGATCGTTGCTGAATCCGGCAATAGCTAACCATGAACAAGACCATTCGCTGGAAACTGCTCTTCATCGTCAGTATTTTCGTCCTCTTTTTCGCCGTTGGCGTCTATCCGATCCTCGTGCAGTTCTATCCGAAGCTGCCGGCCCCCTCGTGGCTGATGGCGAAGCAGCTCCGGCTCGGGCTCGACCTCAAGGGGGGCGTGCACCTCGTTCTGCGCGTGCAGACCGACGATGCGCTGCGGATTCACACGACCTCGACCGGCGAGCAGATCCGGGAGGCGCTGCGGACCGCGGGGGTGACCGTCAGCTCGATCGCCGTCGCGTCGCCGACGACGTTTCGGGTCGAAGGAATCCCGGCCGATCGCGAGGCCGAGTTCCGGCGCGTCGCGGACGAACAAGCGAGCACCAACTACGATCGCAGCCCGGGCGCCAACGGCACGTACGAGTTCAGGATGAAGCCCAACATCGAAGCGGACATGCGCGAGCAGACCGTCGTGCAGGCGCTGCAGACGATCGACCGCCGCGTCAACGAGCTGGGAGTCGCCGAACCGAGCATCTCGAGATATGGGAGCTCCAACGATGAGATTCTCGTGCAGATGCCTGGCCTGACGGACGTGGTCCGCGCCAAGGAGATCATCCGGAACACCGCGAGGCTGGATCTGAAGATCGTCGAGGCCGGCCCAGCGTCAACGAAGGAAGCCCTCCTGCAAAGTTACGCCGGCAAGGTTCCGGAAGACATGGAGGTCATCTCAGGCGCCGGCTCGTCTGGCGGTGACACCGGCACGGTGTTCTACCTGGTCCGGAAAGTGGCTGCGGTGACGGGGCAGGATCTGCGCGGCGCGAAGCCGACGATTGACGAGAACAACCGGCCGGCGGTGAGTTTCTCGCTCAAGAGCGAAGGGGCGCGGAAATTCGGCAAGGTCACCGGCGAGAACATCGGGCGCTCCCTCGCCATCGTGCTCGACAACCGTGTCGTGTCGGCCCCCAGAATCGAAGGCAAAATCAACGACGAAGGGCGCATCAGCGGCAGCTTTACCACACAGGAGGTCGCCGATCTCTCGCTGACGCTGCGATCGGGCGCGCTGCCGGCAAACCTGACCTACCTCGAAGAGCGCGTGATCGGCCCGTCGCTCGGCCAGGACTCGATCAGATCGGGCGTCCTCGCCTCGGTCATCGGGCTCGCGCTGGTGGTCGTCTTCATGCTGCTCTATTACAAGCTGTCCGGGCTCAACGCGGTGGCCGCGCTGGTCTGCAACCTCGTCATCCTGCTCGGCCTGATGGCGTACTTCGACGCCACGATGACGCTCCCGGGCATCGCGGGCTTCGTCCTCACGATGGGCATCGGCGTCGACTCCAACGTGCTGATCTTCGAGCGCATCAAGGAAGAACTCGCGGCGCAACGAGGCGTGCGCGCGGCGATCAATGCGGGATTCTCGCGTGTCTGGCTGACATTGCTCGATACCCACGTGGCGTCGCTCATCGCGGCGGCATTCCTTTTCCAGTTCGGCACCGGCCCGATTCGGGGGTTTGCGATGACGCTGACCTTCGGTCTGATGTCGAACCTGTTCACGTCAGTCTTCGTGTCGAAGACGCTGTTCGAGACTGAGCTCGCATACCGCCACACGCCGACGCTCAGCATCTGAGAACCGACCATGCAGATCTTCAAAACACCGAACATCGACTTTCTCCGTTGGAGATGGCACGCCATCCTCCTGTCGTGGGTCGTCATCGCCGCCGGCCTCGTCACGATCTGGCAGAAGGGTCTGCCGCTCGGCGTGGAGTTCTCCGGCGGCACGATCGTCATCGTGCAGTTCGACCAGCAGCCGCCCGATTCGTCCACGATTCGCGCGGCGCTCGAACGTGACCTGCCGGGTGAGGGACAGAACGCGGTAATTCAGCGCTACGGGCTCGAAGCGCAGCATCAGATCATGATCCGCGTGCCGAGCGTCGGCGCGGAATCCGGCGCGGGGCTGTCGCAGACCGCCGACCGCGCGGTCAACGCGCTCAAGAACGCCGGGCTCAACCCGAAGGTCAACGGCACGGAAATCGTCGGGCCAGCGGTCGGGGCCGACCTCAAGAGGAAAGGGATCCTCGCGACAGTCCTGTCGCTCATCGGCATCCTTCTCTATATCGCGTTCCGCTTTCAGTTCAGCTTCGCGGTCGGGACGGTGGTCGCGACCGTCCACGACCTGCTCGTCACGCTCGCATTTCTCGCGTTCTTCCGATACGACCTGTCGCTCAACGTCATCGCGGCCATCCTGACGGTCACGGGGTACTCGACCAACGACACGATCGTCATCTTCGATCGCGTTCGCGAGAACATGCGCAGCATGCGCCGGGACAGCATGTACGACATCGTCAATCGCTCGGTGAATCAGACGATGAGCCGGACGGTGATCACGGCAGGCACGGCGCTCCTGAGCGCCCTGGCGCTGTTCTTCTTCGGCGGTGAAGTGCTGCACGGCTTCGCGTTCACGATGATCGTCGGCATCGTGACCGGCACGTACTCGAGCGTCTTCATCGCCTCGGCGATTGCCATCATCTGGCGGAGCCGCGTCAGGGGCGCTGGCGCGGTGTCCAAGTCCGCACCGGAAACGGCGCCGGACAAGGCCCGCAAGCCCACCCGCCGCCGGGCGTCGTAACGGGACCCGGCCGATACGTGACCTTGCTCGTCGCTGCGCTGCTGGGGATCATTCAGGGGCTGACGGAGTTCCTGCCGCTTTCGTCGACGGCTCATTTGATAATCAGCGCGCGGCTCCTCGCGTTTGAGGATCCCGGCGGGGTCTTCACCGTCATGATCCAGCTCGGCTCGATTCTGGCCGTGATGTGGCTGTATCGGGTCAAGATCATCCGCATCGTGATGGGCCTGCCGTCGGATCCCGACGCCAGGCGGTTTGCGGCAATGATCCTCCTCGCGTTCGTACCGGCCGTCCTCGCGGGTGCGTTTCTCGCCGACTACGTCACGAACGTCCTCTACGCCAGTCCCAAGGTCATCGCGACGACGTTCGTTCTGGGTGGCATCGTCATGCTGGCGGTCGAACGGTATCGCCCCGTGCCGACGGTGCTCGATGCCGACCGGACACCTTTCAGTCGGGCTCTCGGGATCGGCCTGTGTCAGGTACTCGCCCTGGTTCCGGGTGTCTCACGCTCAGGCGCCACGATCGTTGGCGGCATGCTGATGGGTCTCGATCGTCCGGCGGCCGCCGAGTTCTCGTTCTTTCTGGCAATGCCCACCATGATGGCCGCCTTCGCGCACAGCCTGCTCAAGGCGCGGCATCACCTCACGTCCGAGCGCTCGGTGGAAATCGCCGTCGGGCTCGTCATGGCCTTTATCGCGTCGGCGCTGGTCGTCAAGCCGTTCCTCGCCGTCGTCAGGCGGGCTGGATTTGCGCCGTTCGCCTGGTACCGTATCGCCCTTGGTCTCGCTGTGTTCGGAGCGATTGCAGCCGGCTGGTTATAGTTCGACAGATGCAGTGGCTCCGACGCAGCTTCATCGCCGGATTCTTTGTCACGGTGCCGCTCGTCATCAGCGTGGCCGCGTTCATCTGGATCTTCCGGCTCATCGACGGCTTGACGGCGCCGTTCTACGACGCGTGGCTGCAGCGGATGCCGCAGCTCGGCATCACCCACGTGCCGGGGCTCGGCATCCTCACGACCGCACTGTTCGTGCTCCTCGTCGGCGCGCTCGCGACCAACGTCATCGGAAAGCGGTTACTGCAGAAGACGGAAGGGTACCTGCTGCGCGTGCCGGTGTTCCGCACGATCTACGCGCCGGTCAAACAACTTGTCGTCGCCTTCTCGCCGGACAACGAGTACGGATTCAAGCGCGTGGTGCTCGTCGAAGTGCCCGCGCATGGTTTTGTGCTCGGGTTCCTGACAAGGGAGTTTACCGTTGACCGCGGACAGGGCCCGGAACCGATGATCGCGGTCTACGTCCCCACGAATCATCTGTACTTGGGTGATGTGATTATCTGCGGAAGGGACAACGCCTCGTTTCCGGACATCACGGTGGAGCAGGGGATTCGGATCTTCCTGACCGGAGGGATGGCCTTGTCGAGCCGGATGAAAGCACGGCGGGGCGACGATCGGGTCGGCGACTTCCGGGTCTAGCGGCCGCTTCATGTTCGCGACATTCGCCGCGCGTGGTCGTCGTTCATCGGCGACGCTTGAATAAGCCCTGACAGATTGAGTAAGATTCGAAGCTTTTTGTCTGCCGCTGCGACCCGGGGCGGTAGAGAATCGAAGGAGAGACATGTTCGATACGTTCTGGTCACGCGCGAGGCGCACAGGAGTTCTCGCAGCCGTCGTCCTGTTTTCGCTGATGGCGGCGGGCCGGGTCGCACTCGCGGCGCCTGAACTCCAAGCCGCCGCGACGGTTCAGCAGGAGACGCGCCCGGCCGGCGGCGAAGCCAACCTCGTCCTGCCTGACCTCGGAACAGTCGACTTCCTGGGTGTGAACGGGCGGACGCTGCTGATGGGCGGCCTCGCTGTCTGCCTCCTGGGCCTGGTGTTCGGGCTCGTCATCTACACGCAGCTCAAGAACCTGCCGGTGCACCGGTCCATGCTCGAGATCTCCGAGCTGATCTACGAGACGTGCAAGACATACCTGATCACTCAGGGCAAATTCATCCTGCTCCTCGAGCTGTTCATCGGCGTCATCATGGTTTTCTACTTCGGCGCGCTGCAGCATTTCGCGCCGGTCAAGGTCGCCATCATCCTGCTCTTCAGCCTGATTGGCATTGCGGGCAGCTACGGCGTCGCCTGGTTCGGGATTCGCGTGAACACGTTCGCAAATTCCCGTGCGGCCTTTGCCGGCCTGCGCGGGCTGCCGTACCCCATTCATGCGATTCCACTCAGCGCCGGCATGAGCATCGGCATGCTGCTCATCAGCGTCGAGCTCTTCATGATGCTGTGCATCCTGCTGTTCATCCCGGGGGATTACGCCGGTTCCTGCTTCATCGGCTTCGCGATCGGCGAGTCGCTCGGCGCGGCGGCGCTCCGCATCGCGGGTGGGATATTCACCAAGATCGCGGACATCGGCGCCGATCTGATGAAGATCGTCTTCAACATCAAGGAAGACGACGCGCGCAACCCCGGCGTCATCGCGGACTGCACGGGAGACAACGCGGGCGATTCAGTGGGGCCGAGCGCGGACGGTTTCGAAACCTACGGCGTCACCGGCGTCGCGCTCATCTCGTTCATCCTCGTGGCGGTCGCCGACCCGACCGTCCAGGTCCAGCTGCTCGTCTGGATCTTCGTCATGCGCATCATGGGCGTCATCGCGAGCGGCGTGTCGTACCTCCTGAATGCGGCCTGGGCGAAGGCGACCTACAGCACGGCGCCGACGATGAACTTCGAAACGCCGCTGACCACGCTCGTCTGGCTCACCTCCCTCGTCTCCGTTGCGCTGACCTATGCCGTGTCGTTCGTCCTCATCCCGGGGCTTGGCGGCGATCCCAGCCTGTGGTGGAAGCTTTCGACCGTCATCACGTGCGGCACGCTCGCGGGGGCGATTATCCCGGAGTTCGTGAAGGTCTTCACGTCGACCGAGTCGGCGCACACGCGTGAAATCGTCATCTCCTCCCGCGAAGGCGGCGCATCGCTGAACGTACTGTCCGGTCTCGTGGCGGGCAATTTCAGCGCCTACTGGCTGGGGATGGTCATTGTCGGTCTGATGTCGATTGCGTACGGGGTCAGCACGCAGTTTCCCGCGGGGCTGATGATTGCGCCGGCGGTGTTCGCGTTCGGGCTCGTCGCGTTCGGGTTCCTCGGCATGGGACCCGTAACCATTGCCGTCGATTCGTACGGTCCCGTCACCGACAACGCGCAGTCGGTCTTCGAGCTTTCCACCATCGAATCGATTCCCAACATCAAGCAGGAGCTCAAGAAGGATTACGGGTTCGACGTGAACTTCGAGCGCGCGAAGCACCTCCTCGAAGAAAACGACGGCGCCGGCAACACGTTCAAGGCGACTGCGAAACCGGTGCTCATCGGCACCGCGGTG
Organism: Vicinamibacterales bacterium; assembly: GCA_038320555.1. Taxonomy (GTDB): domain Bacteria; phylum Acidobacteriota; class Vicinamibacteria; order Vicinamibacterales; family 2-12-FULL-66-21; genus JALZOC01. Next base: position 23,150 of record JBBQEJ010000017.1, on the reverse strand, counting down.
GTTGGTTCGACGACGATGATTTTTTCCATCATCGTCGTGCTGACGCACCGGCTCCGGCCCGAGCTGTTGCAGTACCTGTCGATTCTCCATCCGCCGTTCCTGCTGGGCCTCATCACCGGCGGCTGCATGATTTACTGGTTTACCGGGGCGTCGATGCAGGCGGTTACGACAGGGGCGTATCGCGCCGTCGAGTTCATCAAAGCCAACATCAAGCTCGACGGTGCGATCGAGAAAGCCTCGGTGGCCGACAGCAAGAAGGTCGTCGAGATCTGCACGCAGTACGCCCAGAAGGGGATGTTCAACATCTTCCTGGCTGTGTTTTTCGCCACGCTCGGGTTTGCCTTCCTCGAGCCGTACTATTTCATCGGCTACCTGGTCTCGATCGCGCTCTTTGGATTATTCCAGGCCATTTTCATGGCCAACGCCGGCGGCGCATGGGACAACGCCAAGAAAGTGGTCGAGGTCGAGCTGAAGGAAAAGGGGACCCCGCTTCATGCCGCAACGGTTGTCGGCGACACGGTGGGTGATCCCTTCAAAGACACGTCGTCGGTCGCGATGAACCCCGTCATCAAGTTCACGACCTTGTTCGGGCTGCTGGCGGTAGAACTGGGCGTGCAGCTTGCAGAACAATACGGAGCGCTGGTGAGCCATCTGCTGGCCGGGGTTTTCATTCTCGGGTCGGCCGTGTTCGTCTGGCGATCATTTTATGGGATGCGGATTCAGAGTCAGGCCCGGCGGTCGTGAAAAAGGCGTCATTTTTGTCGCCATCTGGGAGGGCCATTCCGGAACCGCCGGTGTCTAACAAAACGGAGAAGCTTCGTTGACACTGGTTTTTGGCTCTGACTATAATTCGCGGTCTTGCACCGCCGTCGGTAAGAGCCAGGAGGGTTGACCGTGCCGCGTGACATGTTCGGCGAAGTCGTGAACCCGACCGTCAAGCTCGGGTCGCAGAAGTGGTACACCGTGCCGCTCTCGATTGTGGTGCACATCGCAATTTTCGCCGCGGTGATCATCATTCCCCTGATGGCCATGGGCGAGATGCCTACGCCCCCGACGATGATGGCGTTTGTCGGGTCGCCGCCCCCACCTCCTCCCCCCCCGCCGCCGCCGCCGGCCCCCGCGGCAGCGACGCCGGTGAAGCCGATACCGGTCGCGAACCCCAACGCGGCCCCGGTTGAGGCGCCCAAAGAAATCCTCCCGGAACCGGCCACTGTCCCGTCAACGGCCGGCGTGCCGGGTGGCGTCGAAGGCGGCGTGCCCGGAGGCACGATTGGTGGCGTCGTGGGCGGACTGCCCCAAGCCCCGCCGCCGCCCCCTCCCGCCGCCCCGGTTCGCGTCGGCGGTAACATCAAGACGCCGACCAAGACCAGGGATGTCCGTCCCGTCTATCCTCCCATTGCCCAGTCCGCGCGCGTATCAGGCGTGGTGATCATCGAGGCCACAATCGGCGCCGATGGAAGGGTCAAGGACGCGAAGGTGCTGCGGTCGATCCCGTTGCTCGACCAGGCCGCGCTCGACGCTGTGAAGCAGTGGCAGTTTACGCCGACGCTGCTCAACGGCGTGCCCGTGCCGGTCATCATGACCGTGACGGTGAATTTCACGCTTCAATAACGTTCAGGTAACCGAACTAGTCCTGGAATAGTTCCAGCACCGGAGGAGTGGCGAGATGGATCTGATTAAGATGTGGGGAGACATGGGCCTGGTGGCGAGGCTCATCGCGTTCGTCCTGGTCATCATGTCGATGATCTCGTTTGGCGTGGCGATCGAACGTATCTATACGTTCGCACAAGCGCGCAGGCAGTCGAAGCTGTACGCTCCTCAGGTCGCCAAGCACCTGAAGGATGGACGGCTGAAGGATGCGATCGCGATCTCGTCCTCCAAAACGTATCGGTACAGCCACCTGGCCAAGGTCGTGCTCGCCGGCCTGCAGGAATACCAATTCCAGCAGGAAAGCGGGGCGGCTCTCAGCCGCGAGGATCTTGTCGACACTGTCCGCCGCGCGATTCAGCGCGCGTCGGCGCTCACCGCGAACGACCTGAAGAAGGGGGTCGCGGCGCTCGCCACCATCGGCGCCACGGCGCCGTTCGTCGGACTGCTGGGCACGGTTGTCGGCATCATCACGGCGTTCCAGGGCATCGCCGCGACCGGCTCAGGCGGTCTCGGCGCCGTGTCGGCTGGTATCTCGGAAGCACTCGTCGAGACGGCGCTCGGTCTGGTCGTCGCGATCCCGGCGGTGTGGTTTTACAACTACCTCACCGGCCGCATCGAGTACTTCAACGTCGAAATGGATAACTCGTCGTCGGAGTTGCTCGACTACTTCATCAAGAAGACGACGTAGGAAATTGGTGAATTGGTGATTTAGTGAATTCGTGAATTGGTGAATTGAAGTCGCGCCAGAGCGTCAGTCAGGGCGCCACAAACAACAATTCACCAACTCACCGATTCACGAATTCACCAATTGTTGTGAGGTCTTCCCATGTCAATGGATATCGGGCAAAAAGGCAGCCTCAAGGCGGACATCAACGTGACACCCCTCGTGGACGTCATGCTGGTCCTGCTGATCATCATGATGCTCATCGCCCCCATGTTGCAGCAGGGCGTGGCGGTGACGCTGCCCGAGGCCGGCAACACGGTCGCGAAGCCGGACACGCAGAACCAGACGGTCGTCGCGATCGATTCGGCCAATCAGTTCTGGGTCAACGGCCTGCAATTCTCGAAGAACGAATTCCCCCTCAGAGTCAAGGCCGCGCTCGAGGACAAGACCGAGAAAATCGTCCTGATCAGAGGGGACAAGGACGCCAAGTACAGCGCGATCATGGAGGCGATGGACGCCCTCCGGGGTGTGGGGATCGAAGACATCGGCCTCATCACTGAAAAGAAAGTCGACAAGAACGCTCCGGGAGGCAAGTAGCCATGAAGCACGCGCACAAGCATTTCGGCGCGGAAAGAGTGGTCAAGGGGGAAACCCCGCACGCGAGTTCGGACATGAACGTCACGCCGCTCATCGACGTGCTGCTCGTCCTGTTGATCATCTTCATGGCAACCCTTCCGCTCACCCAGCGGGGCGTCGACATCAATTTGCCGCTCGAGACCAAGGCGCCGGCCACGCAGGCCGACAATACCCAGGTGATGCTCGAATACACCAACGACCGGCATATTTCGATCAACCATCAGCCGGTCACGATGCAGGAACTCGAGTCGCGCCTGCGGGACATCTTCGAGACCCGGGCGGTAAAGACGATGTTCATCGCCGGCGACGGCGGGTTGCGCTACGGCGAGATCATCGCCGTGATCGACGCGGCCAAAGGGGCCGGGGTCGAAAAGGTCGGCATTGTCACCGAAGAGATGCGCCGGGGGGGCCAGCCGAAGAGCGGCAACTAGACAGGCTCAGTCTGCGGAATACGTGAAGGGCGGACCCTCGGGGTTCGCCCTTTTGCTTTGTACGGAGTCTAACTTATTGCTGATTGCTGATTGCTGATTGCTGAGGAGGCTCTCTATGAGGTTGCCCAATATCGTGCGGCCCGCGCGCGGGCGGTTGCAGATCGAGCCGAACATGACGCCCCTGATCGATGTCCTGTTGGTGCTACTGGTCATCTTCATGTCGGCGTTGCCGCTGACGCAGAAAGGGCTGGACCTGAAGGTGCCGCAGGGCCGTCCGCTGTCTGCGGACGGCCCTTGTGACTTGTCGTGCCGGCGGCCTATTTCGCGCCTGCAGCCGTGCGCTTTTTGTTGAGCTCGATGGCCCGGTTGCGCAGGTCGTCGGCTTCCTTGTAGTAAGCCGCTCGTTTGGTCAGGTCGGTTTCCTCGTTCCCGAGCATCCGCAGCAGCAGATTCTTGTAGGTCAGCGCCTCGGCGTAGTCCGGATTGAGCGCGAGCGCCTTGTCGGTCGCGTCGATGCCCTTCTGGATGTATTCCTTCTTCTGCGCGGAGGTGAGGCGGTGATCCTTGTAGGCCTTCTCCCAGTAGTAGGTCGCGACCATCTGGTAACCCTGCGGGTTTTTCGGCTCGAGCTCGGCTGCCTTGTGAAGCGCTTCCATCGTCTTTTGGAAGTCTCCCTGGCTGTTGTAGAAGCCGGCAATCGTGGTGTACACCAGCGGTTCATTCGGCTTGACGTCGCGAGCTTTGAGCAGCGTTTGCTCAGCCTCGTCGTATCGCCCGGCGTCCTGGTAGATCTTCGAGAGATAGAAGTAGTTGGCGGGGTCGCTGGGATCCACCGAGATCATCTTCTGGACGATCGGTTCCGCTTTGGCGGGGTCGTTCAGCTTCTCCGGCCCGTAGGCGGCCACGAGGTACTGGAGCGCCAGCTTGCGGATCTCGGGGTTCGGGCCCTGCTCGGCGGCTTTCTGGTAGTTCTCGATCGCTTTCTGGATGTAGGCGTCGTTCTCGGGTTCCCCCGCGTGGCTCGCCTTATAGAGGTTGTCGTAACTGTTTCCAAGGTAGAAATAAATCTCGACACGCCTTGGATCGGAGGCAAGGGCCGATTCGAATTTCGCGGCCGCGCCTTTCCAGTCCGAGCCCCGGTAAAGGTCGCCCCCATCCTTCCAGTCCTTCTGGGCCTTCAGCGACCCCCAGGAGTATTTGCCGCAGCCGGCGGCCATCAGGGTCAATCCGAGCACCACGGTGACCGCGGTGGCCGACGTTCTTCGCATTCTGGTCATGCTTTCCTCAAAAGTGGCCCCGCGCCCAACGGCGGCCGCTTCTTTACGAAACTGGGTATTAAAATGGATCTTGAATCGTCCGTGTCGTCGTCCTTGGGCTTCGGCACTGCTGGCACGAACGGGAGGATTGCCGGCGCCCGAACCGGGCCAGTATAGTGAACGGAAAAACGCCGCGTCAACCAGGGACCACGGGCCAGCTCCCCTCGTCAACTTAGACACCACACTTCATGATTCGGTTCGAGGATCTCGTCGAAAAGGTCCGGGGCATTCATCCGGAGGCGGACATTGACCTGCTGAGGCGGGCGTATGTCTTCTCTGCCTTCGAGCACAAGGGACAGGTGCGGCATTCGGGGGAGCCCTACCTGGTGCATCCGCTCGAAGTCGCGGACGTGCTCGCCGACATGAAGCTCGATGTCGTCGCGATTGCCGCCGGCCTGCTGCACGACATCGTCGAGGACACCCAGACCCCTATCGAGCGGATCAAGGAGCTGTTCGGCGCCGACGTTGCGCACGTCGTCGAAGGGGTCACCAAGCTGGGCGCCATTTCCTTCTCGTCGAGCGAGGAGCGGCAGGCGGAGAATTTCCGCAAGATGCTACTCGCGATGGTGGACGACATCCGCGTGATTCTCGTGAAGCTCGCGGATCGCCTCCACAACATGCGCACGCTCCATCATCTGCCGGAGGAACGGCGGGTGAAAATCGCGCAGGAGACCCGGGACATCTACGCGCCGATTGCCAACCGGCTCGGCATGAGCAAGATCAAGAACGAGCTCGAGGAGCTGGCCTTCAAATACCTGGAGCCGGCGGCGTACGAAGCGCTGCGCTCGCGTGTCGAGAAGCGGCGGCGTGCGACCGAGGGGATGATCGAGGACTTGAAGAAGAACGTCTCCGCGAAGCTTGCGGAGGCGCAGGTCCCGGTCCTCGAAATCGACGGACGCATCAAGCGGCTCTTCAGCATCCATCAGAAGCTGAAGCGGCAGAAGATTGAGCTCGATCAGGTGTACGACATGGTCGCGCTCCGGATTGTCACGCAATCGGTCAAGGACTGTTACGGCGCTCTCGGCATCATCCACCAGACGTGGTCACCCGTCCCCGGACGGATCAAGGACTTCATCGCGATGCCGCGGCCCAACGGCTATCAATCGCTGCACACGTCGGTCATCAGCGACCGGGGGGTGCCCTTCGAAGTGCAGATCCGGACGGCCGAGATGCACCGCACCGCCGAGGACGGCATCGCCGCGCACTGGAAATACAAGGAAGGGCGTGTCGGCGCGGGGCGCGACGAGCAGTACTTCGTCTGGCTCCGGCAGCTGCTCGAGTGGCAGCAGGAGGTGCGCGATCCGCAGGAGTTTCTGCAGAACCTCAAGATCGAGCTCTACCCGGAGGAGGTCTACATCTTCACGCCTCGCGGCGAGGTCAAGGCGCTTCCGCGTGACGCCACGCCGGTCGACTTCGCGTACGCGATCCACACCGACGTCGGCCACCGGTGCGTCGGCGCGCGCGTCAACGGCAAGATGGTGCCGCTTCGGGCGCGTCTTCGTAACGGCGACATCGTCGAGATCGTCACGACACCGGGTCACAAGCCGAGCCGCGACTGGCTGAACTTCGTCGTCACGTCCCGGGCGCGAAACAAGATCAAGCACTTCATCCACTCGGAGGAGAAGGAGCGGAGCCTCGAGCTCGGACGGAAGCTCTTCGACAAGGAAGCAAGGCGCTACGGGCTCAATCTCAAGACGCTCACCGAGCCCGAGACGATGGCGCGTGTGCTGAGCGAGTACGGGATGGGGAAGTCCGACGAGCTGTTTGCGGCCCTCGGCTACGGCAAGTTGTCGCCGAAGACGGTCCTGGCGAAGTTCGTCCCGCAGACAGAGCTGAAGGAGGCCCCGCCAGAAGGCGGCATCGCCTCGGTCATGCGCCGCGTGCTTGGCTCGACCGGCGACGACAAGATTACGGTACACGGCATTGACGACCTGATGGTCTTCCGCGCCCGATGCTGCAATCCTATCCGCGGCGAAAAGATCGTGGGTTACATCACGCGCGGGAAAGGCGTCTCGGTCCACTCCGCCACGTGCTCGAACGTCCTCAACCTGCTGTACGACCCCGAACGCCGCATTGCCGTGGAGTGGGACAAGGGGAAAGACGGAACCCCTTACACCGTGCGCCTGACGATCCAGGTCGAGGACCGCAAGGGGATCCTTGCCGATGTCAGCTCGAAGATTGCTGGCATCAACACGAACATCCGCAACGTCGAGGCGACGGTGGACGATCAGATGGGACGCATCGACATGACCGTCGAAATCAGCGATGTGAAACACCTGCAGAAGGTGATCAAGTCGCTCCGCAGCATCGCGGGAGTGGTCGATGTGGAGAGAGCGTCGAGGTAGAACGTTTCAGGTTTTTGTGTTGGGTTTCAGGTTGGTTAGGTTCAACGTCATGAGTTTACAACCCACAAAAACCTGGAACCGACAACCCAGCGTAAACCGAAAACCGAAAACCTAGAACTATCCGAAGGATGCAATAACATCGATTTCGACGCGCGCATCCTTGGGAAGGCGCGAGACTTGGACCGTCGCCCGCGCCGGGGCGGGCGCCGTGAAGTACGTCGCGTAGGCCCCGTTCATCGCCGCGAAATCGTTCATGTCCGCAAGGAACACCGTGGTGCGGACGACGTGGTCGAAGGATGCGCCACCGGCCTTGAGAATCTCGCCGATGTTCTGAAAGACGCGGTGCGTCTGCGCCGCGATATCTCCATTCACGATCTGACCGGTCGCCGGATCTATCGGCACCTGTCCGGACACGAAAAGCAGGGAGCCGGCCCGGATGGCCTGGGAATAGGGCCCGATGGCTTTCGGCGCCGACGGGGTCGAAACGGCCTGCCGCACGTCAGGCGGCCTTGACGACCTTGCCGGACTTCAGGCAGCGCGTGCAGACACGCAGGCGGCGGATGCCGCCGTTCACCATCGCGCGGACGCGCTGGAGGTTTGGTTCGAACCGACGCGCGGTCACATTGTGCGCGTGGCTCACATTCCGCCCGACAACCGGGCCTTTTCCGCAGAGTTCGCAGCGTTTCGCCATGACTGAGCCTATGGAGCGGGTGAAAAACGTTGATTGAGCGGTATATCCGCGGCCAGCGCAGCGGCACAAACGCTGAATTATATCACGGGGGCGCCGTGAGCCTTACAGGGCGCCCTGGCGGCGCCTTTAGCGGCGCCTTTGGAGGACATTAGGGTTGAAAATTGTAATGCGCCCCGTATAATCGGCATTATCCCGCCTCAAATTGCGAGCGTTTCCCGGCGCGCGCGACGGAATACGAGTTGCAATCCTGTTGAGCCCGGTGCCTTGGCGCCGGGTGTCTACGCGTGGCACAGGCGCCACGCTGGAACGGAGGAGGCCCGATGGACCGTCCGCTTTTGCGCGAGCAGGCACCAGCCGAGTACTTCAAGGAGCTCGTAGACTCCGCGCTCGTCCGTCAGCGTATCCAGGCGGGCGACCTGACCGCGTATTACCTCGTCAATCTGCTCTGTCAATTCGTCCGCCCCGACGCGCGCGGCACCAGCGATCTCGACACCGAGCCGCTCGCTATCCGGCTCACGAGGGCGTTGCAGACCGGCGGATCGGAGCAGCGGGCACGGCTTCGGAGTCTGGGCGATTTCTCGTTGTTCACCTCCGGCTTCTTCTCCGACAGCCTGCGGCGCCGGACCATCGATGTGGACTACTACGTGTCGATGGGGGAATACGCGTATGGATCGCTCAGCCGTCGTGACGAGGACACGTTCGCGGAAGTGTTCGGCGAGCTCGCCCGTAAGTTTGTCGGATACATGGACGTCCTGGCTGACATCAGCGAACGCACGGCGATCACGTCGAGCGCAGACCTCCTTCGGCTCTACGAAAAATGGCTGCGCACAGGCAGTTCCCGCGACGGCAGGAAACTGATCGATCGAGGGATCGTCCCGAACGGCTCGATTGGAAAGCGATTCATCCAGTAGGGGCTCCCTGCGGACCGCGCATACGCGCGCAGACGCTCTCAACTGGCCTTCAGATCGCATAAGGCCACCGCGGGACTGCTCCATCGGAGAGTCGTGACATTTCGAGGGCAACCGAACCGGCAGCCGGGGGTCTGGCGTCTAAACGTTCAATAGCGGAGCCACCCAGCCGGAAACGGAGTAATGGGCTTGTAAGAGCTTGAACATGAAGCAGATCTGGGAGGGCACTGGAAGGGATCGTGGTGCGTGACTGCCACACGTCAAACCGGCAACTGTGTCACTTTTTCCACGCCCCCTCCTGATCCTTCGTCCAAGCCCCTTCACAAAACGGCCCTTTTTGTGTAGACTGTTGGGCTTATTAACTGGCAACTTATTTGCATGAGGCCTGCGACTGAAGACAGGCCGAGCGGAGACGGAAAGGAGCGGATTCATATGGCTGTTCGTAAGAGCCCTGGCGGACAGATGACGCGGGATCGATATGCGGAGCTCACCCGGATTCTCGAGGAGCGCCGCCGGGAGATCATGGACCAGGTCCAGGAGAAAATCCGGGACGTGCGCACCGAGAGCCCCAATAGCCCAACCCAGGGGGTCCTCGACGCCGCCGAGAGCTCCGAAGCGGATATTCAGGACGAAATCGAGTTCGCGCTCATCCAGATGAAGGCGGAAACGCTGCACAAGATCGAGGAAGCGTTGCGCCGGCTCGAGGAAGGCACGTTCGGCTATTGTTTCGAGTGCGGGGAAGAGATTTCCGAGCGCCGTCTTCGGGCGTTGCCGTTCGCCGTCCGTTGCAAGGACTGCGAAGAGGCACGGGAAACGGCGCAGCAGCGCGAGCGCGCGATCGCGCAGCGGCGCGGCGCAGCGTCGCTCTTCATCGATATGCAGGGATAAGTTCGACTGGCGCCCGGCCGCCCTCCAGGGGTGTGCCGGGCGCTGCCGGCTCCGGCGCCGACGGCCCCCCGCCTTCTTCCGTTTCCGCGTATTATCACCAAAGTCGTAATCGTTGATCGTAGATCCAGGAGGATCGCCGAATGAGCGATCAGTCCGAAAAAACCGACCCGTTCGATGAAGACCTGATAGTGTCCGGCGAGCGGCCGCTGTCGATTCCGGGGGAGCTGCCCGTACTGCCCCTCCGGGATACGGTGCTGTTCCCCAACTCTTTCATGCCCCTCGCGGTGGCCCGCGAAGCCTCGGTGCGCCTGATCGAGGAGGCGACCACGTCTGGCCGGATGATTGGTGTCTTCACGCAGCGTGAAGCCTCGGTGGAGGATCCTGCGCTCGAAGACCTCTATTCGATCGGGACCGCCACGCACATTCACAAGATGTTCAAGCTGCCTGACGGCAGCCTGCGGCTCATCGTGCAGGGGCTGGCCCGCGTGCGTCTCGAGCGTATTGTGCAGATGCGTCCGTACCTGCGGGGCGCGGTCGTGGCGGCCGAAGAGAGCCTGCGCGAGGAGGATCACCTCGAGATCGACGCGCTCCAGCGCAACATCAAGAGCAACTTCCAGCAGGTCGTCTCGCTGTCGCCCGTGCTGTCCGACGATCTCCAGGCGCTGTCGGCAAACATCACCGACCCGGGCAAGCTGGCCGATTTCATCGCGTCGAGCCTGACGACGATCGGCACGCCGATCAAACAGGAAGTGCTCGACACCCTCGACATCCGCGCGCGCATGGATTCGCTCAACCGGATCCTCATCAAGGAGCTCGAAGTGCTCGAGCTCGGCTCGAAGATCCAGTCGCAGGTGCAGTCGGAGGTCGGCAAGAACCAGCGCGAATATTTCCTCCGCGAGCAGCTCAAGGCGATTCAGAAGGAGCTCGGTGAAGGGGACGACCAGGCCCGCGAGATCGACGAGCTGCGCGCGAAGATCGACGCGGCGGGCATGCCGGACGCCGTGAAGAAAGAGGCCCTGCGCGAGCTCGATCGGCTGTCGAAGATGCCGGTGGCGGCGGCGGAATACACCGTCTCGCGGACCTACATGGACTGGATCGTCGGCTTGCCGTGGGCCAAGCGCACGGAGGATTCCATCGATCTGCGCCGCACCAAGGATGTCCTCGACGCCGATCACTCGGGTCTTGAAAAGGTGAAGGACCGCGTGATCGAGTACCTCGCGGTCCGCAAGCTCAACCCCGACGTCAAGGGGCCGATCCTGTGTTTCCTCGGCCCGCCGGGCGTCGGAAAGACGTCGCTGGCCAAGTCGATCGCGAACTCGCTCGGCCGCAAGTTCGTGCGGGTGTCGCTCGGCGGGATGCGCGACGAGGCTGAGATCCGCGGGCATCGCCGCACATACATCGGCGCGCTGCCCGGCCAGATCATTCAGGGGCTGCGCCGCGCGGAGTCGAAGAACCCCGTGTTCATCCTCGACGAGATCGACAAGCTGGGCTCGGACTTCCGCGGCGATCCAGCGTCGGCGCTGCTCGAGGTGCTCGACCCCGAACAGAACAACACGTTCCGGGATCACTATCTCGACGTGCCGTTCGATCTGTCCGAAGTGCTCTTCCTGACGACCGCCAACGTGCTGGATCCCGTTCCGCCGGCTCTTCGTGATCGCATGGAAGTGCTCGAGCTTGCCGGCTACACCGAGGAGGAGAAGCTCAAGATTGCCGTCGAGCATCTCATCTCGAAGCAGATTGCCAATCACGGGCTGTCGGGCGAGACGGTCGAGTTCACCGAACGGGCAATCCGCGCCGTCATCCGCGGCTACACGCGCGAGGCCGGCGTTCGCAACCTTGAACGAGAGATTGCCGCGCTCTGCCGCAAGGTCGCCCGCCGCCGAGCCGAAGGAGACGAGGCCCCGATCGTCATTACCGATGAGCTCGTGGTGGCCATGCTCGGCGCCCCGACGTTCCTCGACGAGGAAATCGAGAACCGCACGAAGGATCCCGGCGTGGCCGTCGGGCTGGCCTGGACCCCTGCAGGCGGCGAGGTGCTGTTCGTCGAGGCGTCGCGCATGCAGGGAGGCGGAAGCCTCACGCTGACCGGGCACCTGGGCGACGTCATGAAGGAATCGGCCCGCACCGCGCTTTCATGGTTCCGCGCGCATGCCACGCGATACGGCGTCGATCCGGCGTTCTACAAGGACGCCGAAGTGCATCTCCACGTGCCGTCGGGCGCGATTCCCAAGGATGGTCCGTCGGCAGGCGTCACCATGGTCGCGGCGCTGGCATCCGAGTTGACCGGCCGGCCGGTGCGCGGCGACGTCGCGATGACGGGAGAGATCACGCTCTCGGGCCGCGTGCTGCCCGTCGGCGGCATCAAGGAAAAGGTCCTGGCGGCGCACCGGCACGGCATCACCGAAGTGATTCTGCCGCGTCAGAACGAGAAGAACATCAAAGAGGATCTGACCGAAGAGCTCCGGCGGCAGCTCACGATCCACTACGTCGGGCACATCGAGGAAGTGACCGCCATCGCGCTCATGCCCTCAGCCGCGCAGTCGCATACGGGCCTGCCGATTGACGAGGAGATTCGGGAGGCCGTGCAGTAGCGGCGAGCTGACGTAGCTCACGAAGATAACGGAGTTCACAACGAAGGAACGAAGTTAACGGAGGCGAACGAAGACTAATTTTTTTTCGTTAACAACGAATTCTTCGTTCGTCTTCGTTTTCTTCGTTTCTTCGTTGTGAACTCCGTTCTCTTCGTCACTTCCGTCAGGCTCTGATCTCAGATGAGCGCCAGCCCCACGACGGTCTTCATGTCGGTGATCTCCCCGCGGCGCACCATGTCGCGCGCGTCGCGGAGTTCGAAGGTCTTCGCTTCGATGTCTTCATCCTCGTCCACGGCGGCTGCCTCGGTTGGCTCCTCCAGATTCGACAGCCGGAAGAACACCATCTCCTCATCGCAATAGCCAGGCGTCGGATACATGGCTGCGAGTCGCACGATCGTTTCCGGCACGAGGCCGATTTCCTCGTGGCATTCGCGCCGCGCCGCCTGCTCGGGCGATTCCCCCTCGTCCACGCTCCCGGCCGGGAGCTCCCACAGGAACGCGTTCACGCCGTAGCGGAACTGCCTGACGAGGATCACGTGGCCCGGCGAGGTCACGGGAATCAGCACGACGGATTTCGGATGACGTATCACGTCAACCGTCACCTCCCGGCCGTTCGGCATCCGCACTCTGTCGCGATCGACGTCGAATACTTTTCCGTCATAGACACGTTCGTGACTGAGCCGCTCGACGTCGGACATAGGGGACCTCTTGAATGAAGCTTCCCGCTTCAGCTTCCGGTTTCTTTCCAGCTTTCAATTTCCAGCTTCCAGCTACTCAGCGTCTTCTTCTCTCTGTTCAATATCATCCACCACGGCCTGCAATTCGAGTGGCAGCGGCGAGTCGAACTCGACCCGTCGGCCATCGGCCGGATGTGTAAACGCAAGCCGCGCGGAATGGAGAAAGGGCCGCTCGAGGCGCTGAACGGCGCGCAGATGCGAACCGGTCCGGCGGTGCACGCCGCCGTACGTCGCGTCGCCGACAATCGGGTGGCCGATCGCGCTGAGGTGCACCCGGATCTGGTGCGTGCGCCCGGTTGCGATCGCGACCTTCAACAGCGACACGCCTTTGTAGTGGCGCGCAAATGTGACGCGCGTCACGGCGTTTCGCGCGCGCCGCGCGCGTGTGGACATCTTCTGGCGGTCTCCAGGATCGCGGCCGATGGGCGCGTCAATGCGCCGGCCCGGCTGCACAAGTCCCCAGACAAGCGCGACATATTCCTTGTCCACCTCGCGATCGCTGAACTGGCGCGACAGTGCCTGGTGCGCGAGGTCGCTCTTTGCCACCACCATGAGCCCTGATGTCCCGCGATCGAGTCGATGGACGATCCCCGGCCGCAACTCGCCGCCGATCCCGCTGAGATCTTTGACGTGATGCAGCAGCGCATTGACGAGCGTGCCGCCGCGGTGCCCCGCCCCGGGATGGACCACCATCCCCGCAGGTTTGTCGAGCACGACCAGGTGCTCATCCTCGTACACGATTCGAATCGGAATGGCCTCTGGTTCAGGCGTCGCTGCCGTCGGCGGCGGAATGTCGACCTCATACGCCTGCCCGGCTCGGACCGCAGTGCTGGGCCGCAGGGAAGCGACCGGGCCCGTGACGCGTCCGTCCTTGATCAACCGCTGGACGTGCGAGCGCGATTGGTCGGGAAGAAGCGCGGTCAGAAAGTGATCGAGCCGGGCGCCATCCTGATCGGGCTCGACGACGAGCCGCCGCGTGCCGTCAGGGGACATCAGGCCGCCCGCGCGCGCCGCGCGGCCACCTGCGGCGCCGGGCTGTCGAAGCGACGGCCGAGGACGATCAGCATGATGATCGACAGCGGCACGATGATGAGCGACAGGAACTGCGACGTGGAGAACATCCCGACCGTGCCGCGCGTGTCGCCGCGGTAGAACTCGATGATGAAACGCGACACACCGTAAAGGAACATATAGCCCCAGAACGTCCGCCCGGGAAAGGGCCGCCCCTTCTTTTCCGTCGCGAGGAGCACAACGAGGATCAGAAGCTCGGCCCCAGCCTCGTACAGCTGGGTTGGATGCAGCGGCACGTTCAGCGGCGTGCCGACGTTCTCGGCCGCGTATGGACTGTGGAACGTGATCGCCCAGGGCACGTCGGTCGGACGGCCGAAACAGCACCCGGCGAACAAACATCCCATGCGGCCGATCACGTGGCCAAGCGCGATCCCTGGCGCGAAGACGTCGGTCACGGTCCACATCGGCATCCGGTGCCGACGCAAGTACCACAACGCGACCGCGACGGCGGCAATCAGCCCGCCGTAAAACACGCCTCCCGAACGCAATAACGTGAGCAGTTCCGCCGGACTCCGGCTGAACGTGTCGAAGTCGACGATGAGCAGCAACAGCTTCGCGCCAGCCAGAGCGCTGATGATGATCCAGATTCCCAGGTCCATGACCCGGTTGGGATCGAGCCCGCGCGTCCGAGCGCGCACCAGCGCGAACTGCAGGCCGAGAAGATACGCGGCGGCGAGCAGGACGCCGTATGTGTAGACGGGAAACCGCCCGATTTCAAACAGGATGGGATGCATGTCGCCGCCCGATGCCGATCATATCGAGCAGGACCAGGATGGCCCCGATCGTGATCGCGGAGTCCGCCACGTTGAATGCCCAGAAATGGGTCGCGCCCCAGTACACGTCGACGAAGTCGACCACGTAGCCGGCGACGGCGCGATCGATCAGGTTGCCGAACGCGCCGCCGAGAATCAATGCAAGGCCGAACCGTGCCATGCGCTCGTGAAACCCGAGCTGTGTCGCGTAGGCGGCAATTGCAACCAGCGCAACGGCCGCGATCGCAATCATCACGATCGGCTTGTACGGAAAGTCGACCGCGTTCAGCAGCCCGAACGCCGCGCCCGTGTTGTGGACGTGGGTCAGATCCAGGAACTCCGGGACGATGCTGCGGCTCTCCCCGAGCGGCAGCACCTGGCGGACGATCGCTTTGGTCAGCTGGTCCACGGCCACGACGACGCCCATCGTGCCAAGCTCCAGTGGATGCGCGTAGCGGCCAGCCGGGGCGGCGGGCGGAGGCGCGGCGGGCGCGACCGCCTCCGGCGTCTCCGGGGGAATCATCATCGGTTGCTCATCCCGCGACAGGTCTGCCATTCCCCTGCAGCGCCTCCACGCACCGGTCACAGAGCCCCTGAGTACCGGGCGCAGAGGAAACCGACGGCACGATGCGCCAGCAACGCGGGCACTTGTCTCCTTCGGCACGTGTGACCGTAATCTCCAGGTCGGGGCGGTCGTCGTCGGCCCGCTGGAGATCGACTTCCGACACGATGAACAGCATTGCAAGATTGTCGCGGTACTGCTCGAGCAGCCGGCCATCCTCTCCGCGCGCGCGCAGCGTCAGTTTTGCACCCAGCGAATTGCCGATCGTTTTCGCCTGCCGCTCCGCTTCGAGCGCACGATTCACCTCGTCGCGTATGCGCATGAGGCGCTCCCATCGCGCCACGAGCCCGGCCTCGATGAGGCCGTCCACATCTCGCGGGAACTCCGCGAGGTGAACGGATTCCTCGCGCATCCCTGGGAGGTGACGCCACAGCTCGTCGGTCGTCATCGGCAGAACCGGCGCGAGAAGCCGCGTCAACCCGTCGGCGATGATGAACATCGCCGTCTGCGCTGACCGTCGATCGGGCGACGCGGCCGCAAACGTGTAGAGGCAGTCTTTCGACACGTCGGCATAGAAGGCGCTCAGGTCAACCGTCGCGAACTGGTTGATGGCCTGAAAAATCGTCGGGAAGTCGTATTCTTCGTACGCCCGCAGCACTGAGGCTGCGGCGGTGCCGTACCGCGCGAGCGCGAACCTGTCGACCTCCTGCATCCGATTGAGCGGGATGCGATCGACCGCCGGATCGAAATCGTACAGGTTGGACGCCAGGTAGCGCAGCGTGTTTCGGATCTTGCGATAGGCCTCGATCACGCGGGCCAGAATCTGCTTGCCGAGCCTGACCTCCTCGCGGAAATCGACCATCGTCACCCACAGGCGGATGATCTCGGCGCCGCTGTCCTTGATGATGTCCTGCGGCTCGATGGAGTTGCCGAGCGACTTGGACATCTTGTGGCCATCCTCGGCGACGATGAAGCCGTGAGTCACGACCTCGCGGAAGGGCGGCTTGTTTCGCGTGCCGAGACCGACGAGCAACGAGCTCTGGAACCAGCCCCGATGCTGATCACTGCCTTCGAGATACACGTCCGCAGGCCACGTCAGCTCCGGCCGGAACGGCAGCACTGCTTCATGGCTCGATCCGGAGTCGAACCAGACGTCCAGGATGTCGCGCTCACGCTCGAACCCGGTGCCGCCGCACGTCGGACACGTGAGGCCGTCCGGGATGAACTCAGCCAGTGGCCGCTCATACCAGGCGTCGGCGCCGTACGTGTCGAATACGCCTGCGGCGCGGTCGACGAGCTCTGGTGTCAGCAGCGCGTCGCCGCACTTGACGCAGTCGACGGCCGGGATCGGCACACCCCAGGCGCGTTGGCGCGAGATGCACCAGTCGGGCCGGTTGGCGATCATGTTGAATATGCGATCGTGCCCCCACGCGGGTACCCACTTCACGTGCGTGTCGATGGCGGACAGGGCTGCCCCGCGAAGTGTGTGCGCGACGGGATCCTGCCGGGATCCGGGATCCGGGATCCGGGATCCGTCGGACGCATCAAACGGCGCGTCCATGGCGATGAACCACTGCGAGGTCGCCAGGAAGATCACCGGGTTATGGCAGCGCCAGCAGTGCGGATATGCGTGCTGAAACACCTCGCGGTGCCAGAGGCGCCCTCGTTCCTTCAGCGCTTCCTCAATCTTCGGGTTGGCGTCGAAGACGCGCTGTCCGCCGAAGAGCTCGACCGTCTCCAGGAAGTGCCCGCCTGGCCCGACAGGCGCGTAGATCTCGAGGCCGTACTTCATGCCCGTCACGAAGTCGTCGCTGCCGTGACCAGGCGCGGTGTGCACGGCGCCGGTGCCCGCCTCGAGCGTGACGTAATCGGCAAGCACCCCCACCGAATCACGGGCATAGAGGGGATGACTGAAGCGAATGTGCTCGAGTTGCTCACCCTTCATTCGGGCGATCAGTGCGCCGAACGTCCGTCCTACCGCTTCGGCGACTTTAGCAGCGAGCGCCTCGGCCACAATCACGGCCCGGCCGTCCACGTCGTAGGCGGCATAGTCGAACTCGGGATGGAATGCGATCGCGAGGTTCGATGGAATGGTCCACGGCGTTGTTGTCCAGATCAGGACGGAGACCTGGCGGCCGGCAAGCGCTGGAACTCGCCGGACGAGTTCGTCAACGCTCGATGACCCCAGGGGGAACTCCACATAGATCGACGGGGAAGAGTGATCCGCGTACTCGACTTCCGCCTCGGCCAGCGCGGTCCGGCAGTGGACGCACCAGTGAACCGGCTTCTTCCCTTTGTAGACGAGCCCGCGCTCGACGAACTTCCCGAGCGCGCGCGCGATGGCGGCCTGGTATCGGAAGTCCATCGTCAGATACAAGTGATCCCAGTCGCCGAAGACGCCGAGCCGTTGGAATTCGACACTCATGACGTCGATGTAGCGAGTGGCATAGTCCCGACAGGCGCGCCGGAAATCCGCGATCGACATGTCGCGCTTCTTCGGGCCGAGCTCCCGATCGACCTTCAACTCAATGGGCAGGCCATGGCAGTCGTAACCCAGCACGTACGGCGCATCAAACCCCATCATCGTCCGTGACTTCACCACGAGATCCTTGAGGATCTTGTTCATCGCGGTGCCGAGATGAATCCGGCCGTTCGCGTAAGGCGGGCCGTCGTGCAGGACAAACTTCTTGCGCCCCGCGCGGTGCTCGCGAATGCGTTCATAGAGCCGCATCTCGGCCCACCGGGCGAGCGCCTGCGGCTCGGCCGTCTGAAGGTTGGCCTTCATCGGGAAGTCAGTGCGGGGAAGGTTCAGGGTGTCTTTCCACTCGGCCATTGATCTTTTCATTTTAGTGCATGGCGGTGTCCGGGCGGCGCCACATGACAGAATGGAGCCGGATGCCGGGCAACGACCTTCAAAAGCGGGTGGCGGCGATTCGCTGGTATCACACGATCGATCTCGGCGGCGGCGTCACGACACAGGGCGTGGACGATTCTCCGTGGCGCCTTGCCAGGGCGCAGCTGCCCGGCTCCCTCGAGGGTCTGTCGGTTCTGGACATCGGCGCATGGGACGGGTTCTTTTCCTTCGAATGCGAGCGCCGCGGCGCCTCGCACGTCGTCGCGGCTGACTACTATTCCTGGCACGGATCGGGGTGGGGAACGAAGGCGGGATTCACGCTCGCGCGCGAGGTGCTCGGCTCACGCGTCGAGGACATCGATATCGACGTGATGGACCTCACCCCGGAACGCGTCGGGACCTTTGACCTCGTGTTGTTTCTCGGCGTCCTTTATCACTTGCGTCACCCCTTCCTTGCGCTCGAGCGGGTCGCATCGGTCGCCCGCGATCGGCTCATTCTCGAAACAGTTGTCGATATGGTCGGGTTGCGCCGTCCGGCAATGGCGTTCTATCCGGGCCGTGAGTTGAATAACGATCCGACCAACTGGTGGGGGCCGAATGTTCCTGCGGTCTGCGGAATGCTGACGAGCCTGGGGTTTGAGCGCGTCACTTCCGTGACGCGTTTGCCGAGCGCGCCGTACCGCGCCGCGCGGGCCGCTTATCATCAGTTGCGAGGAAAAAGCTCGATGCAGTCAGCGTTCCGGCAGGATCGCGCGGTATTTCACGCGCATAAAGCGAGAAGCTGACCGACGATTGTCAAACTTAGGGTCAGATCTCGATTTTCTCGAAATCGAGATCTGACCCCCTCGATCTATCGGCGGTTGGTGCGGGTGATGTCGACGCGGAACTCTCCCTGGTTGTCGTCGAGACCGTCGTCGTTGATCCCGAGGAAGAGCTGTCCTGCAGCCGGCATCGGCACGGACACGCCGCTGCCAATGGCGAACGGCTGGCCATTGGTGCCAATGCGGCCGATGAGGGCGCCCGCGAGCACGTTTGGCACCGGGGCGTTGGCCGCCTTCCGGCCTGTTTTCGAGCCGAACGGGCTAGCGATATCGTTCTGGTCGCCGCTCAACTGAACTTCACCCGTCGCGTTGAACGCCAGGACCTCGCCCTTTCGAACGGTCAGGCCCGTCGCGGTCCACGGCTGTTTCGGCGTTACGGAAATCCCCGAACCGGTCGCCGGAGCCAGCGCGGCCTTGTTTCCGGTTGTCGCCACGGTGTTGGCCGGACGCGCAAGAATGATGCGGCCGATTTCATTCGATGAGAATTCGCGCTCACCCGACGGCGTCCTGATGGTGATCTTGAGCGGCGTGGTGCCGCCGATGTCGTAGAGCTGTCCATTGACCGTGTCGCCGTTCCTGAGCAACACGACCTGCTGGCCTTCCGGTACCTTCGCCCAGTCCGCATCACTCATCGATCCACCTGTGAAGTCAATCACGGCGACGTCGTTCGCGGGGATCTGCCTTTCGGCCCCGTTGACCCTGACCGTGAAGCCGACGCCCCCGAGATCGATGAGCTGAGCTGAGATCTTATCTCCCGACCGTAGTGTGAGCGTGGCGTTCTCCTGCGCCTGCGCCACGCCCGAGAACATCGGGACAGCGATGGCGAGCGCGAGAATCGTTCCCTTGAGCATCTTGACTCCTCCTGTATTACAAACTCGTCGTCATTAGCTGAGCAGTTCGTCGTCGCAACCGTCAGTCAACGTTTCGCCCTTTGTTGTGCAAGCCACAGGCCACGCGAAAACGCTTGTCTTTCGGCTCCCAGCTCATCCGTAGGACCCAATCCTGTTCAAAAATGTGCGTAAATCGGGCCTATATAATGGACATGATGACGCTCCCGACCGCTGTGCCTGCCCATTCTCGCGTTCGTTCTGACTACCTTTCGAACGGTCTGAAGGTCGTCGTTCAGGAGGTTCACACGGCTCCGCTGGTGTCGGTCTGGTGCTGGTATCGCGTCGGATCGTGCGACGAAGGGCCGGCCCTCACCGGTGTCTCTCATTGGGTCGAGCACATGAACTTCAAAGGCACGGCTCACATCCCGCGTGAGGAGATGAAGGGGATCGTTGAGCGCTTCGGCGGCATGTGGAACGGATACACGTGGATCGATCAGACGACCTATCTCGAAACCGCAGGCCGCGCCGCGCTCGATCAGATGTTGTTCATCGAGGCGGAGCGGATGGGGCAAGGACTTTACGATCCCGCCGAGTGCGAGTCGGAGCGGACAGTCATCATTTCAGAGCTCCAGGGGGGTGAGAACGATCCGGATCAGCTGCTCGATACCGAAGTGACCGCCTCCGCCTTCCGTGCGCATCCGTACGGGCATCCGACCATCGGATGGCTCGCTGACCTGACTTCGATGACGCGGGACGACCTATACGGTCACTACCGCAGGTTCTACATCCCCAACAATGCGACGCTCGTGGTGGTCGGCGATGTGGATGCCGACGATGTGCTCCGGCGGGCGGCGAGGCACTTCGGAGACACTCCTTCCGGTCCGGAACCGGGGCGGATCCGAACGACAGAGCCACCGCAGCTGGGCGAACGCCGAGTCCTCATCGAGCGCGAGGGCACGACCGGCTACGTCAAGATAGTGTTCCACGCTCCGGCCGCCACCGACGAGGATTTCTTTCCCATGCTCGTGCTCGACGCGATCCTCACCGGCGCCAAGGGGGTCAACCTCTGGTCGAGTTTTCGCGGGGTACCTCCTCAGCGCAAGGCGCGTCTCTACACGGCCCTTGTCGAGCGCGGGCTTGCATCGATCGTGTCGGGGGCCGTCATGCCCACCGCACACCCGTTTCTCTACACGCTGTCGTTTACGGCGATGGAGGGTGTGCCGCTCGACGCGGTTGAATTTGCCGCGCTGGAGGAGATCGAACGGGTGCGGACCGACGGGGTCGATGTCGCCGAACTCGTCCGCGCAAAGCGGCAGCTCCGGGCGCGTCTGGTGTTCGAAAACGACAGCGTCACCAACATCGCGCATCAGATCGGGTATTTCGAAACGGTTGCCGGGCCTGAGTATCTGCCCGCGCTGCCAGGACGTATCGAGACCGTTACGGCCGAGCAGGTGTGCGACGTCGCGCGACGCCGTTTTGGACAGATGTCGCGAACCGTCGGATGGTTCCGTCCGGTGGCATCGCGGTGATGCCCACGAGCGTTGCGGCGGGCTTGTCTCCTGTTCGGGTCACGCTCGACAACGGTGCGGTCGTGATTGTCCAGGAGACCTCCGCGATCCCGGCCGTTTCGATCAATGCGACCTTTCTGGCCGGGAGCCTCCATGAACCAGATGCTTTGACCGGGCTCGCCTACCTGACCGGACGGGTGATCGACAGAGGCACCGAGCGGCGCACCGGCGATGAAATTGCCGGGGAGCTCGACCAGCGAGGCGTTTCGCTGCGAGTCGGCACCACGCGGCATACGATGACCTTGTCGTGCACGTGCCTCGCGGAAGACTTCGAGGACGTGCTCGCGATCGTCATGGACGTCGCAAGAAGGCCGGCCTTTCCCGAGGAGGAGCTGGCAAAGCGGCGGGCCGAATCGATTACCGCGTTGCGCCAGGACGAGGACAACCCCGCCGTCCGCGCGGTCGAAACGCTTTCAAAATTGCTGTACGGCGCCGGACATCCGTACGGTCGCCGCGCCAAGGGATCCGTCGAGACGCTCGAGCGGATCGACCGTCATGCGGTTGCCGGCTTTCACACCTCGTACGTCCGGCCGGCGGTCCTGTCGCTCGCCGTCGTGGGCGACGTCGAGGCCACACGTGCGATCGACTGTGCCGCGATGCAGATCGAAGGATGGACCGGTGCCCCGGCGAGCGCGATCGTTGTTCCGGCGCCCGCATCCCGACCGGTCCGCCGGGTGTGCACGATACCGATGCCCGGCAAAGCCCAGACAGACATTGCGTATGGCTTTACCACCATCAGCCGCCTCGATCCCCGCTACTACTCGTACTGGATGATGAACAACATCCTCGGCCAGTTCGGGCTGGGCGGCCGGCTCGCTGACAACATCCGTGAACGTCAGGGAATGGCCTATTACGCGTTCAGCTCGTTCGATCCGACCGTCGGCGAGGGGCCGCTCGTGGTCCGGGCCGGCGTCGATCCAAAAAACGTCGAGCGTGCGATCGAGGCGATCGATACGGAAGTGCGCCAGCTCGGCAAACACGGCCCAACGCCGCTCGAAGTCGAAGAAACGCGCGCGTATCTGATCGGATCGATTCCGCGGCTGCTCGAAACCAACTACAGCATTGCCGAATTCCTGCAGAGCTGCGAACAGTTCGGCCTCGGGCCGGATTACGATCGGCGCCTTCCAGCACTTCTCGAATCGGTGGCCGTTGACGAGATCAGGTCGGCCTCGGCGGAGGTGCTGTGCCCCGACCGTGCTGCTATCGCGATCGCCGGCCCCGATCTCGGTACCGGACTCCAACGATGACCGAGCGCGTCCCGACGCGCGGCGTATTCTTCGACGTCGATTTCACCCTCATCTACCCGGGTCCGCGATTCCAGGCTTCGGGCTACCACGACTTCTGTGCCCGTCACGGCATCGCCGTCGATCCGTCCGCCTTTGATCGGGCGGTCGCCGGGGCGGCTTCAGGTCTTGATACGGGCGACGACATTTACGACGTGCAGCTTTATGTGGACTACACGAAACGTATCATCGAAGGGATGGGCGGCCGCGGGCCGTCGGTCGACACGGTAGCACGCGAGATCTACGACGAATGGGCCGCCTGCCAGCACTTCACGATGTACGACGACGTGCCCGAGGTGCTTCGCACACTTCACGCGTCAGGGCTGAAGATGGGATTGATCTCGAACTCGCACCGGTGCCTGGAATCGGTCCAGACCCATTTCGATTTGCAGGGACTCTTCGCTGTCACGGTGTCGTCGGTGGAGCACGGCTATATGAAGCCGCATCGCAGTATCGTCGAAGCCGCGCTCCGCGCGGCGCGCGTGGAAGCAGCTGAAGCGGTCATGGTCGGCGACAGCCTGACACACGACGTAGACGGCGCAAGGCGGCTCG
>JBBQEJ010000016.1:0-55178 GCA_038320555.1 Vicinamibacterales bacterium | reverse complement strand
CTGATTCCCGAGCCGGATCTGCAGAGCGGGACCATCGCAGTGCCCGGGAACGTCACGGTTGTGACGCTGCCGGACGACTTCAAGCGCGGCCGCGTCGAGTCCTGGAACGTCGCGTTCGAAAAGGAACTGGGCTGGGGGCTGGTGACAGAGGCCGCTTATGTGGGTACGAGACAGGTCGATCAGCTCGGCGTGCGGGAGCAGAACTGGTCGCCTATCGGGGGCGGCAGTGCGGGACGCCAGTTGGTTCAGCGATTTGGGCGCACGGCATCCACGCAGCTCATCGCGCCCATCGGCAATTCCCACGACAACGGCTTGCAGACGCGGCTCAGCCGTCGTTTCCGAAATGGCTATTCGTTCAACGTGAACTACACGTTTTCCAGAGCCATCGGAATCGCGGGAGCGGTCAACAGTGACAACCAGCCGGTCATCAAGATCCCCGAGCTCTATCACCTGAATCGGGGGATCAGCGGCATCAATATCCCGCACGTGCTGAACATTCGTAGCATCGCCGAGCTGCCGTTCGGTTCGGGCCGGCAGTGGCTGAATCAACCGGGTATGTTGTCGGCCGTCTTGGGTGGCTGGCAGCTGAACAACGGGTGCTGCAGGACTTCACCAGCGACCACAGTGCCCTCGAGGCTGCGATCCGACGGCTGGAGCCAGGCGAGACGACCACCCTTTATACCGCCGTGTACGTAACGCTGAAGGAACTCAGCAAGACGCCGCCTGCCTCTGGGACGAGCGCACCTCGTCGCCGCACGATCGTGGTGCTATCCGACGGCCACGACACCACAAGCCCGCTTGGGTTCGAGGAACTGCTGGAATTCGCCACACGATCCGACGCTGCGATTTACACGATCCAGTTGAACGGGAGGAATTTGCTCTTACGTCGATCCGATACAGCCGAATTCGCGCTGCGCCGCCTCGCCGAGCAGACCGGCGGACGGGCCTTTGTCCCGCTGCACCGATACGAGCTGCCGCGTGTGTACGCAGAGATCATGCGCGAGCTCTCGAGTCAGTACGCGCTCGCTTACCAGTCGGACGGCGTTGTGAAGGACACAGGGTTTCGAAGCCTCTCGGTGCAGGTGCAGCGACCGGATGCGGTCGCTCGAACGAAACGCGGGTATTTCGCGCGCGACAAATGAAGCGATGTCGGCTGGCATATCTACTGGCAGAGTCCTGCCAATTCCGGAAGAGGGCTGCCGGAGGAGATGAAGTCGCCCCATCTCTCCCGTGGCGATCAGTCGCCACCCTCCACGCTGGTTCAGAACCACGCGGAGCAACCGCGCGCAGCGCGGCCGGAGCGAAATCGAGGAAGCGCGTAGCGCCTTGAGCGGGCGAGTCGGGAGCCGCACAATCGCCACGCGACGGCCGCTCTTTACGACGCCAATTCAGGCAGCTCTGGATGGAACACTTTTCCCGAGGAGCTGCGCACTTCCAGTGTTATGGAAGCTCCAGTCGACGATGGCGCCTTCGGCTTCGGCGCAGAACCCCAACTGCGAACCCGACGGGTCGCACCGAGAGGGGAACAGCTTCGCCGAGTAGTTGAAGAGTTCGGTTGTCGTCGGGCTGAAGCCCTCGCCATGGAAGCGACGAGCACGTGCCACGCCGCTGAAGAAAGGTTGCCGACCAGCGCATGGACAGGGCTCCTTTGATGCGTGGATCCTGCTCGATCGTCAGCGCCGTTGTAGTTCGATCAACACGATGTCCGAATGCTCCTGCACCTGCTCGACGACGATCTCGCGCCCGTCGGGGGAGATGTCGAAGTCTCGGACGGTGAAATCCGGACCGAAGTCAGTCAATTGCCGCTCGGCGCCGGTTGACAGGTCGATCAGCCACAGATTCTTGTGCTCCATCTGGCCACGGAGTACGACCAGCATTCGCCCCCCTGGCAGGAAGGCCACGTGTCTCGCCCCGCGGGTGAGCGTCAACGCGGGCAGTGCCGACGCCTTGCCGGTGGCGGTCACCGCCTTCAAGGGAAACGTCGTGCCGACATCCGGCCCGGTGTAAACCACCACCGTCCCGTCAGGCGACCAGGCCGCATCGGTCGAGTGCTCCGAGACGAGCGGCGAGGGGGTACCGCCGTCGAGTGGTACGTTGAACAGCCGCGGCGTTCCATCGACGGTCGAGGCGATGGTGATCGACTGGCCGTCCGGCGCCCAGACCGGAGCCCCCTGCAACTCGAGCGAGCTGGTCACGATTCGAGTGCCGGTCCCATCCACATTGGCGACGTGCAGGGATGTCTGTCGGTTTCGTCGTGTCGAGAACGCGATGCGCCGTCCATCCCTGGCCACGGCGGGGGGGCCAACGATCCGCGTCCCGGGCGCATTCCACAGTTCAGTGGCGACCTCACCCTGGAGCTTCCAGATGCTGTCGCTCTCCCCCTTCGAAGAGACATAAAGGAGGTAACCGGGGCCTAACCTCGGAGACGATCCGCTTCCAGTGGTCAGCGGGATGCGCCGCGCCGCTGACGATTCGGTTCGAGTGTCGGTGATCGGAAGCCGCCAGAGCGCCCCCTGCCGGCGGGTCAGCGCGGCTACCAGGCGGCGCCCGTCAGTGCTGCCGGCGAGCGACGTATAGCCCGAAGCTGACGCGGTGCGGCACACGGCGCTCGACGTCGAGCGTGTGAAGCCACGGTCCGGAACCATCCGGGTCGCTCGCCAGGTAGGCGAGCGTCCGCGCGTCCACGAAGACGGGGTGCGTGACGCGCGAATCGTGATGCGTGATCCGCTCGGGCGTGCCCCCGGTCCGCGGGATGCGCCAGATGTCCATGCGCTCGGGGACCGCCCCTTCCACCGAATGGACGAAATAGACGAATGACTGATCCGGCGCCCAGACCGGAAAGTGACTATGCCGTCCAGGTGACGTGGTGAAGATCGGCCGCGCCTCCGCCTGCTCTTTCTCGCGCACGAACATGGGATCGCCGGGGCCGGGGGTATGGTAGACGAGATGCGCCCCGTCGGCGGTCCAATCGAATTCCGCCACACCCTCGAGGTGAGGCCGCGGCGGCCCGCCGAGAACCGGCGCCGCCCAGGTACTGATGTGCGTGCCCGTCGAATCGATCACGCGTCTCCAGTACGTCACGAGGCTCCCGTCGGGGGTGAAGCCAAGCGTGCGGAGCGATGAATTGGCGATGTCCTTCTCCGCCCCGTGCGTCAGGTTGTAGAACTTCCCGGTCCCGGTCTGAGTCACCCAGACGTCTGTCGGGCCGTCCCGATCCGAAAGAAAAGCCACGAACCTGCCGTCGCGCGAGACCGCTGCGGCGTGTTCGTTCCCCGCGAAGTCGGTCAGTTGCTGAAAACGGGCACCGGTCAGAAGGGTGGAGGAGCGGTCGCGTCGCAGCTGCCACGTGGCGAGCCCGGCAACCAGCAATAGCACTCCGGTGGCGAGGGTCCAGAGGCCCAGCCGCAGCCGCCCGGGAGCAGGTGGGCCGACCGGTGCCGCATCGCGCGATTGTGGCGGCTCCTCTTCGGGCGGCTGTTCCTGGGGCCGGTGACTGTCAACCGTCTGACGGCCGTGCCGGCTCTGGGCCCACGCGTCGAGGTCACTGCGGAAGGCGTAGACAGATCCCAGCTTGTCGTGGAGATGCCGGTGCACGGGCATGCCTTCGCGTCGCTCCCACCTTTGTACCGTGGTGACGTCCCTCTTGAGGTAGCTCGCAATCTCCTTCCAGGAGTCCAGCCGGTCCCACGCGGGGTGCTCGGGGGAATCTGGATGGGGCGGGTGAGTCACCGCCGGATTGTAGCCCCCGCCTGCAGGCGGCGGCAATCGACGGTATTCGATGGCAGAACGGCCGATTGCTGGGTGTGCCGCCCTTTACGGTTTGCGTCGCGCTGTCAGCCGGCCGATTGTGGGTGCCTGCTCCGGATCGGAGCCGATGCAACAAGGAGATGAAAATGCGAAGAAAGTTGATGTGGGTGCTGGTGGTCGGTGCCGGGGCGGCCGCATACGTCGGGAACGTAATGGCGACGCCGTCGTCGGGGTTCACGTCGACGTCGCTCGCGATCGGGCGGCTGGCGGAGTTCGATGTCATGAACAAGCTCGTGTGGGACGACCCGGACCCGACCAATTCGAAGAAGCACGTGTGGCACTCCATCCAGAAAACGAAGGGGGATTCCGACCTGTACGTGCAGAGCAACGTGTGGGTCGCCGGCGGCACCTCCGGGTGGCACACCCATCCCGGCCACAGCCTGATCACCGTCACGGCGGGGACCGTCACCGCCTATGAAGGCGACGATCCGGCTTGTACGCCGAAGGTCTACACCATCGGGATGACGTTCGTGGACGAGGGGGGCGAACATGTGCACGTGATCCGGAACGAGGGAGCGGTCGAGGCGCGCACGATCACGGTCCAGTTGATTCCTGCTGGAGCGACACGGCGAATCGATGCCCCAGGCAATCCGGCCTGCACGTTCTGAGGGTCGTCGTCGTTCGACGAATGTGAGCGACTGGGCGCCGACGGAATTATTCCGATCGGCGCCCGAGGCCGGGGGCTGCTGCGCCCGAGTGGGCCAACACCGTATCGACCGCGACGCCGAGGCCAACACCGACGGCATAGCACAAAAGATCGCTCCATATGAAATCGCTGCCGAGCGCGAGCGCGCCCAACCGCGTGCCGCGCACGGCGAGGAGCCAGTTCGGGCGAGAGAGTTGACTGAACTCGACCAGGAACGCCGTCGTCAATGCCACAACCGCGAGGATGCTTGTTGGCTGCCGTCGAAAAACGAGCGCGAGTATCAAGAACACCATGGCGGCCCAGAGCGTGTCGCCGGCGTAGGCCGCCACGAAGTAAGGCAGCGCGAGGCCGTAGCGACGTGACGAAAGACCAAGTGCGACCGTGACAAGAACGAGCAGCGCATAGACGCGACGATCGCGGCCGCGCCGCTGTCTTTTTTGAGTGTTCGAGTCTGGCAGTGGTCCACCTGGCATCCTGCGCCTCAGCCGCGGCGGCTTCAAATCCTCATCCCGCGCCTCAGTCGCAGTACGTATCGAACCATACGACAGGCTTGCCGAACCGATCGTGCGCGGGCAGCCAGCCCTCGCCAAGCACGATCCTCGGCAATGGCGTACAAGGCGAGTTCGCACGGCTCGCCGGCTAACACAGTGACGCGCAACCAGAGCACGCCGCCCAGACGCTTCATCTCGTGAACTATCGCAGCCGGAGTTGCCTCGAGCCCCCACGGCCGGGTGAGGAGGCGTTCTCCTTCCTGCGCGTCCACAGGTCGAACAACCCATCTGGAGGGTATGTCCTCGATCCACGCGTGGGTCAATCCTTCCTGGCGGTACGACTCGCCAGTGCCCTCCAAACCGACTTCAAGCCAGCCAGGCCGCCGACTGAACACAATCGCCCGCGCTGGTCCGTGCGCGTCGGGCTCCACGGATGCCAGACGGAGCCCGCTGTCCGAGCCCTCGGCGGCGATTTGAGGACGCGTCCGGTCCGGCGTCGCGAAAGCCGGGATCGACCCCGACGCTTCCCCGACCGGGACGAGATAACCGATCCAGCGCCGGCGTGGATCGTGTGCGACTGGCTCTCGGCCGGCGCCTCCAGCCGTCGAGGACAGCGCCCAACCCCACTCGCCCCTCATTCCGTCCGCTCTCATCGCAAGCCGCTCGAAGGAGACGAACTTTCCCGAGTCGGCCGGCGCCAGCCACGCCGTACGTCCATCGATCAGGCGAAGCCGGCTCCATCCATTCACGCGTTCATACACCGCGGCCAACAGCGCTCCATCGCCGATGCTGAAGTGGTCGAACGTGTGCAGGGAGCTGAGCCGCGTCACGATAGGCGCCTGCGGCGAAGGCGATTGCCTGAGCGCGACCGGAGATGCCGTTTTTATGTTGCCCGGGTGAAAGCGTCGCGGAACATCCACCCCTCCGGCGAGCGGGAGTGACGCGCGGGGCCACTGGAGGTTCCAGGGTCGCTGGAAGCCGCCGCCGACGAACGGGCGCACGCTGAAACAGTACGAACGCCCGGCGAATGCAATCTGCGCAGTAAACCCGTCGAGCCGCAGGATTTCGATGAACACGGTGCCCGGCGATGTGCCGAACGACTTGACGGGCACCGCCGTCGGGGCACGGTCGATCTCTAGCTGCAGCCGACGCAAGAACCTGACCCGCGTACGGTGATCCCATGTCAGATGCGAGGCGCCACACACAAACGGGGTGCGTCCCGACGAGGAAGCCCTCGCCGGTCAGCCGGACGGTCGACGGCGTCCGAAGGTCGCGCGTCGGTGAGAAGTGGATGGAGGGTGCGACTGGATATCCTGCAGCGTCATTGAGTGCGACCTGGACGTGTGCATGCGCCGGGTTCAGATGATCCGCAAGCTGGAACGTCTCGTTCTGTGAGAGCGGCGCACCGTACAGTCGCGTCGGTGCCGCCGCGCAGAGGACCAAGCCCGCGACGATTCGCCACATGGGTTGATGATAGCCGGAACCCTGTCGAGTAAGCCCTGTTGGAAACAAATCTTGTCTGGAGGTACACAACACTCAGGACCCGCCGGTTGACGCGATGCGGAGAAACCCGAGCGTGAGGCTCTGAACCCGCTGGATTTGGAGTTCTCCTGGACGGCTGCATAATGATCTGGTAGCGGCCCATCACTATGGCCCGGGTGCCGCACGTGGCGTCCGGAATCGAGCCGACCACGAGTCCCAACCGTGAACCTTTGGATGGCGCCCTCGCGGCCGCAGCAGGCCTCGTCGCGTTGTTCGCCTGGGCGAATCGCGCCCGACAACGATTTCGCACCGAAGAGAAACAAGGAGAGATGATGATGCGCTTGGCGAAAATAGCGTTGCTTTTCACGCTGGCATCGGCCACGGGCTTGGCCCAGGTCAACGTGGCTGTTCAGAAGCCCGAGGCCAGCTTGCCCTTCACCATGACCACGGCGGCCAGCACGTTCGAGCTGCCGTGGCGGATCGCTTTCCTGCCGGACGGCCGGATGCTGATCACCGAAAAAGTCGGGCCCGTGTGGCTGGTGTCCGCACAAGGAGAGAAGATCAGCCCGGTTTCCGGCACGCCCGCCGTCTATTGGCAAGGCCAGAATGGCATGCACGGCGTGTTCGTCTCGCCCCATTACGACACCGACCAGAGCATCTATCTGACCTACGCCGAGCCGGGTGACTACGGCGGCGGGCTGGCGCTGGCGCGCGCGAAGCTGACCGCTACCCGTTTCCGCGCTCGCTCGCTTGCTTGACGCACCGTCGCGTGCCTGGAGTCCGGCCAACCGGGCTCGTTCGGTGCTCAGCGTATGATCGGACGCTGATGAGCTGCGCTTTGGCTGATCGTCGGTCAGAATAAATTGGAACGCTCCGGGAAGGATGGAAGCCAGGATGGAGTCTGCCGTGCGCGAGCGGCCACGCTGCCGCCGTTGCGAATCGTCCGAGGGAAGATGACGTACATCGATTCGGCCATATTGAACCTGACCGAATGGTTCTGCCGTCAGTTTCAGCTCCGGACGGGCAGGACGAATGTCTGGCTTGCTGTCCAGTTCACAAATTTGAGCATCATCGTGTACTTCGTATGGGCGGGCGTGTATTTCTGGAGCAGGGGCGTCGCGGCGCGGATAGCAGTTGGGCTGTTCTGCAGCGGGCTGTTGTATGTGCTGACGCAGACAAACTTCAAAGTGCCTATCGAAGCGTACGAGAACGAGGCCTATCGACGCGTCGCGAAGGGGTTCAGGAATCCGAGAAGAGTCCGAGATGCGCAGCTGCGTATTTCGTTTCTGACTCTCTCCTTCGTGCTCTTCTATCCAATTCTTTTCGTTTACATGAATCTTCGGCTATCTATTCTCCTCCTGACGTACTCCCTTATCGTCTTGACGACAGTCGTGCTGTATCTGCTGGCCTGCGATCCGCTGCCCCCGTGCGCGGGGAAACTGAAGGAGTGGCTTCGAGGATCAGCTCCCTCACGGCTGTCCGCTTTGGAAGCGTCGCGGATTCAACTGGCGAACGTGTCGCATTTTTCATCCGGACGCCGGGGTCCAGAAATAGGCGCGCCCCTGGCCCCAGTTCACCGCGAAGATCAGGTTCCCTTCTTTCGCGCGGTAGGCGTGGACGCCGGTGGCGGCAAGGCGCCCACCGTCAAGCGCGCCCCTGAGCATCAGCGGCCACCACTCGATGCGTCCCGGGACCTCGCAACGCTGGCCGCTGAGCGGGATTTCGTCCGGCTGTAACAACGCGCGCAAGGACGCCTCCTCCGACGGCGGAAACTCGATGATTCCCCAACGGAGGGGTGTGCCGGGGACGTGTCCCTCGCGGATGTCGTGCGATCCGGGCGGAAGTCCCTCGGGCATCCATCCCTTCGCAATCGCGCCCGCGTCCCGAGCCTCCGCCAGCGTCGCAAACGAATTCGTCTGGGCGTTGATGCCCGAGCACGCCGCGAGGGCGACCAGCGCGATGACGGCCGCTCTGCCGTCCACCCTGCGAGACATCTCCGTGTGTGTCAGTGTTCTTCGGTGGGTCTGGACGGGCGCACTGCGAGGCATCGTCCAGGGATCATAGCCGTGAATCAGCCGGCGATCACGCGGTCCTTCCCTTTCGCGGCGGCGCGGGCGTTGCAACGACAATCCATTCGGCGCGGTGCACGCCTCCCACATCGCGATACCGCACCTTGACTCGCTCGCCCTTGTGCGCCCCGAGTTCCGACGCTTTGATTGTTTTGGACCCCTGCCGGATCGTGGCGCCATTCTGAAGCGCGAACGTCTGTCTCCCCGCCGGGGTCTTCACGACGATGGCCGTTGCCGCAGCGTCAACCTGATCGAGTGTGCCGACTACCGATCGTTCCGCAGGCTGCTCCATCGCCGGCACCGCCCCATCCGCGAGGGGCAGAGCTCCGGACGCGGGACGGGCGACGCCCATCGCCGCCAGAATTGTCGTGACCGCCAGGACGATGAGTGTCAGCCGCACGCGCGCTCCGCGGTTGGACCGGCAGAGGCCGGTCAGACAAGAACGCCCGCCAACGTCGCAGCTGGAGGAGTCGAGCGGAGAGTCCAGCCAAATCGCCGCGAGCTGGCGGGCATCGATCCTGAACACAATCCCGGTGCCACTGTCCGGCGCGGCCGGTAGAATGAAGCAAAGCATCCTTCTGCAATGACTTCGACGATCGGCACGTCCGAACTCCAACCGGCGGCCGCAGCGCGCCGTCGCCCCACCGGGGCGAAATTGCGCGGCGCGCTGTCTTTGCGCATGCGGCTCGCGCTGTTAGTGGCGCTAAGTACCGCAATCGTGATCGGCATCGAGGCGTTCCTCGAAATTCGAGTCTTCGAGCGCGCCGTGGAGCGCGACCTGCTGGAGACGGCCCGCTTGACAGCGCTCGCCGTCGCTGACGACTACGAACTGCGTGCCGATCCGGTCGACGCCGGCGCGCTCTCGAGTGACCTCCACGAACTGGTGCTGACGGCCCCGACTTTGCGGACGCTGACGATCGTTCAGATGAACGGCGACACTCCCGTCGTGGTCGCGAGTACGTCCACCGGCGAACGGCCGGAAGCGCTGGCCCTCGCCGCGCGTGCCGTGCGCGCCTCGACGACCGTCGTGGGCAGCGCCGCGCCTGGAGCCGCGGCGGTTGCCGTTCCCCTCGTCCGGCCCGATGGATCCTTTGCTGCGGCCGTCGCGACGGTGTCGCTGGCCGCCCTGGATCAGTTACGGACGAAGGGGCGGCAGGTCACGCTCTGGTTCACCCCGGCCGCCATCGTACTGCTCACGCTGCTCGTCGATTGGCTGGGCCGGCGGCTCATTCACCGGCCCATTGGAGAAATCCGCGACACCATGACACGGGCCGGCGCCGGCGACTTCACTGCGAGAGCGGAACAGAAGCGCCCGGACGAGATCGGGAGCGTCGCGGTCGGTCTCAACGACATGCTGCAGCGGCTTCAGGATTTTCACGAGGCACTGCAGGAACGCGTCACCGATGCGACCTCTGAGCTCCGCGTGCGCAACGAAGAGCTCGTGGACAGTTACCAGCGCGTGTTCGCCTTGCGCGAGGCACTTGCGCGGGCCGAGCAGCTGGCGGCAGTCGGGCAGATGGCCGCGAGCGTGGCGCATCAGGTCGGCACACCCTTGAATCTGATATCAGGCTACGTGCAGATGCTCCAGGAGGACGCGTCGGGCAATCCTCGAACCGCGCGACGCCTGGAAATCGTGCAGGAGCAGATTGCCAAGGTGGCCTCGGTCGTCCGCACGCTGCTGGATCACTCGCGGCGTCCCGGAAATCGCGCGCCCACGGCCGTCAGCCCGGTGCTCTCGCGCGTCGCGGATGTGGCGCGCCCGAAGCTTGACGCGTCGGGCATCGCGCTGACTGTCGATGTGGCCCCCGACCTCCCGACGATCTGGGCCGACTCCGAGGAGCTCGAACTGGCGATGCTGAATCTCGTCACCAACAGCCTCGATGCCATGCCGGCGGGAGGCACGCTCACCATCCGGGCGACGACGTCGCACGCACAAGGCGTACGCATCGAAGTCAGCGATACCGGGACGGGCATCTCGAAAGACCTGCTCCCGCGCATTTTCCAACCCTGGGTGACCACGAAAGGGGCCGGCCGCGGCACGGGGCTCGGTCTCAGCATCACGCACGACGTCATCGCCCGGCATGGCGGCACGATCGACGCCGTCAGCGAGCCCGGACGACGAACCACGTTTACTCTGGAGCTGCCCTCATCCGATGTAGCGGAGATGATCGATGTCCACAATTCTGATCGTTGACGACGACGGCGAGACATGCCGTTTCATGGCGGAACTCCTCGGTCGTCCCGATCGCGAGATCCGGACGACCCAGCACGTCGCGGAAGCCCTGACGCTGGCACGGCAGTCCTTCGACCTGCTGATCTCGGATATCAACCTCGACGCCCAGCAGAATGGCATGGACGTCCTGCGGGCCTTCAAGCAGGGCAACCCGCGCGGGCACGTGGTGCTCATCAGCGGCTTTGGCACGCTGCAGACCGCGATTGATGCCGTGCGCGCCGGCGCCTTCGACTACATCAGCAAGCCCTTCAACATCACCGAAGTCAAAGCCACTGTTGAACGGGCGCTCTCCGATGTCGGGCTTCCCGCCGCGCCGCGTCCGTCGCTCGACGTTCCGCCTCCTGGTCTCATCGGGCGTACGGCCGGCATGCTGGCGGTCTACAAGCAGATCGCGCACGCGGCGAATGCGGCAGCGCCGGTGCTCATCATCGGGGACAGCGGCACCGGCAAGGAGCTGGTCGCGAGGGCGATTCATGCACACGGGCGGCGTGCCTCGCGTCCGTTTGTGCCCATCAACTGCGGAGCGTTGACGGAAAGCGTCCTCGAATCCGAGCTCTTTGGACACACCAGGGGCTCCTTCACAGGCGCCATCGCCGACACGAAAGGCATCTTCGAGCAAGCCACCGGCGGCACCGTCTTCCTCGACGAGATTGGCGAAACGTCTGCCGCGCTTCAAGTGAAGCTGCTGCGCGTGCTGCAGGAGGGCGAGGTCAGGCCCGTCGGCGGCAGCCGGCAGATAAAAGTGGACGTCCGGGTTGTCGCCGCGACGAATGTGGACCTCGAGCGTGAAGTCACCTCGCAGCGTTTCCGTCAGGACTTGTACTACCGGCTCAGCGTGATCGTCATTCGCGTGCCCGCGCTCCGCGATCGACGCGAAGACATCCCGTTGCTGATTCAAACGTTCCTGCAGAACGCCTGTGCCCGCGCCGGGCGCCGTGTCGAGCTGTCGCCCACCGCGGTGTCGGCGCTCACCTCCTATCGATGGCCGGGGAATGTCCGTGAGCTGGAAAACACGATCGAACGGCTGGTTGTCTTCAGCCGTGGATCCGTTATCGACGTCTCGGATTTGCCGTTCAAGGCGAGCGGACCGGATCTGCACGAGCGGCTCTTCGCGGATCTCCCGTCACTCGACGAGATCGAACGCCGCTATCTCCTCCACGTCATCGAGCAGGTGGGTGGCAATCGCACACGGGCCGCGGAGGTCCTCGGGATCGATCGCCGCACGCTGTACCGCATGGCGGAACGCTTCAGCATCGATCTGAAAGAGGAGATTCCCGGCAGCGGCGCGGCGTAGTCCAGGCGACGGCAGTGGGAACGGATCGCCAGACAGTCCGCTAGGCAGCCTCCCACCGCCTCGCCAGCATGCGTGCGATCCCGAGGAACACCGTCGTCAGTCCGACGAGGACCAGCACCTGCGGCCAGAGCTCCCACAGGGCAGCTTGCCGCCAGAATACTTTCAGGTACCCATCGAGCGCCCACGCGTTGAAGGTGAGCAATCCGACCTTCTGCATGCTCTCGCTCATCAGAAACCGCGGGAACATGCTGCCGCCGAGCGCCGACATCGTCAGGATCAGGATTGTCGAGAAGCCCGAAAGTTGCGCGCGACTACGTGCAAGCGTGGCGAGCGCAAGGGCGAGCGCCGCGGCGGCCGACGCCGTCACCAGGGTCATTACGGCAAAGCCCGGCAAATGGGACAGCAACGGCAGGCCGAACACAAACTGCCCCCACAAGAACATCACCGTCAGCTGGGCGCATCCGACGAGCGCCAGAAAGATCCACTTGCCGATGAGCACGCCTGCCATGCCGATGTTGGTCGAGAGGAGCCGTTCGAGCGTGCCCGACTCGGCTTCGTCGAGCAGCGCACCCCCAGCGCCGCCGACCGTCGAGAAGAGCAGGAACATCACGCCGATGCCGGCGGCATAAAACGACACCAGCGATCCGCGGCGGTTGTCGGTTCGCATGACGTCAACAACCTCGACACCGACAGGCATGCCGTTGCCGGCGGCGGCACCCGTCGCGCCCGCGCCGGGCTGCCCCTGCGCTTTCAATCGAGGGAGCCACGCGTCGACGGCCGCCCTCTGTTGCGGCGTCATCGCGCCTGCGTGCTCTTCGAACTGCCGCATGCCTCCCTGCATCAGGAGATCGGGCGCTGCCGTCATTGCAACCTTTTGAAGCAGGCCCAGGACCATTTGCGGCGCTATGGGATCCGAGACGTCCGACAGCAACTGGATGGCGGGACCGCCGCCTGCGAACCCGTTTTTCGAGAATGCCTCGCCCAGACCATGCGGGATGACGACCGCGACAGGGACGTCACCGGCGCGGACCAGTCGTTCGGCAGCGGCGCGATCCAGCGTCTGTCCGGTTCCGGTTTCGTCCGGCGTCATCCGAGGGCGCAGGCTCTTCTCGTCCCGGAGTCCCTCGATCAGCCTCGCACTGACATCGGAGTGATCCTCGTCGACCACGGCAATCCGTATCCGCGCGGTTGATGCGTCGCCCTGTCTGCCGAAGACGGTCGCGAAGATCGAGAAAAAGATAATCGGCAGGATGAAGGTCAGTGCCTGCGCGACGCGATCGCGGCGCAGGTTGATCCATGCAATCCGCAGGAGGGTGCCCATTACTCGCGCAACTCCCTTCCCGTAAGATGAATGAAGACCGATTGCAGGCTCGGCCCCCGGACGTCCACGTCGTCCACGCAACGGCCAGCGAGACGGATACGATCGAGAAGCGGAGGCAACTCGGCCGCGACGTCCCTCATTCGCGCCTTCACGACGCAATCATCCCCCGCGTCGCCGTCTGTGGCGCCGCTGTCGCCGGCAAGGGCGCGTGCGATCTCCCCATCAAGCGGTGCGTCCAGCCGAAGGGTCACGAGCCGATAACGCCCCACTGTCTGTTCCACGAGCTCGGACATCGTGCCACTGGCAATGACCTTGCCGTGATCGAGGATCACCGTGCGGGAACACCGCGCTTCGGCTTCTTCGAGATGGTGTGTCGTGAGGAGGAGCGAGACACCCGACTCTGCCAGCCCGGCGAGCATGTCGTAGATGCGATCGCGGCTCTGCGGATCGACACCGACCGTCGGCTCGTCGAGCAGGACGATGCGAGGGTGATGGAGCACGCCGCAGGCGATGTTCAGGCGGCGCCGCATTCCGCCCGAGAACTGCTTGATGGGTTCGTTCGCGCGATCGGCAAGGCCTGTCTGCTCGAGCGCCCACGCCACTTGCTTCGAAAGGTCCGCTCCCGAGACTCCGTGAAGGCGCCCGAAGACCTCCAGATTCTCACGCGCGGTGAGCAGCGGATACACCGCAACTTCCTGTGGAACAATCCCGAGCTCGGGGGGCGTCTGGCGGCCGTCGCGAACTCGATCGAACACGCGAATCTCGCCGCCATCGAGCCGCACACGCCCGGCGACCGCGCGGATGAGCGTCGTCTTGCCGGCCCCGTTCGGGCCGAGCAAAGCGAGCAGCTCTCCCTGCCTCAGTTCAAAGGTCGCCCCGTCCAGCGCGACGACGTGCCCGAAGCGTTTCCTCGCGTTCGTGACAGCCAGGACGTTCATACCTGCGTTCGCTCCTGAAGCCTCGCGCTCATGTAGCCCTGGCTTTCAAGGCTGCCTTCCGCGCGTGTCGTAGCTTACGGCGAGTTCCGGGAAACCGTTCGGGCATCCCGGCGAATGGAGGGTGTTCACCGGCAGGCGGAGGCGGTCAGCTGCCGTCCTTCTCTTTCAAGCGTTTTTGCAGGGCCTTGGCCGCCGTTTTGGACCGGCGCTTCTCGTCAATCTGCGCGCGCTGATCCATCTGTCGCGTCTGATGCGCCTGCTCGTCCTGCAGCTTGTGATAACTCACGAGCCGGCCGCCGGCCACCTCTCCTGTGTCGACTGCCGCGCGCACCGCGCATCCAGGCTCCTGCAGGTGACGGCAATCGCGAAACCGGCACGTGTCGGCGAGCGCCTCGATATCGCCGAACGCGCCGCTCATCGTCTCGCCACTGTCCCACAACTGGAGCTCGCGCATGCCCGGCGTGTCGATGAGCACGCCCGACTCCGGGAGCAGCACGAGCTGACGCGCCGTGCTCGTGTGGCGCCCGCGGCTGTCCGATGCGCGCACGTCCTGCGTGCGCAGCAGGTCGTGGCCGATCAGGCGGTTGACGATGGTTGATTTTCCGACGCCCGATGATCCGAGCAACGCGCCGGTCCGGCCAGGACCGAGATACTGCCTGAGGACGTCCACCGCGCCGGGCACGCGGCAGGAAATCGCGTGCACCGGCGCGCTTCCCGCGACCGCGCGCATGGCGTCAGCCATCGCGCCTGCATCGTCCACCGCGTCGGCCTTGTTCAGAACGATCACGGGTGCCGCGCCGCTTTCGGTTGCAACGAACAGGTACCGTTCGATCCTTCGAGGGTTGAAGTCTCCATCGAGGCCTGCGACGAGGAACACGA
Organism: Vicinamibacterales bacterium; assembly: GCA_038320555.1. Lineage (GTDB taxonomy): Bacteria > Acidobacteriota > Vicinamibacteria > Vicinamibacterales > 2-12-FULL-66-21 > JALZOC01. The sequence goes on along the minus strand of JBBQEJ010000016.1, from coordinate 40,018 downwards.
TGTCGATGTTCGCGGCGACAACCTGTTCTTCGGTGGAGTCGCCGGCCGCGCGGCGGGAAAAGCGGCTCTGCCTGGGCAGGACGGCGACAATGCGCGCGTCTCCGCCTCGCTCGGGGGACGCAAGCAGCACCCAATCACCCACCGCCGGAAACTCCGCGCGCGTTGACGCGTGATGGCGAAGGCGCCCGGAGACTCGAGCGAGGGTTTCACCCGCGTCGGTCATCACCCGGTAGATGTGGGTGTGTTCGAGTGCGACGCGGCCTGGAACGACTCGGTCGGCGGCGTGTGCGACGAGGGCTTCGTCGAGACGGTCGTTCCAGCCAAGGCGAGCCAGCAGATCTGACATACTTTACATTACAAAGTTATTTGTGATATCTCACTTCTACGAAGCCTGATCCGCTGCGGAGGAGATCTGGAATGTCCCGTCAATCACGCGTCTGACGTCCACAGGAAGTCCGACCACCTCTCGCCCCTCATGATGGGGGTCGGCAACGGCCAGGCCGACATCGTGCGTCGCCTGCTCACAGCGGGCGCGGATCCCCGGACCGACGGCCCTGGCATCTTTCCAACCGCCGTGGCCGGTGGCGCGCTGACCGACATCGAGAATCCGCTGCTCGGACGGTGCAACGCGGATGTCGTCAAGGCTCTGCTCGATCGCGATCCGTCGCTCCGGTTGCCGCGGAATGCCCGCGGCCACTTGTCATTGTTATTCGCACGCCTCAACAATTGCGAGGAAGTTCTCCGGCTCGCCCGACTGGGTTGACAGACGGCGAGTTCACGGAGTGCAAAAGAGGAAAGGGGGGTTCCACTATGGAGCTAACGGAGTGAACAGAGACATCCTGGACTCCTCTTCCTCCGCTATCTGTGTGGTGATACCTCTGCTGTCTCTCTCGCGCCGGTCTTCAGCAGACACCGGAGGACCTCGGCGACGCTCCACGCCTGTGCGATACATCCGCGTGGCACATAGGGCGGATTGGCATCGAAGATTTCACCGATCGATCCGACACACGCGTCGCTCAGGTGAGTGTCGAATCCTTCGAGGAGCCGCCGCGCCCCGACCCGATCGTCGGGATGAACCTTCAGCCACGCGTCAACAAATGGGCCGATGAGCCACCCCCACACGGTTCCCTGATGGTATGCGGCGTCACGCGATCGCAAATCGCCGTAGTACTGCGCTCTGTAGTCTGGATGGCCGGGCGCAAGAGAGCGCAGACCGACCGGCGTCAGCAGCCGGTCATGAACCGTCTGCATCACGTCCTCCCAGCGGGCCCGATCGAGCACGGGGTGGTCGAGTGAAATCGCGAATACCTGGTTCGGCCTGCACGCCGGATCGTCACCGTGCACACCGTCGACCACGTCGTAGAGATGACCGGCCGGCGCGGACCAGAAGCGCGCGTTGAACGCGCGCCACACGCGCTCCGCGCGCGCGTCGATGTCCAGATCGACGCCTTCCTGCGTCGCGCCGAACTCCTGCATCCATCGCTGCAGCAGACGCAGGGCGTTGTACCAAAGCGCATTGATCTCGACCGCCTTGCCGCGCCGCGGAGTGACAATCCAGTCGTCGACCTTGGCATCCATCCAGGTCAGTTGATACCCTTCTTCCCCTTGCCGCAGTAAGCCATCGGCCGGATCGACGCCGATGCCGAATCGCGTCTGCGCAATATGGCGGCGTGCGATATCGACGAAGGTCGGAAGCAGAAGCCGCAAGGTGTCGCGGTCGCCGGTCACGCGGACGTATTGCTCCACGGCGTGAAAGAACCACAGCGTCGCGTCGGCCGTGTGACGGTACGGACGTGCTCGCCCGCCGCCCGCGCGCGAGCAGCCTCCTCCGGACGTCCGGCTGGCGTAATCACGAACTGGTCGGCGGCGAGGACGAGCTCGCAGGCAAGACGGTCCGGGATCGGACCCGCGATCTCGAGCAGGTGCAGGCGCCGCTCCTCTTCAGCCTGCGCAGCTTGCGCAGGCGACAGCGCACTCGACGACGTCCCAGAGCTCCGTCGAGGCGATCAAGGTCACCGGCTGGCCCACATGCAGATCGGTGCGAAAGTACCCGGGACTCCACAACGATCCGACCGACTCGTACCCCTCGGAGCTTCTCCATCGGGTAGGGCACGCGCTGGGCCCCTACTTCGTCGAGCGTCAACGCCGCGCGCTGGCCGAGCAGCCGGAGGCGCAGCCCCGGCAGATCAGGACCTGCCGACACGTCGTAGTGAGGCTGCATCGCCGTTACGGTGTAGGCGAGCGACGGCGGCTCGGTGACCGGGGACTCGTATGATCGGAAATGAATCGACTGGCCGCAGCGACAGACGTACCGCGCCGTCGCCGCCAAGCAGTCGATAGGTGACATGCGTCGTGTTTTGCCCGTGGGGCATGAGCACGCGCTTTTCGATTCTCAGGCCGTCGATCTGGTAGGTCCAGACCGGGAGCCCGAGTTCGAGCCGGAACTCGATGAGGTGTCCCCCACGATCGGCTGCGTTCGACCCGGCAACCTCGGCCTCGTCGCCGAGCCAGACCACCCGGCGATCCGGAAGCCGTACTCGCTCGAGCAGATGGTTCAGCATGACCATCCGGCCGAGGGGCGCCGGCAGCGACGCGACGAGCAATCCGTGATAGCGGCGCGTGACGACGCCGGCGACCGTGCTGGAAGCGTAACCGCCGAGACCGTTGGTGACGAGCCACTCGCGGCGCGGCATCGGGTCGTCCGCTGGGGGATCGTGTGGGTGCTTGACTCGTCGGGTCAGCTTACTCGTCGTCATGCAGTTCGACGGCCGCCTCGAAACTCCGTCTTCATTGCTGCGCGCGACGGCGTTCTCGCCCCGCCAGACGCGCAACCTCCGCCGTCAGGGCGGCCGGCTCGATCGGCCTGGGAACATCCCCCTGCACCTGAGCGATCAGCTGTCCGAGCCGTCCGTCAATCGGGTCGAACGTCGTCAACGTCAGCGCCGGAATCCGCCCGCCACGATCGGCGTCGAGAGTTCGGATCTTGCCGAAGAGCGCATACGAGCTGTGCTCGGGAGACCCGGCCTCCCTGACCAGCACGTCGGGACTCCAGCCTTCGAGCGACTCGAGCGCTTCGGCAATCGATGCGACCGTCTGAACGACCGCACCGCGCTGCTGCAGCACGGTGCGCACAAGGTCGCGTCCATCGTTGTCGTGGTCAAGGACGAGCACGCGCACGCCGTCGAGCGGAGCCGACCCGCCCGGGCGTGTCATCGGACGCTCCCTGAACGAATGCGGCCCGGGCAACGAGGCCGGCTGCAAAGGAAAGCGGGCTGTGAAGACCGCGCCCGCGCCATCCTCGCGATTACACGCCTCGATGTCGCCCCCGTGCAGTTCCACGAGTTCCCTGACGAGCGCCAGCCCCACGCCAAGGCCACCGGTCGTGCGGGTCGGCGACGAGTCAGCCTGCGTAAAGCGGCCAAAGATGCGCGGAAGGAACTTGGGATCGATTCCGCTGCCGCTGTCGCGCACGATCAAGGTGGCCGCTCCCCTGCCGACGCCGACTGACACGTCGATCGTCCCGCCGCGCGGCGTGAACTTGATGGCGTTGGACAGCAGATGCCAAGCAATCTGGCGCAGGCGGGTCCCGTCCCCGAGAACGGTCGCGGGAGACTCCGTGATGGACACGTTAATGGCCACGCCCTTCGCCCTGGCGGCTGGTTCCACGGCGACTACGGCCCGGCTTGCTGCCTCACCGAGCGGGGTCGGGTGAGGATCGAGCTGCAACTGGCCCCTCAAGGCCTTGGACACATCGAGAAGGTCTCCGGTCAGCTGTGCCTGAAGCTTGACGTTGCGCTCGATCGTCTCGAGTCCCCGTGTGGACGTTTCGCGATCGAGCTTGCCGGTACGCAGCAGGTGCACCCAGCCCAGAACGGCATTCAACGGTGTGCGAAGCTCGTGCGACACGGTTGCGAGAAACTCGTCCTTCATCCGGTTCGCGGCGTCGCCTTCACGACGCGCGGCTTGCGCGACCCGGGCCTGCTCGTCGGACGCGCGCCTCGCCGCCCGCAATTCCGACACGACCGCTGTCAGCAGCAGCCCCTGAATGATAAAGAGCGCGAGATGGATGGAAACGAACGCGTCTGACCTGGGCTGGCCACTGTGTTCGAATGTGCCGAGCACGGCCCCCAGCACCGTCGCCGAAAGCGCGGGGCCGGTTCCGGCGAACCATGCGCTCGCGAGCACCGCAATCCCAAGCAACAGGAACTTGCCGGCGTCATCAAGGGGTGCCCCGGCCAGGGCGGTCACCCCGAACACGGTCGACACCGCAGCCAGCGCTATCGCAAAGCGCAGCGGCGCCGGAAAGGTCGGAAAAGGATAGGCGTCGGGAGTGCCTCTCATCAACAGTCCAGAATCCTGCCATGGCGCCGAGAGAGAGTCCCGGCCAGTACCAATTCAGCATGGCAACCGGCGTGCCACGCGACGCTCAGTTGCGCGAAACGCCCGGGTCGCTGGACCGTTCAGATGCAGCAATTTCGGGGGCTTCAATTGCTTCGGGCGCGTCGCCCGAGGCCGCGTTCAAGGGCTCCACCGGCTCCGGCCGGGCTGCTGCGACAGGCCCGAGCACATTGTCGATGAGCCCATATTCCCGGGCTTTGAAGGCGTCGAGGTAGAAGTCTGTGCGCTTGGTGTCGCGGATGATCTGCCGCAGCGGCTTGCCCGACCGATCGGCAAGGATTCGATAAATCTGACTCTGCATTTGCTTCAGCCGGTCGAGGTGCTGCGCTGCCGCAGTCGTCGATTGCCAGCCAGCCCACTTGGCCGGCTCGTGAATCATGATCCAGGAATGTGGGAATGCGAGCCGCTGTCCCGGGCTAGCCGCCTGGAGAACGACCGAGCCCATGGAATACGCCATGCCCTGCACGACGATCGTGATGTCCACGCCTTGCGAAACCAGATGCCGGATGGTGTCGTGAAGGGCAAGCCCATCGGTGACGTTGCCCCCCGCGCTGTTGATGTACAGAGTGATGGGTTTCTGACTTTCGCTGGCAAGCTCGCGCAACCGCTCGATGGCATGACGAGCGGTGTCTTTCTCGATATCACCGATGAGGTAGATGTCACGAAGGCGCTCGGCCTGCTCTTTTCTGACGATGTCTTTAACCGCGTCTACCAATTCATTGAGCAGCCGCTCGTTCATGTCCGTCACATGCGACAGCTGTTCGCATGCCTCGTGCCGGATCGGGCCGACTGAACCTTAAGGCTGCCTCGCGTTGCGGGGGATCACGAACTTCTCCGCCGTATAGGTAGAAGAGAAGCTGACAACCTTCACATCCACGAGGCCTGCATTCTTCCCGGCCTCCATGACCTCGGATTCGGTAATCGCCTGCGAGCCTTTCGGCCGGATTATCCACAACGCACCGTTTTGTTTCAATGCGCGTTTCAGTTGAGGAAGCCGGCCGAGAGCCTGGCGGCGATCCGCCCCGTAAAAGACGATGTCTATCTCGCCAGCCAGAACTCGCCTGATAAGCCGGGCCCCGCGCGAGCTAATCTCCTCGAGCAGGTCCTCGTGAACGGCGCCGGCCGCAAGAACCGCCATCCCGCTCTTCACACCCAGCTTATCGAGCCGCGACGGTGGATTCGTGATGCGACTGGCCCACCGCTCTGCGATCTTTCCGAGATCGAATGTCGCCGTACGGCGGCCGAAGCGCACAGTCAGTCCGCCATCCGCGGCGACCGCGGATGTGACGTCCTTCAGTGGAATGTCCAGGCGAACCGGACCTCGAAAGATCAGATCGTGCTGCTCCAGGAACGCCTTCCCGCGCGTCGTCCGACCCTCGAAATGGAGCGTGCAGGCGGCATCGTAACCCATCTCAGTCCTTCAATCTTTGCGAGTGTCGCCCGCGTCCCGGGCGAACCGCTTCTCGAGCGCGGCCATGTAGGACGCGATCGTCCCCTCATATCCAAAGACGAAGCGCGCCAGGAAACGGAAGAGCGGATTGTAGATCTCTCCGTCTTCTGTGATTTTCAAGCGGGTCCCACCGGCAACCGGCGTGAGCTCGTACGTCCAGGTGCCCCCAAACGGCAGATCGGGATCCGCAATGCGACCAACGAGAAGACGCGGCGCCTCCATGCGCTCTACCGCAAGCGTGATCCTGCCGGACCGGCCCTCCTCCACCCAAACGGGCCGTCCGTCGCGATCCGGCAGCTTCTGCACTCTCTTGACGTCCCGCCAGGACGGAAACGCTTCGACGTCCGTGATCGCGATCCAGATTGCGTCCGGCGGAGCGGCCAGCGTCTGCTCGCGCGATGCGTGATGCGAGCGTGGCAACCGCGAGCCGACCAATGCGGCGAGCGCAAGAATCGCGGCGAGCGCCACGCCGATCACAAGCATCCATTTCATGACGTGTGCTGCTGCCTCTGTGCCGCTTGGGCGAGCAATGCGAGTCCACGAACTGCGGCCTCGCGCTCGTCGTCATTGAGATGCGCGACGAGCGCCTCGACCCGCGGCGGATCCAGAACGGATGTTGCGTCACGAATGCGAACGCCGGCGGATGTCAACCGCACGTGCACGCGGCGCCGGTCGACGCCGTCGCGCAAGCGCGCGACATAGCCCTTGTGCTCGAGACGATCGATCGCGAGCGACACCGTCGACGCCGTCACTCCCATGTGGCGCGCGAGATCGTTGACCGACGTGGGATCGATCTCGTCGAGATGGTCCAGGATGCTGGCCTGATGGCGGCTGAGCAGCCGGTTCGAGTCCGGATCGCGAACGTGGCGCGTATGACAGGCGAAATAGATGCGCGGATAGAGCGCCATCACCTGGCGTGCGGCGTCGGGGACCCCAATCACGGGTGAGATTTTGATACAATATATATTGTTTTGTCAAACTAAAATACATTTGTCCAGATTGTTCTAAACCAGACATCGGTCAGTTTCGTCCAATTGCACGCGGCGTGATCTTTCCCCTGATCCTGAAGGGGGAATCCACAAGTGTCTGGAAAGATGTGATTCCGCCCTTGAGGGCGGGGCACCAGAAGGCGTGAACTGACCGATTCCGGGACGGGATGGTTCGCAACCGGTCAGACCGGCCAGGAGGCCCCTGGCATCGCAGCGGCTTAACTCGTTGCTGTATAGCCAGTTAGTTGCGGCCAAGGCAATGGCACCCGATTTGGACTCACTGGACTGACGCCGGGGTCTCTTCCCTCCCCTGGGTTTCAGGACAGAGGCAATAAATGGTCGACATCGCACGTTCATCGGACGTCATCAAGAAAAAGAAGATCCGCCGCGCCCTGTACGGGGCTGGCTTCCTGGTCATCATCGTCCTCATCACAGTCGGGGTCTCGAAGTTGAAACCTGCGGCGCCGTCCGTCGATCGCGCCACGGTCTGGATCGACACGGTGAAGCGCGGTCCGATGCTCAGGCAGGTCCGCGGTTCCGGCACGCTCGTCCCCGAGGAGATCCGCTGGATTCCGGCGACGACCCAGGGGCGCGTCGAGCGGATTCTGCTTCGTCCCGGCGCGACGGTGCATCCCGACACCGTCATCCTCGAGCTCACCAACCCCGAGCTGCAGCAGTCGGTGAAGGAAGCAGAGCTCGCGTATCAGTCGGCGCGCGCCGCCTTCGTCAACCGGAAACAGGAGCTCGATAGCGCGCTTCTCAATCAGCAGGGTGACGTCGCCGGCATCCAGGCCGCGTATAACAACGCCGCGCTGAACCTCGAGGCGCAGGAAAAGCTCTACAAGGACCAGCTTGTTTCAGAGATTCAGCTCAAGCAGTCACGATCCGCAGCCGAGGAGCTCAAGAACCGGCTGACCATCGGCCAGAAACGGCTCGAGATGCAGACTGCCGGCATTAACTCCCAGCTCGCACCGCAGGAAGCGGATGTGGATCAGCGCCGCGCCGCCTACGAACTGCGCGTTCACCAGCTCGATGATCTGAAGGTCAAAGCCGGCATGGCGGGTGTGCTCCAAGAAGTTCCGGTGGAGCGCGGAGCCCAGGTCGCGCCTGGCGCCAACCTCGCCCGGGTCGCGGATCCGACGAACCTGAAGGCCGAGCTCCGGATCGCCGAGACGCAGACCAAGGACATCCGTGTCGGTCAGTACGCCGAAGTCGATACGCGCAACGGCGTCGTCAAGGGGCACGTCGCGCGCATCGACCCGAAATCAACCGGCGGCACGGTCGGCGTGGACGTCATCCTCGAAGGCGAGCTGCCCTCGGGCGCGCGCCCGGACCTGAGCGTCGACGGCACGATCCAGCTCGAACGGCTCGACAACGTCATCTACGTCGGACGGCCTGCGTTCGGCCAGGAAAACAGCACCGTTCAGCTGTTCAAGCTCACAAAGGACGGCGAAGCGCAGCGGGCCCCGGTGAAGCTCGGACGCAGCTCGGTGAACCAGATTGAAATCATCGAAGGGCTGCAGCCCGGCGACCAGGTCATTCTCTCGGACATGTCCGCGCAGGATTCGTTCGATCGCATTCGGATAGCAGGATAGCTGGGCATCCGCCCGCTGACAAAAGGAGCCACGATGAACACGCCCGCGCCCACGCTGATCCATCTCGACGGAGTCACCAAGGTCTTCTTCACCGACGAAGTCGAGACGCACGCGCTCGCCGGCATCCACCTGGAGATCAAGACCGGCGAGTACATTGCCATCGCCGGACCGTCGGGTTGCGGCAAATCGACGCTGCTGTCGATTCTCGGCCTGTTGGACTCGCCGACCGAGGGGAAGTACGTCCTCAACGGCAAGTCGGTCGCCGACCTGCCGCTCTCGGAGCGCGCGCGCGTGCGCAACCGCGAGATCGGGTTCATCTTCCAGAGCTTCAATCTGATCGGCGATCTGAACGTGTACGAGAATGTCGAGCTGCCGCTCACGTATCGCGGGATGAAATCCGCCGAGCGCAAGGAGCGCGTCATGACGGCGCTTGAAAAGGTCGGCATGGCGCACCGCGCGAAGCACCTGCCCAGCCAGCTCTCGGGCGGTCAGCAGCAGCGCGTGGCCGTCGCCCGCGCGGTCGGCGGCGCGCCGTCGATCCTGCTCGCGGACGAGCCGACAGGCAACCTCGACTCGAAAAACGGTGAGGCCGTGATGGAGCTCCTCCGCGAGCTGCATCGCGAAGGCGCCACGATCTGCATGGTCACGCACGACCCGCGCTACGCGCGGCACGCCGACCGCTCCATCCATCTGTTCGACGGCCGGGTAGTCGAAGAGGACGGCAGCAAGCATCGTGGCGAGAAAGAGCTCGAGGAGAGCGGTTTCGACGTCGCCCACTGAAAAGGCTGCCAGGCGGCAGTAACCAGTGTCCAGTTGCCAGTTGGCAGTTCGTTCGGCGCCACCGCCGACTCGCTGTCAACTGGACGCTGGAAACCGGGAACTGGCAACTGGGAACTGGGAACTGGTAGCTCATGCTAATCACCGATCACCTCCGCCAGCCCCGCAACGAAACCTTGGAACACGCCCGTCATCCCGTACGTCCGAGCGAACCTCGCGTGCTGATTGCCGACGATCAGCCCGATGTCCTCGAGGCGCTGCGCCTGCTGTTGAAGGCCGAAGGATTCCAGCTCGAAAGCGCGTCGTCGCCCGCCGGCGTGCTCGCGGCGATTGAGGCCCGTGAGTTCGACGTCGCGCTGATCGATCTGAATTACGCGCGCGACACGACGTCGGGCGAAGAGGGACTCAACCTGCTGTCGCGGATCCAGGGAATCGACCCGACGCTTCCGGTCGTCGTGATGACGGCCTGGGGCAGCGTCGAGGTGGCGGTCGAAGCGATGCGGCGCGGCGCCCGCGACTTCGTGCAGAAACCGTGGGACAACGCGCGGCTGCTCTCGATCATCCGGACCCAGATTGAACTGAGTCAGGCGCTGCGCAAAGGCCAGCGTCTCGAGGCGGAGAACTCCCTGCTTCGCGGCGAGGGCATGCCCAAGCTCATGGCGGAGTCGGCCGCCATGCAGAACGTGCTTCAGGTGATCTCGCGCGTCGGCCCTTCGGACGCGAACGTCATGATTCTTGGCGAGAACGGGACCGGCAAGGGCGTTGTCGCCCGCGCGCTCCACGCCATGTCCAGCCGCGCGTCGCGCCCGATGGTCATCGTCAACTCGGGCGGCGTCTCCGAAGGCGTCTTCGAAAGCGAGCTGTTCGGTCATGTCCGCGGCGCGTTCACCGATGCCAAGGCTGATCGCGTCGGCCGCTTCGAGCTTGCCGACCAGGGCACGTTGTTCCTCGACGAGATTGCGAACGTCCCGATGAGTCAGCAGGCAAAGCTGCTGCGCGTCATCGAGACAGGCGAATTCGAGCGGCTGGGATCGTCCCGGACAAGGCGGGTCGACACGCGCATCATCTCGGCGACCAACGCGAATCTCGTTGACGAGGTCGCAGCCGGCCGGTTTCGGCAGGATCTGCTCTTCCGGCTGAACACGATCGAAATACGGTTGCCGTCGTTGCGCGATCGGCGCGAAGACCTCCCGCTCCTCGCGCAGCACTTTCTCCGCCAGCATGCGCAGCGCTATCGAAAACGGCTCACCGGATTCGAGAGCGGGGCCATGCAGATCCTGCTCGAGCACCCGTGGCCTGGTAACGTTCGCGAGTTGGACCACGCAATCGAACGCGCGGTGCTGATGGCTCCCGGTCCGCTCATCAAGGCCACCGACCTGGGATTGCGGGCGGGACGCGAAGGTGGCGGCCGGCTGGAGGACATGAGCCTCGAAGACGTCGAGTGCTTCCTCATCAAGAAGGCGATGACCCGCTTTGACGGTAATGTCAGTCAGGCTGCCAAAGCACTGGGCCTGAGCCGCAGCGCGCTCTACCGGCGATTACAGCGCTACGGCTTATAAAGGGACAAAGCCAAAGGGAAAAGAGAAAAGGGAAAAGGTAGAATCCATTGTCCCTTTTGCCTTTGCCCTTGTCCCTTTTATCAATGCGAGCTACCAAGCGCCGCGAGCCAAGGTTAAGCCACGATCGGCGCATCCTCCTGATGGCGTTCGCCTCGGCGCTGCCCGGGGCAGCTATCTCCCTCATCTTCCTCTGGACCGGCGACTATACGCCCAAGGTCCAGTGGACCCTGACCGTTCTCATCACCACGTTCTGCCTCGGCTTCGCGTTTGCCCTGCGCGAGCGCGTGGTGCTTCCGTTGCAGACTCTGTCCAACCTGCTCGCTGCGCTCGGCGAAGGAGACTTCTCGATTCGCGCGCGCGGCGCCCACGGAGGCGATCCGCTCGGCGAGGTCATGGTCGAAGTCAATGCGCTCGTCGAGACGTTGCGTCATCAGCGCCTCGACGCGCTCGAAGCGACAACGCTGCTCCGGAAGGTGATGGCGGAGATCGACGTCGCCGTGTTCACCTTCGACGAGGACCAGGAGCTGAAATTCGTCAACCGCGCCGGCGCCCGGCTTCTCAGCCAGCCGTCCGAGCGGCTGCTCGGCCGGAGGGCCGGGGAGCTCGATCTTGCGGAGTGTCTCGCCGGCGAGGCGCCCCGTGTCATCACCACGGCGTTCCCCGGCGGCGTGGGCCGATGGGAAATTCGCCGCAGCCAGTTCCGTCAGGGTGGCCGTCCGCATGAGCTTCTCGTCCTGTCCGATCTGAGCCAGCCGCTGCGGGAAGAAGAGCGTCAAGCGTGGCAGCGGCTGATCCGCGTGATCGGACACGAAATGAACAACTCCCTCGCGCCAATCAAATCGATCGCGGGCAGCCTCGCCACGATCATCGACCGCGACCCTCCACCGGCCGACTGGCGCGACGATGTGCAGCGTGGCCTGGGCGTGATCGCCTCGCGATCGGAAGCCCTGAGCCGGTTCATGAGCGCCTACGCGCGGCTGGCCAAACTGCCGTCGCCAAAGCTCGCACCTCTCGATGTCGGCACGTTTGTGGATCGCGTCGTGACACTTGAAAAGGCGCATCACATTTTTGTCGCCGCGGGGCCGCGGCTGACGATCCAGGGCGACGGCGATCAGCTCGAACAGCTGCTCATCAACCTGATTCGCAACGCCGTCGACGCAGTGCGTGAAACCGGGGGCGGCGTGACAGTCGGATGGCAGCGCCTGTCCGGATCGGTTCCAGCCACAATGGAACTGTGGGTCGAAGATGAAGGACCCGGGCTGTCGAATACCGGAAACCTGTTCGTGCCCTTTTTCACCACGAAACCCGGCGGCTCCGGCATTGGTCTCGTGTTGAGCCGGCAGATCGCGGAAGCGCACGGCGGCAGCCTCCTTCTGGAAAACCGGGACGATCGCCAGGGATGTCGCGCCAGCCTTCGGATGCCCCTGCAGGCGCTCGCGCAGCTCCGCGCCGAGAACCTCGCGCACAGCGTCACTTCGTAAGAGCTCCGCCGTACCATCCCTTTCCGGGATTCGACTTACAATTCTGAGCTTCGCGCTGTGCCGGAGCACGCGCAAACTGGAATGACCCATGTGGACACGGTTATTCGAAGGCCCCATCAGTCCTGAGGCGGTGTTGTTGGCGCTCGTGCCAACGCTCGTCGCCGCCTGGATCGCCTCGCGCGTGGCCCGTCGCCTCGCGGGCGCGGGGTTGCGGGCCATGGTTCGCGATACGATGTCCGCCTCCAGCCCGCACGTACGCGGACCGCTGCGGATCGTTGCGGCCGCCGCATTTATTCTTGTCGTCGGAATTCTCCTGTTTCCCGCATTCGAGATGGCGGGCCTTCGGCCCCGCACCGGCGTCCATCTGCGGACGCTTTCGGCCTGGACGTTCGGATCCGGCCTGCGTATCGTGCTCATCATCCTCATCGCCTACGCGCTCGTGCGAATGACTGCGCTGCTGGTCCGGCGTTTCGAGCACGAGATGAGCGTCGGCACCGATCTCGATGCGCTCGAACGCGGGAAACGCGCGCGAACGCTCGGATCCGTCGTGCAGAACGTGACGACAGCGCTGGTGGTCGGCATCGCGCTGTTGATGGTGCTCGGCGAGTTCCAGTTGAACATCGGGCCCGTACTCACCGGCGCGGGCATCGCCGGGCTGGCCGTCGGATTTGGCGCGCAGACGCTCGTGCGCGATATCATCAGCGGGTTCTTCGTCATCCTGGAGGACCAGGTCCGCGTCGGAGACGCCGCCTCGATCAACGGCGTCGACGGCGTGGTGGAAGCCATCAACCTGCGGACGATCGTCGTGCGCGACATCGAGGGGACCGTGCACGTCTTCCCGAACGGCGCCATCAACACGCTCGCGAACCGGAGCAAGGATTTCTCGTACTACGTCGTCGATCTCTCGGTGTCGTACTACGACGACACGGACCGCATCGCGGCAGCCATACGCGACGTGGGCGCGTCACTCGAGACGGACCCGGTCTTCGGTCCGTCGATCCTGGCCCCGATCGAAATACTCGGTGTCGATGCGTTTGGTGAGTGGTCGGTGAAAATGAAGGCCCGAATCAAGACCGTGCCGCTCAAGCAGTGGGTCGTCGGCCGCGAACTGCGGCGCCGCATCGTCAAGACCTTCGCCCGGGAGGGATTCGCCATTCCCTTCCCCGTGCCCGCGACGGCGGTGCTTCCAGCCGCGCGTTCCGAAAGTCAGTAGCTGGAGCCCGCGCCAGGGGCGGGCTTCTGCCCTTTGGATTCCTGCACGATCTTGACGCCGGCGCTTGCGCCGACGCGGGTGGCCCCGGCGGCAACCATGGCCTTCAGTCCCTCGAGGTCGCGCACTCCCCCGGCCGCCTTCACGCCCATGTCGGCCCCGACGACGCGGCGCATCAGCGCCACGTCGTCCGCCGTCGCCCCGCCGGAGGCGAACCCGGTCGACGTCTTCACGAAGTCCGCACCGGCTGCTTTCGCCAGCGTACACGCCGTAACCTTTTCGTCGTCGGTCAGAAGCGCCGCCTCAATGATCACCTTGCTGGTCGTGCCGCACTGCCGGCAGGGTTCCACGACCGCCTCAATGTCGCGCTCGACCGTGCGCAGGTCAGCCGACTTCAGCGCCCCGATGTTGATCACCATGTCGATCTCGGTGGCCCCATCGAAGATGGCGCGCCGCGTTTCATAGTTCTTCACGTCAGCGGTCGTGGCGCCAAGGGGAAACCCTACGACCGAGCAGACGCCCACGCCGCTGCCGCGCAGGAGCCCGGCCGCCGTCGCGACCCACGCCGGGTTGACGCAGACGGTCGCGAAATGAAACTCCGCCGCCTCCCTGCACAGCTTCTCGATGTCGGCGCGCGTGGCATCAGGCTTCAGCAGCGTATGGTCGATCATCACCGAGACGCTGCCGGCGGCGCCCCCCGTCGCGTGCATGCCAAGCCGTGTGGCGCCCGCATCGAGAACACCGCGCAGCCTGTCCGGGCAGCACTCAAAGAGCAGGGAATGGCAGCTACACTGTGATGAGCGCGCCGCGCCTGGGGCCTGCGCCGCGATCACCTCTTCGGTGATGATGTCGATGAGCCGCTGCAGATCCTGTGGACTCAACACGTCAGTCTCGTGCCGACCGGTCTTCGAGCCGGCGGATCTTGAGGAGGCGGCGGATATACCGCGCTTCGTGCATCGCCGTGCTCATCCATATCTCCACGATGCGGATGGCCGCGTCCGGGCCGTCGAGCAGCGACGAGCCCAGCGTCATCACGTTCGCGCCGTTGTGCTCGCGGGAATAACGGGCGATCGTCTCGTTGACGCACATCGCCGCGCGGATGCCGCGCACCTTGTTTGCCGCGATCGCCGATCCGATCCCCGCGCCGTCGATGACGATCCCGGCGTCCGATTCTCCGCGCGACACGCTGACGGCAACCGCAGCCGCGATATCGGGATAATCCACCGGCTCGGTCTTCTCCGTGCCGACGTCCAGCACCGCCAGCCCTCGTCCACGCAGATGCGCGACGAGTGCCCGCTTGATCGCCAGACCCGTGTGATCGCAGCCAATGGCGACCCGCCGGATATCAGCAACCGGAACGAGATCGGCGGGCAACGCTGAATCGGACGTCCCGGCGGGAATCACCGTGACACGTCGCGACCGAAGCGTATCCCTCGCGAGCGGCGTCACGTGTCCATCGCGCGTCAGCTCCACCGTCGCGCCGATATCCAGCAACCGCGCGTCGGCTTCGGTGATGATCTCGAATCGTTTCATGGCCGCGCGATCTCGTTCCTCACCTCAGGCCGAAGAATTCCCGGAAAGGAACCAGCCGCCAGCCGCGACAGGTTACTCTTCATCCAGCACCGCGATATACGACAGGTTGCGGTACCGTTCCGCGTAATCGAGCCCGTAGCCGACGACGAAGCGGTCTTCGATCGTGAACCCGATGTACTCGACGGCTACCTCGACCTGCCGGCGCGAGGGCTTGTTGAGGAGGCAGGCCGTTCGCAACGTCTTTGGCGATCTCGCGCGAAGAATATCCTGCAGGTATGTCAGCGTGAGCCCTGTGTCGACGATGTCCTCGACGATGATAACGTGGCGCCCCTGCAGCCCGAAGTCGAGGTCCTTGAGCAGGCGAACTTCCCCCGACGACCTGGTGCTTTTGACGTAGCTCGACACGGCAATGAAGTCGAGCGACACGCGCGGAGTCATCGCGCGGACCAGATCCGCCATGAAGACGAACGCGCCCTTCAGCACGCCGACCAGATGGATGTCTTCGCCGTCGGGGTAATCGCTTTCGATTTCGACCGCCAGCTCGCGCACGCGCGCCTGAATCGTCTCGGCATCCAGCAGCACATTCATCGGACCGCCGCCCTGACTCTCTCCGCAAGCGTGCGGGCCTCGGCGAACACGGCCGCTGCGTCCAACGTCGTGACCTTCCGATCGCGCATCAGCACGCGGCCGTTGACAATCGTCGTTCTCACGTCGTCTCCACGCGTCGTGTAGACCAGGTGGGACAAGGGATCGTACATCGGCGTCTGGCGCGCAGCCGTCATCGAGACCGTAATGAGGTCCGCGCGTTTGCCCGCCTCGAGCGACCCAATCTCTCTGTCCATGCCGAGCGCGCGCGCGCCGTCGATCGTCGCCATCTCGAGAGCGATGCGAGCGGGCACGGATCGCGGATCCATGGTCTGCAGCTTCGCGAGAAATGCCGCCTGACGCATTGCCTCGAACATGTCGAGATCGTTGTTGCTGGCGGCGCCGTCGGTCCCAAGGCCAACGACCACCCCGGCCCGGCGCATCGCCACCACCTTGGCGGCGCCGCTGGCGAGCTTCATGTTGCTTTCGGGATTATGCGACACGGCCACATGACGGCGGGCCAGAATGGCCGTGTCGGCAGGCGTCAACCACACGCCGTGCGCAGCGAGCGTCCGTGGCCCCCAGAAGCCAATCGACTCGAGGTACCGAGTGGGCGTCGCCTTGTGAGTCTCCTGGGAGGTCTTCATCTCGGCAGCCGTCTCGGCGAGATGGATCAGGACCGGCGCATGTGTGCGGTCCGCCAGCGCCCGCACCGCTTTGAGCGTCGTCGTATCGAGCGTATACATCGAGTGGGGCGCGACGGCCGGCACGATGAGATCGTCCCCCGCAAATTGCCTGATGAACCCCTCGGCGCGGGCCAGGCCGTCAGCCGGAGTTCTGGCGTCGGCAACCGGGAACTGGATGATCGTCTGACCCAGCACACCCCGGAGTCCAGCTTCTTTGGTGACCTTCGCGATCTCTTCCTCGAAGTAATACATGTCGGCGTACGTGGTCGTGCCCGACTGGATCATCTCGAGAGCAGCCAGCCGCGTGCCCGCCCGCACGAACTCCGGTGTCACTGTCTTTGCCTCGGCCGGGAAGATGTACTTCTGAAGCCAGTCCATCAATGCCAGATCATCGGCAAGCCCACGATAGAGGACCATCGGTGCGTGGGTGTGCGTGTTGATCAAGCCCGGCATGACGATCTGGCCGGCAGCGTCGATCGATTCGCTCCCGGAGAATCGCGCTGCGATGGCCTCGGGCGTGTCGATTGCCACGATATCGCGGCCGTCTATCGCAACGGCGCCCGGCGAGACCACACGTCCTGCCGCGTTCATCGTGACGACGATGCCACCGGTCACGACCAGCGTCACCGTTTGACGCTGAGGCTGTGCGAAAGCAACTGCACTTGTCGCCAGGAGGAGGGCACATAGGCGCAACCGCATGAACGGAGAATTCTATCAGTCCTTTCGTTTTGCCTTTTCCCTTTTCCCTTTTCCCTTTGTATAGTGAGCCGTGCCATTGCATCTGGTTCCGCATCCGCTGGTGCACGACGCACTGGCAACGCTCCGAGACTCGTCGACACCGCCGGAATTGTTCCGGCGGATGGCCGTCAGGATCAGCCTTTTGCTGGCGGCCGAAGCGACGCGCGACGTGCCAAGCGCCGAGGTCATCGTCGAGACGCCGCTCGGTCCCGCGCACGCCCGGCGGATTACTCGGGATGTGGTCGTCGTTCCGGTCCTGCGGGCGGGCCTGGGAATGCTGGATGCAATTCTGGAGCTCATCCCGACGGCGCGCGTGGGCCACATCGGGCTGCAGCGCGACGAGCTCACCGCGGTTGCATCGCAGTATTATTCGAAGCTGCCGGCCGATCTCAGCAGTAGCTTCGTCCTGATGATCGATCCGATGCTGGCTACGGGCGGAAGCGCGGTGGCGGCCCTGGACCTGCTGCGCAGCGCGGGCGCGCACGACGTGCGCATGATTTGCATTGTCGCGGCGCCCGAAGGCATCGCATTGGTGGAGCAGCACCATCCCGACGTCAGGATTTTCACGCCAGTCGTCGATGAGGGCCTGAACTCGCATAAGTTCATCGTGCCCGGGCTGGGTGATTTCGGCGATCGATTGTACGGAACGCAGTAACATCGGAACGGCAGGCCTGACGGCTTGCCGGCCATCCACGGTTCGCCGGCGCGGTGAACGCGCTTCCTACGCGAGCGACTTATGAAACAGACGCGGAAATCGGCTCCATCCGAACGTCGCGGGCAGGAGCGCGTCGCCGACGAGAAGTGGCACACCGCGCTGACGAGCATCGAGCCGAACAAGATCCTCCTGCGCGGCTACCCCCTCGACGAGATCATGGGACGGCTGACCTTCGGGGAGACGATCTACCTCCTGCTGATAGGCGAGTGTCCCTCGCCCGGTATCGGCCGAAT
This sequence comes from Vicinamibacterales bacterium, assembly GCA_038320555.1. Taxonomy (GTDB): domain Bacteria; phylum Acidobacteriota; class Vicinamibacteria; order Vicinamibacterales; family 2-12-FULL-66-21; genus JALZOC01. The sequence goes on along the minus strand of JBBQEJ010000016.1, from coordinate 22,069 downwards.
GGTGGAGGCGATGCTGGTGTCGTTCATCGATCACGGCGCAACGCCCCCGTCAACGCTGGCCGCCCGCAATACGGCGACAACGGGCGCTCCCCTCCGCGCGTGCGTGGCCTCAGGTGTCCTCGGATTCGGCCGCTATCATGGCGGCGACATCGAGAGTTGTATGGCCTTCCTCGATGCAGGGCTCGAACTCGTGCGGCGTGGAGCGGCGTACCGGGATGCCGCAGCGGACATCGTCGACCGCTGGACCGAAACCGGAGACGCGCTGCCAGGGTTCGGGCATCGGTTCCATACGCGCGATCCGCGAGCGGCGCGGCTCTTTCAGATGGCGCTCGAGCTCGAAGTGGAAGGGACGCACATCCAGATGATCCGCGCCGTCGAAATGCTGCTCCATACGCGCCATCAACCCGACACCCCGCCACTGCCGATCAATATCGACGGCGCGATTGCGGCCGTCTGCAGCGACCTGGGGATGCCACCAACCGTGGCCAACGCGCTGTTCATCATTTCCCGGGTGCCCGGCATCGCGTCGCACGCGCAGGAAGAGCGGGACCGCCAGCGGCCCATGCGCCAGATCGATCCGAAGGATCATGTCTACGATGGACCATCGGAGCGCCGCCTGCCGGAGCGGAGAAAATAGACCGGTTCGCGGTTCGCGATTCGTCAGCGGCTAGCCGCCAGCCGCTAAATTAATACTTCGACTGCGACGGATCGACGCGGTCGATCCACGCGAGGATTCCGCCCGTCAGGTTCCGCACGCGGGTGAACCCACGCTCCTGCAGCAACGCCACCGCCTTGGCGCTCCGGCCGCCCATCTTGCAGTGCACGATCAGCTCGCGGTCGCGATCGAGCTCGGCGGTGCGATTCGACAGCTCGCCGAGCGGGATCAGTGTCGAGCCCGCGATCCGGCAGATTTGGTACTCGTTCGGCTCGCGGACGTCCAACACGTGCACATCCTCGCCACGATCGAGTTTCGCCTTCAGTTCCTCCACCGTGACTTCCGGCACGCCGCCGGCCGTGGGCTGCGTGTGCGCCGGGACGACGCCGCAGAACTGGTCGTAGTCGATGAGCGCGTGAATCGTCGGATGATCGCCGCAAATCGGGCATTCCGGATCCCGCCGGAGCTTCAGCTCCCGGAAACGCATCTGCAGCGCATCGTAGAGAAGCAACCGCCCGACGAGCGGCTGTCCGGCCCCCAGAATCAACTTGATGGCCTCGGTCGCCTGGATGATGCCAATGACGCCAGGCAGCACTCCCAGCACACCCCCCTCCGCGCAGCTCGGCACGAGCCCCGGAGGCGGAGGTTCCGGATAGAGGCAGCGATAGCAAGGGCCACCCTTGACCGCGAAGACGGATGCCTGTCCATCGAACCGGAAGATGCTCCCGTACGCGTTCGGCTTTCCTAACAGCACACAGGCATCGTTCACCAGGTAGCGGGTCTGAAAATTATCGGTCCCATCCAGGATGACGTCGTAGTCCTTGAGCACGTCGAGCGCGTTCTTCGACGTCAATGCGAGCTCGTGCAGGACCACCTTCACGCCGTCGTTCATCGCCGCGATCCGGGCACGGGCAGCCTCGAGTTTGCGCTTCCCGACGTCGGGCGTACCGTAGATGATCTGCCGGTGGAGGTTGCTGGCATCGACCACGTCGAAGTCGACGAGGCCGAGCGTGCCGACGCCCGCGGCGGCCAGATACATCGCAGCGGGCGCCCCCAGACCGCCGGCGCCGACGCACAGGACGCGCGCCGCCTTGAGCTTGCGCTGACCCTCGACGCCGACCTCCGGCATGATGAGGTGACGGCTGTATCGCTGGACCTCGTCGCGCGTCAGCTCCTCGGCTTCGCGCACCGCGGCACCCGATCCGCCCGCCACGGACGGCACGATGCTGATCGTGTCCCCCGCACTGAGCGCTGTCTGTTCCCGATCGAGATGGCGGATGTCTTCGTCGTTCACGTAAATGTTGACGAAGCTCCGCAGCCGGCCGTCCTCGTTATACAAGTGGCGGCGAAGATCGCCGTATCGGCCGACGAGCCGCTGCAGCGCGTCGCCGACAGTGGTGCCTTCGACCTCCACGACGTCCTGCTTGCCGGCAAACGGGCGAAGCGGTGTCGGAATCAGAATGCGATGGGCCATGTGATGTCCTCCCGGTCGAAGCCGGAGCGATCGTCGCGCAGGCGCCAGCAGGAGAGTTCCGCCGGACGGCCACGCTGCACAGAAAGAATGATGTAATCCAGATTCGGCCACGCGCGATCGAGATCTTCGCCGGATGGGCGCGCGGGTGCATCCGGATGCGAGTGATAGAACCCGAGAAGCGCCGCACCCGCCGCCGCGGCGCGGGCTTCCGCCTGACGGTAGTCGCCGGGACCAATCGTAAACCTTCGCTCGCGCGCCACGGCCGCCACGTTCTCGATCGGCCATGCCTCCGTGATCGCCCGAGGGGCCGTCGGCTCAGCCGATCCAATCAACGCGCCGCAGCACTCCAACGGATACGCCGCGGCGCCGTGTGACCGGATCGCAGCGGCGGCTGCGTCAGCGACGGTAATCATCGCGTGCGCCGCCAGATTGTTCGAGTGTTCCCTCATACCTGAGGCAGCACCGCTGAGTGGTCGGGCGCCGACCGTAAGTACGCTTCAAAGTCTTCGAGCGAACGGCTGATTTCGACGCGAGGCGCCACGCGCGAGGCGATCGTCTCCGCAGCCGTCTTGTATCCGTTGCCGGTGATACACACAACCACCGATTCATTGGACGGTATGACGCCTGACTTGACCAACTGGACGGTGCCGGCGAGCGTCGCGCCCCCGGCCGGTTCCGTGAAGATGCCTTCCGTTTCCGCGAGGAGCTCCATCGCCTGCAGGATCTCTTCGTCGGTCGACGCGATACCGGAGCCACCCGTCGCGTTGACGGTTCTGACAACCTGGAAGCCGTCCGCCGGATTCCCGATCGCAATCGACTTTGCGATTGTCGACGGCTTGACCGGTTCGGGAAACTCGAGTCCTTCCTGCAGCGCCCGCACGACCGGAGCGCAACCGGCGGCTTGCGCCGCGTGGATCCGCGGCAAGTCTCCGGTCATGAGACCGATCTCGCGCAGCTCGCGGAAACCGCGGAAGATTCGTGGCAGCAGCGTGCCACCGGCTACCGGCGACACGAGGTGACGAGGGAACCGCCAGCCAAGCTGCTCGGCAATCTCGAAGCCGATCGTCTTGGCCCCCTCGGCGTAATAGCTGCGCAGGTTGATGTTGGCAAATCCCCACCCGAGCTTGTCGGCAATCTGCGTACACAGTCTGTTCACATCGTCGTAGTTACCGCGCACGCCGATGACGTGCGGCCTGAAGACGGCGGAGCCCAGCACCTTGCCAAGCTCGAGATCGTGCGGAATGAAGACGTAGCACTCGAGCCCAAGGCGCGCGGCGTGCGCCGACACGCTGTTGGCGAGATTCCCGGTGGACGCACATCCGAACACCGTGAACCCCAGCTCGACGGCCCGCGTGGCCGCCATCGAGACGACGCGATCCTTGTACGAGAGCGTCGGATGATTCACCGAATCGTCTTTGATGTACAGCTCCTGAAGTCCGAGTCTCTTTGCGAGCCGGTCCGCGCGGACGAGCGGCGTGTATCCGGTGTGAAACCCGGTGCGCGGCTCCCCGGTGATCGGCAGCAGCTCCTTGAAGCGCCACACGTTTCGCGCGCGCTTTTCAATGATGTCGCGCGTCAGCGCTCCGCGAACGCCCGCGTAGTCGTACACCACTTCGAGCGGCCCCAGACACTGATCGCAGACCCACAGCGCCTCGGCGGGGAATTTGGTCCCGCACAAATGGCACTGCAGTCCCGTCATGAACGTCATGCGTCACCTTCCCGATGGACTTTCACCGTTCTCACCGTGCACGCGATCCGCTCTTTGCGGTACGCATCCCTGAAGATAGCTTCCACTGCGGCGGTTGTTCCTGTCGCAAAGGCGGCAATGGACGGCCCCGCCCCGCTCAAACAGAAGCCGATCACGTCAGGATGCCGCACCGCCAGCAGTCTCCGCAAGCCCGGGACCAGCCGCTGACGGTAGGGCTGATGCACTCGATCCCGGAGCGCTTCGCGAAAATCCGCCGCGCGTCCCGACTGCAGCGCGCCGAGCAGCAACGCGACGTGCTGCATGTTGAAGACCGCGTCGCCGAGCGGCACCTTCCCCGGCAATGCGCGACGCGACACGGCCGTTGGAAGCCCGAGGTGCGGCGTCGCCACGACGATCCGCCAGCGCGCGGGCCATGGCCATCTCGTCACGTTAATGGCGCCGGTTTCCGTCGCGCAGCAACTGGTCACGCCGCCAAGGAGCGCGGGCGCCGCGTTGTCGGGATGCCCCTCGATCTTCGACGCGGCGGCGAGGATTTCGTCCCCGGGACGGCGGCCGTCGACGAGCTCCCGCAGCCGCAGCCCTGCGATCGTTGCGGCGGCGCTGCTGCCAAGTCCGGAGCGCAGCGGAATCTCGCTGCGGACCTCGACATGCACCGAAGGGGACTTCCCACGCTGGGGCCGGAGCGCTTTAAATGCGCGCTCGATCCGGTTGGGCCCGCCGAGCGGGCCATCGGGAAAGCGGCAGCTCAACCGGCCCAGTCCATCATGGACGATGTCGACCACACGCACCCGAAGATACAGCGTCACCGCCACTCCAAGCGTATCGAGGCCGGGGCCCAGGTTCGAGATCGAGGCCGGAACGACGATCTCCCGGGCCGTGGGTCGAGCGCGCCTTGCTACGCGCTGCATTCGCCGTCCATGACCTCCGGACTGAATGCGTGATCCTCCCCCGGATCGATGAAGTCCGCCGGCAAGACATCCTCGGCCGTCATTTTCTCGAGATCGGCAACGGCCGCACGCGCCCGCGCCGAATCAACGCGATGGAAAAACGCCGGAGCGGTCTCACCCGTCGTGCGCTCCTCCTCGTACATTCGCAAGAGACGGTCCACGGCTTCGGGCACGCGCCGCGCGGGAATCTTCGCGGTCAGGCGGCCGAAGCTTGCCGCATCCTGGCCGGCACCTCCCCCGAGCATGAGGAAGTATTGCGGCACGACCCGATTTCCGATCTTTCGGATACTGCCCTGAAATCCAATCGCCGCCACGTGATGCTGACCGCAACCGTTCGGGCATCCACTGATCTTGATCCGCACGTCGGCCGTGTCGCGGAGCAGTTTGGCCGACTGCTCCTGCAGGTTCTCTTCGATCAGGCGCGCCAGGCCGCGTGACTGGGTCACGGCCAGGCGGCAGGACTCGGCTCCCGGGCAACTGGTCACGTCCGTGATCGTTCCCGCGCCCGGTTTCACGAGACCCGCGACGGCCAGCCTCCGGTACAGTCCCGGAATCTGCCCGCTTCGTACCCATCGCAACACCAGGTTTTGATCGATCGTCACACGGACCATGCCATCAGCGTACGCTTTCGACAACATGGCCAGCGCGCGCATCTGGCCGGCGCTGAGGTCGCCGAGGACGAGCGTGACGGTGACCTGCGAGTACTCACTCTGCTTCTGCGGCCGCAGGTTGGTGCGCAGCCACTCGGTGCGCTCCCGCCCAGGACCGCCATCGCCGGGCTGCATTACGGGCACGATCCCCGGACCCTTGACCGCGCTCGCGGTCACGAGCGCCGAGATGTCCGCAATCGCCGGCGCCGCCGGCTTCTCCCCTTCCGGAGCAACTTCAACCGGCGGATCCTCAGGATCAAACGGCAGGCGCGCGCCGCCCGCGGCTCGGACCTCGTCGAGCTCACGCTGGAAGGCCGCCAGCCACGCGTCCCAGCCCATCGTCTTCACGAGGAACTTCAGACGGTTGCGCTGCTTGTGCTCGTAGTCGCCGTAGCGCTGGAATACCCGAAGCACCGCTTCGGCGACCATCAGGATGTCGGACGCGGGAAGAAATTCGTACAGCGACGCACCCGATCGGCACATGATCGCCGTGCCCCCGGCCACCTGGACCCGGAACCCGCGCCGCCCCGATCCATCCGGCGCCATCATCGCGCGCCAGCCAAGGTCGTTGATCGACGTCGCCACGTGATCTTCCGAGGCGCATCCTTCGAATGCGATTTTGAACTTGCGCGGAAGGGCCGAACTGAGCGGGTGCCGCAACAGGTAGCGCGTCATCGCTTCGGCGTACGGCGTCACGTCGAAGATCTCGTCGCGCGCCACGCCGGCATGCGGGCAGGTCGTGATATTCCTCACCGAGTTCCCGCACGCCTCCCGGGTCGTCACACCCGCGTCGGCCAGATGCCGCATGGCACGCTCCGCATCGTGGAGCGGCACGAAATGGAACTGCATATTCTGCCGCGTCGAGATGTGACCGAATCCGCGGGAATACCGTTCAGCAACGTCCGCCAGCGCTTCGAGCTGCGCCGCGTCAATGATGCCCTGGGGAATCTTGACCCGCAGCATCTGGGCATCGGCGTCCTGACGCTGCCCGTATGTGCCGCGCAGAAGCCGGAAGCGCCGCCACTCGTCAGGCGAGATCTCGCCGCGCTCGAAGCGATCGAGCATCAGCACGAATTCATCGATGTCGGCGGTGTCCGCAAAGGACAGCCGGCTGCGGCCGTAGGTTCGAGGATCGTCCAAGACAGCCATGGTGTTTTATCTCGAGGAGGCAGACGTGCGCCGATTGTCTTCCGCGTCCTGATCGACGGAATCCTGCGCCGAAATGATGCCGGCAAGCGCCGCCACGGCGCCCACCACGATGATGCCCGGGAGATCCCCTTTCCCTTCCAGAACGGTCTCTGCACGCAAGCCGTCGAGCGTGCCGCGCCATGCGTCCGCGCCCGGGCGCGACACGCCGACCAGCACGGCGGCGGGCGTTTGCGCCGGCCAGCCGGCATCGCCGAGCGCCCTGGCGATTGCCGCGCGATTGGCGAGACCCATCATCACCACGATCGTCGCGCTTCCGGGTTTCAGGGAACGGAGCACAGGGCCATACGCCGATTCCGCGTGTCCCGAGACGACAACGAAAGCGGATGCCAGGCCTCGATGCGTGACGGGGATACCCGACAGAAGCGGAACCGCGGTCGCACTCGAGATACCGGGAACGATTTCGCAGGGGATACCGGCGGCCGCCAGCGCGAGGGCCTCTTCCCCTCCGCGTCCGAACACGAAGGGATCGCCGCACTTCAGACGGACGATCCGCTGTCCGCGGTGCGCCTCGCGAATCATGAGGCGGTTGATCGCGTCCTGCCGGATCGCGGGACGGCCCGCGCGCTTTCCAACAAAGAACCGCCGCGCGCGCCTGGCGAATCGAAGCGTCCCGGTGTCGAGCAGCGCGTCGTAGAGAACGAGATCGGCCTCTTCGAGACGCGTGACGGCTTTGAGCGTGAGGAGCTCGGGATCGCCGGGTCCGGCGCCAACGAGGGAAACCAGTCCCGTCATCTCATCGGCTCCAGTTGCCGGCGGCTGCCGGCCTCGGCGGCCGGCGAGGTGCGGGTCGCCGGCAATCGCCGCGACTCATACAACTCGTTGAGCGCCTCGAGCAGCTCAGGCCGGCGAGCTTCCATCGGAACGCCGCGCGCACGCCACGATTGCCTCGCCTCCTGCGCCCGCACCGTCCACGATTCAAGATCGGCCGGAAGCATCGCGTCGAGCGCCTCGCGCAACAGGCCCGCGAGCGCCGGCGCGGCGCCGTCGGTCGAGATGCCGAGCGTGACGCCACCACGGCGCACGACGCCGCCGAGGTAAACACTCGCATTCGCCGGATCGTCCACTGCGTTGACGAACACGCGCAGGCGTTGCGCTGCCTCAGCGACAGATCGGTTGACGTCGGGCGGCGCCGCGGCGACGACAAACCAGGCCCCTTCGAGGTCCGACGGTTCGAACGCCTTGCGCGCGACGCCCACTCCCGATGATTCGATCCGGGCGCACACGTCCGGCGCGACGACGAGGATGTCGGCGCCAGCCGCCTGCAGGGCCGCGAGCTTCGATGCGGCGACGGGACCGCCACCGACGATCACGACCCGGCGGCCGTCCAGCTTCAGAAACGCGGGAAAGAGCGCGATGGTGAATCTCCTCGTTTACGAACCACAGAACCCGCGGGAGCGAAAACCCGCAGGAACTAAGCCCGGAAAAGCAAAAAGCCCGGAAGTTTTTGACTCCCGGGCTTCGTTTGCGTCTCGTTGCGCTGGATGCTGTTTCAGGACATCAACGCGTGGACCGAAGGCAGGGAAGCCCCAAGTGCTGCATACAGCAGCAACAATTACATGCGCAGGGGCTCCCGCAGAACATCTATCCAGTTATATCGTTCCGCCGGCCGCCAAGTCAAGCCGGCCACTACGGGATGGAGACGGACGCTAGGCCGGAATCGCCAGGTCAAGACGTCTCCGTATCTGGTCGTAGTCGTTCGGGAGTTCGATGGGACGATTCGCCTGGCTCGACGTCAGGCCTTCGAGGGCGGAGGCATGATAGGCTGCCTTGAAGTCGACAAACTTCAATCCGCTCGCGGTCGAAATGACCACGACGCGCTCGTCGGGGCGGATTTCTCCCCGGGCAGCAAGCTTGATGAGCGCGGCGAGCGCCACCCCGGTATGCGGGCAGGCGAACATGCCGGTCCGATCCGCGCGGGCCACCGCATCGGCGATTTCCTGCTCGCTCGCCTGCTCGACGGTGCCGCCGCACCGCTGCAACGCGGCAATCGCCTTGTGGACCGACACGGGGTTCCCGATCTGAATCGCAGATGCCAGCGTCGGACGCGCCACGACTGGCGTAAAACGCCATCCATTTCGCGAAGCGAGATACAGCGGATTCGCCGCTTCAGCCTGCGCGGCGATGAGCCGCGGCACGCGCGCCACCAGCCCCAGATCGCGCATCATTTCAAATCCCGCCGCAAACGCGCTGATGTTTCCCAGATTGCCGCCGGGAACGACCACCACGTCGGGCACCTGCCAGTCGAACTGCTGCGCGATTTCAATCGACGCGGTCTTCTGACCCTCCAGCCGCAGGCTGTTCATCGAGTTGGCGAGATACAGACCCTCATCCCGCGCCAGCTTCTGGATGATCGCCATGCACCCGTCGAAATCGGTGTCCACCGAGAACACGAGCGCGCCGTTCGCGAGCGGCTGCACGAGTTGCGCGATGGTCACTTTGCCGCGCGGCAGCACGACAATCGCCGGAATGCTCGCGGCGGCCGCATACGCAGCCAGCGATGCGGACGTATCCCCCGTGGACGCGCATCCGACCGCGCGGATCTGTTTCCCGTCCGACATCATCTGCCGCACCATCGAGACGAGCACGGTCATCCCGAGGTCCTTGAACGATCCGGTGTGCGAATTCCCGCACAACTTCACCCAGACCTGCTCGACGCCTATGCCGCGGCCGAACGCTTCGGCCAGAAACAGGTTCGTGCCTCCCTCGTCCATCGAGACGACGCTGTCGTCGCTGATGTCGGGACAGACCCACTCCTTCTTCCCCCACACGCTCGAGCCGTACGGCCACGCGGTCCGCTTGTACCGCTCGTCGAAAAGCCGCATCCACGCCGCCGCGCTGCGATCGCGCAAGGCTTCGAGATCGTGGGACACTTCGAGCAGCCCGTCGCAGGCCGAACAACGATAAATGACCGTGTCGAGCGGGTACGACCCCGGACAACCGGCCACGCAGCGGAAGACGGCGCTGTAACTCATGCGACAGTCCCTGGGCTGACGGTGGAAAGGATGGGCAGCACGACAGGTGCTTCGCCGTGAAAATCGAACGCGGCCATTTCTTTCATCGCGCACTCGATGGCGGACGCCGGCGACGGATCGAGACTGACGACGAACGGACGACGCCCGGGCGGAAACCCGGGTTCCTGCAGGATCGCATCGATGTTGATCTCGTGGCGCGCGAACACCGCGGCCAGCGCCGCGATGATTCCCGGGCGATCCGAGACCGTGAAGCGGACGTAATACGCACTCGTGAAGTCCGGTGAGACCGTCGCGCGTTCGGCGGCCGCGCGTGAGCCCACCGGCGCGCCTTCGCGCGCGATCGCGAGCAGGTCCGACATCACCGCAACCGCCGTCGGCTCCCCGCCGGCGCCCAGGCCGCCGAACGTGGTTTCGCCGCCGAACCGGCCGCGCAGCGTGACGAGGTTCTCGCTCCCGCGGACACGTGCAAGCGGCGATTCGAGCGGCACGAGCGCGGGACCGACGGCTGCCGTCAGCACGTGTGGATCGGTGGTACGTTCGGCCCACGCTACCTGTCGAATCGTGCAGCCCATTTGCTCGGCGTACAGGAAGTCTACCGCATCGATGGTGTCGATCCGGCGCGTCTGAATTGCGCCCGCCGGTATGGACGCGCGAAGCGCAATGTGCGCAAGGATCGCAAGCTTCGCCTGGGCGTCGAATCCTTCGATGTCTTGCGACGGATCGGCCTCGGCCAGCCCGAGCGACTGCGCTTCGGCCAGCGCCTCCCAGAACGGCAGTCGCTGACGCTCCATCCGGCTGAGGATGTAATTGCAGGTACCGTTCAGGATCCCCGCGACGCGCGTGAGGCTGTCGCCGGCCAGCCCGTGCTCAATTGCCCGGATCACCGGCACGCCACCCGCGACCGCCGCCTCGAACCGCACGTGACGGCCAGATCGCGCCGCCTCCTCGATTAACTCTGGGCCCACGTGCGCGATCACTTGCTTATTCGCCGTCACGACCGATTTGCCCGCGCGCAGAGCCTTGCGAATCCAGTCTTCGGCGGGAGACCGTCCGCCGATCAACTCCACCAGCACGTCGACGTCATCTCCCAGCGCATCGTCGATATTCTCGGTCCAGCGAACCGAGGGGTCGATCCAGGCGACACGCTTCCGATCGACGCGGCGATTGACGATGACGGCGAGCTGCAGATCGGGAGGCGCCAGCTCCTGCAGGAGCCGCGCCACCGATCGGCCGACCGTGCCAAATCCGGCAATGGCGACACGGGCCGGCCGGGGTACGCCAGTCACGGTGCGAGCAGGCGTCATACCCGCACCGCAGGCCGCACCGGCGGCGTCTGCCGGTCCGCGACGCCAAAGAAGCAGTCGTGAAGACGCGCCACTGCCGTCGAGAGCTGTTTCGCGTCGACGACAAACGCCAGCGTGCGGCCGCCCGGCGGCCGGGAGACCAGATGAACCGGCAACTCCCCCAGCGCCCGCGCCGCTTCGGCCGAGAGACGCGGATCGGCCGCCAGGCCCTCGCCGACGACGGACACAGTCGCAAGCCCGGTTGCCACGCGTACGACTGCGATTTTCGAGATTGACAGCCGCACCGACTCGACGTCGGCGAGATCCTGGACTGTCAGAACGAGCCGGCGGCCGCACAGATCGGCAAGCAGGGCTTCGACACCCAGTTGATTGAGCGCAGCGAACACACTGGACACGAATCCCTCCCCTGCCCCGTCGTCGTGCGCGATCGCCTCGAGGAGTGTGGCGCCGGTCCGGCATGCCAGCCCGGCGACCGGCACGGCCGGCGCTGACGCGTCGCGCAGTCCGACCACGGTGCCGGCAGCGGCCGGGCGGTACGAGTTGCGGACGAGGACCGGAATAGCGCGATCGACCGCCGGCTGAATGGTCCCCGGATGCAGCACCTTTGCGCCGAATGAAGCCAGATCCTGCGCTTCACCGTACGACAGACGCGCCACCGGACGTGCGTCCGGAATGACTCGCGGATCTGCCGTGAGCACGCCATCGACGTCCGTCCAGATCTGGATCTCTGCGGCCTCGAGACAGGCGCCGAACACCGCCGCGGAATAGTCGGAACCGCCGCGGCCAAGCGTCGTCGTGACGCCCGAAGGATCGGACCCGATGAACCCGCCCAGGACCGCGACGACGCCCCGTGAAAGCTGAGGCGCGACGAGCCGGGTGATCGCGTCGCCTGTGCGCACGAAGTCGGGCACGGCGCTGCCGTGGCGACTGTTCGTTCGCATCACCTGCCGGGCATCGATCCAGGCCGCGGGGACCCCGGTATCCGCGAGGACGGCGGCAAGCAATCGGCTGCTCCACAATTCTCCGGCGGCCGCCACCTCGTCCCGGGATCGAGGTGAGAGTCGGCCGGGCGCGGACTCGAGCGTCGCCGCCACGTGTCCCGCGATCGCATCGAGCTCGTGCTCGAGCGTCACACGGGCGGCTCGGTCACGGACTATCTGCACAGCCGCCGTGTGACGACGGAGTAACGTGTCGAGCGCGCGAGGCGGCGGGTTTCCGGGAATTGTGCCGCCGCCGCCCACCAGGTTCAACAGCGCGTCGGTTACGCCAGCCAGTGCCGATACGACGACCGCGCGAGGCCGGCGCTCGCGCGCAATGATGCCGGCCACGCGCCGTATACACTCGACGTCCGCGACTGATGTACCGCCAAACTTCAGGATCACCATTTTCGCTTCGCTCCCGACCGCGCCTCCCCGCCCCTTCCCCCATCGCTGCCACGACGACGTGCAGATACAAAAAAACCCGCCGGCTCGTGAAGCCGGCGGGTTGGGTTGCGCGATGCCTCGTGTGGCTAATCTTCAGCGCGCGCAGATACCGCCGGCGTGACGAACTCGCATCGTGCGAATTCGCATAGCCATCCAACACGTGGCGGTCGTCCGCGCGCTCGTCTGCATCTCTGGCTGATGAGTATAGGCGTGGCTCACGCGCCCGTCAAGGCCGGAACCCTTTTTCATTAGATATTTTTATGAAGTTGAAAACATTATAAATTTGACTTCACGCCGTCAGACCGTCACCATTACAGCATGCGTTTTCGCGCCGTTGTCGTCGTCGGCATCGTCGGCCGGATTATCGGCCGGCTGGCCCCGGGTCCCCGCGAGTGACGGCGCCGAACTTCAGGTAGGAAACAGGGGCCGTCACTCGAAACCGGGCGACGGCCCCTTTGCTTTTTCGGCGGCCGGATATGGGGTTCCAGCCGCCTCCCCAGGGAACGAGGTCAGCGTGCGAGTCGCGTACCAGGGAGAGCCGGGCGCATTCAGCGAAGCCGCCGTGCTGCGGTTGCTGACGGATGCCGATCCGCGCCCGTACCCGACGTTCGACGAGGTGTTCGATGCGGTCTCCAACGGGTCGGTCACGCTTGGGGTCGTCCCGATCGAGAACTCCATCGGCGGATCGATTCGTCGGAACTACGACCTCCTCGTCGAGCGCGATCTGTCGATCGTCGGGGAAGTGCAGCTGCCGGTGGTCCATAACCTGCTCGCGCTTCCGGGTGTCGCGCTCCATGACGTGAAGCGGGTGCTATCGCACCCGCAGGCGCTCGCGCAGTGCGCCAAGTTCCTGCGCGGTCTCGAGCACGTCGAAGCAATCGCCACCTACGACACCGCGGGCAGCGCGAAGATGGTACGCGATGAGCAACGCCGCGATACGGCGGCGATTGCCTCGGAGCGCGCAGGGACGCTGTTCGGCCTCGAATCACTGCGCAGCGGCATTCAGGATTACGACGACAACATCACGCGCTTTCTGGCGATCTCGCGGCAGCGCGTGCCGCTTGGCACTCCGGACAAGACGAGCGTCGTCTTCACGCTGAAGAGTGCGCCAGGCGCGCTCTTCAAGGCGCTGAGCGTGTTCGCGTTGCGCGACATCGATCTGTCCAAGCTGGAATCCCGCCCTGTGGCCGGCCGGCCATGGGAGTACCTCTTTTATCTCGATGTGGCCGCCGCCCGCGAGGACCTGCAATGCGCGCGCGCGATGGTTCACCTGGCGGAGTTCGCCCCGTCGCTCCGGACCCTCGGCTCGTACCCCAAGTGGCGTGAACCGGCAGAGATCGCCGAGGGTGCGCCGGTGCAGGAAGGAGCGCGGCGTGGCTGACGACCAGGCCAGGCCGCTGAAGTGGCAGAGCGGTGGCATCACGGACGGCCCGAGCCGCGCGCCGGCGCGCGCGATGCTTCATGCCGCCGGGTTCACCCGGGCGGATCTCACGCGGCCGGTCGTCGGCGTGGCCAATACGTGGATCGAAATCGGACCGTGTAATTTCCACCTGCGCGAGCTGGCCGTATCCGTCAAGGCCGGTATCCGCGCGGCCGGCGGCACCCCGATGGAGTTCAACACCGTGTCGATCTCCGACGGCATCACGATGGGTTCCGCCGGCATGCGGACCTCGCTCGTGAGCCGTGAAGTGATCGCGGACTCCATCGAGCTCGTGTCGCGCGGCAATCTCTTCGACGCCCTGGTCGTGCTCGTCGGGTGCGACAAGACGATCCCGGGCGCCGCGATGGCGCTCGCACGCCTCGACATTCCCGGCCTGATTCTTTACGGCGGATCGATCGCGCCGGGCCGCTTCGCCGGACGCGACATCACGATCCAGGATGTGTTCGAGGCGGTCGGCGCGCACGCGGCGGGACGCATGTCCGACGCTGATCTGTGCGAAATCGAGGACAAGGCCTGTCCCGGCGCCGGCGCCTGCGGCGGCCAGTTCACGGCGAATACCATGGCAACGGCCTGCGAATTTCTCGGACTCGCTCCGATGGGGAGCGGCGACGTGCCAGCCGTTGGTTCGGGAAAGGAAGCGGTGGCTGAAAAAGCCGGCGCCCTCGTGATGGACGTCCTCAAGCGCGGGCTTCGCCCCTCGCAGATCGTGACGCGCGAGTCGCTCGAGAATGCGATCGCCGCGGTCGCGGCCACCGGTGGATCCACGAACGCCGTCCTCCATCTGATGGCGATCGCGCGTGAAGCGGACGTCAAGCTGACGCTCGAGGACTTCGATCGTGTCAGCGCCCGGGTGCCGCTCCTGGCCGATCTCAAACCCGGGGGCCGGTTCGTCGCGATCGATCTCCATCGCGCCGGCGGCACGCGTCTCGTCGCAAGCCGCCTGCGCGCGGCGGGCGCTCTGCACGACGATGCCATTACCGTGAGCGGCAAGACCATCGGCGAAGAAGCCGCGGCCGCCGTCGAGACAGCCGGCCAGCAGGTCGTGCGGCCGGTGTCCGCGCCGCTGAAACCAACCGGTGGCCTCGTGATTCTTCGCGGCAACCTCGCGCCAGACGGGTGCGTGGTCAAGGTCGCGGGGCACGACTTCGGAACTTACCGTGGTCCAGCACGCGTCTTCGAAGGCGAAGAAGCGGCGTTCGAGGCCGTTCAGTCCGGCGGAATTCACGCCGGGGATGTCGTCGTGATCCGCCACGAAGGGCCGAAGGGCGGCCCGGGCATGCGCGAGATGCTCGGCGTCACCGGCGCCATCGTCGGCGCGGGCCTGGGAGACACCGTCGCTCTCGTCACCGACGGCCGTTTCTCGGGCGCAACGCACGGCTTGATGGCGGGACATGTCGCTCCGGAGGCGGCTTCCGGCGGCCCGATCGCGGCCGTGCGCGACGGCGACATCATCAGCTTCGATCTGCCGGCCCGCACGCTCCATGTCGATATCAGTGACGAGGATCTGGCGGCACGGCTGCGCCAATATCGTCCGCTGCCGCCGCGGTTTACGACGGGCGTCATGGCGAAATACGCACGGCTGGTG
This sequence comes from Vicinamibacterales bacterium, assembly GCA_038320555.1. Classification (GTDB taxonomy): domain Bacteria; phylum Acidobacteriota; class Vicinamibacteria; order Vicinamibacterales; family 2-12-FULL-66-21; genus JALZOC01. The sequence goes on along the minus strand of JBBQEJ010000016.1, from coordinate 6,700 downwards.
TCGTCTGCGGCTGAAGGCGCGGTGACGTCGGCGACGGCGACGTAAGTGGCGGCTGGCGGTTAGCGACTGGCGGTTCGCGGTTCGCTTCCTCTTGTGGCTTCCGCCTGAAGGCGGAAGGAATTTGCGGTTCGCGAGTCGCGCTGGAGTTTATTCGAGAGACAAGGACTATGAAACTAACTGGTGCGCAGATTCTCTGGGAATGCCTGGTGCGCGAAGGGGTCACGGACATCTTCGGATATCCGGGCGGCGCCATCCTCCCCGCGTACGACGCGATGCTCGATTATCCAATCCGTCACGTCCTCGTGCGGCACGAGCAGGGGGCGACGCACATGGCAGACGGCTATGCGCGCGCAGGCGGCGGGGTCGGGGTGGCGATTGCGACCTCTGGTCCTGGCGCGACCAACATGGTCACCGGGATCGCGACCGCCATGATGGACTCCTCCCCGATTGTCTGCATCACCGGACAGGTGGGCAGCCGGCTGATTGGCAGCGATGCCTTCCAGGAAATCGACATCACCGGCATCACGCTGCCGATCACGAAGCACAACTACCTCGTGACCCGCGCAGAGGACGTCGCGCGCGCGGTACGTGAAGCGTTCGTCATCGCCAAATCCGGACGGCCGGGACCCGTGCTCATCGACATCACGAAGGATGCGCAGCAAGGCTCCTGCGAATTCGACTGGGACGCCGCGGCGCCGGCCGTGCCCGGCTGGCGCAGCGCCCCCGAGACCCCCGGGACGGCGCTCGCCCAGGCGGCCGCGCTTCTCAACGAGGCCGAGCGGCCGGTGATCCTCGCCGGTCACGGCGTCCTGATCTCGGGCGCCATGGATGAACTCCGCACCTTCGCGGAACGAGCGCAGATCCCCGTCGCGATGACGCTTCTCGGGATCGGCTGTCTCCCGGCGTCGCACGAGCTCAACATCGGCATGATGGGCATGCACGGGGAGGCATGGGTCAATCATGCGATCCAGGAAGCCGACTTGCTGATTGCCGCTGGTATGCGCTTCGACGATCGCGTCACAGGTAAGTTGAGCACGTACGCACCCAACGCGCGCAAGATTCATATTGAAATCGACCCGTCGGAAATCAACAAGAACGTGCCGGTGGACGTGGCGCTCGTCGGCGACCTGCGCGACGTGCTCAGGCGTTTGATGCCGTCGGTGGCGCAGGGCAACCGCGCGCCGTGGATCGGACACATCAACGGCTTGAAGGGAGACTCCGCGGTCCGCGACATCCAGACTCTTCCCGACGACGGGCACCTGTACGCGGCACACGTCATCAACGACCTGTGGCGCGCGACGCGGAACACCGAGACGATCGTGGTGACCGACGTCGGCCAGCACCAGATGTGGGAGGCGCAGTACTACCATCACGAAGCGCCGCGATCGCTGATCACGTCGGGCGGCCTCGGGACAATGGGCTTCGCGGTTCCGGCCGCCATCGGCGCCAAGCGCGCGCGGCCCGACGCCGAGGTCTGGGCTATCGTCGGCGACGGCGGCTTCCAGATGACGATGTGCGAGCTCGCGACCGCCGTGCAGGAAGGGATCGCGATCAAGGTCGCTATCATCAACAACGGATTCCTCGGCATGGTGCGGCAATGGCAGGAGTTCTTCTACGAACGGCGCTACGCGGCGACGCCGCTCTCAGGACCAGACTTCGTCAAACTGGCCGAGGCCTTCGGCGTACGCGGCATCGGGGTGTCGCGCCGGGGCGAAGTGCTGCCGGCCGTGGACGACGCACGCAATCATGCCGGGCCGGTCGTGGTTGATTTTCGGGTGGAACAGGAAGACACGGTGTACCCCATGGTGCCTGCAGGCGCCGACCTCCACGCGATGATCCGGCGCCCCAATCCGATCGTCGAAACGGGCGCGGATCTGTAGAACGAGGATCTCATGACGATGCATACCCTTACCGTTTACGTCGAGGATCGTCCCGGCGTCCTCAACCGCGTCGCCTCGCTGTTCCGCCGGCGCGGCTTCAACATCGTCTCGCTCGCGGTGGGCCACAGCGAAACGGCCGGTGTCTCGCGAATGACGATCGTTGTCCAGACCGACGCCGGGGGGGCGCAGCGGGTCGAGGCGCACCTCTACAAACTGATTCACGTCATCCGGGTCGAAAACATCACGAATCGCCCCGCGGTGGTCCGCGATCTCGCGTTGATCAAGGTCCGGGCGGACCGCGAGCACCGGCCGTCGCTCATGCAGCTGGCCGAAGTGTTCGGTGCGCGCGTGGTCGACGTGGCGCCCGAATCGATCGTGATCGAGATGGTCGGATCGGAGGCAAAAATTGACGGCCTTCTCGACGTCCTGCGACCATACGGCGTGCTCGAGATGGTCCGGACCGGACGCGTCGCGATGGCCCGCGGCGTAGGGAACGGATCCCCGTCGGCTGGCGGACCGGCTGCCACGCTTCCCGAAGCAGAGGCCGGGGTGTCGTATTCGGTTTAGCGCCACAGAAGAACACTGAAAAACACAGACAAAAAGTATACGGAGGACTACGTGCCGAAGATCTACTATGACGCCGACGCAGACCTTGGACTCATTCGCGGACGCAAAGTTGCGGTCCTTGGCTATGGATCGCAGGGACATGCGCACGCACTGAACCTGAGGGACAGCGGTGTCGACGTCCGCGTCGGGCTGCCCGCGGCGAGCGCGTCGCGGAAGAAGGTGGAGGCGGACGGTCTGACGGTGACCGACCCCGCGGCAGCCTCGGCATGGGCCGACGTGATCATGGTCCTCGTCCCCGACACCGTTGCGGCGGCGCTCTATCGTGATGCGATCAAACCGAACCTCGCGGCCGGCAAGACCCTCATGTTCGCGCACGGCTTCAACGTCCGCTTCGGCACACTCGACCTCCCGAAGGACATCGACGTGTCGATGATTGCGCCGAAGTCGCCCGGACATCGTGTCCGCGAGCTGTACCAGGAAGGCGCAGGCACGCCGGCGCTGCTCGCCGTGCACCAGGACGCGAGCGGCCGCGCGCGCGACGTCGCGCTCGCGTACGGGAAGGGCATCGGCGTGACGCGGGCAGGCGTGATCGAAACCACGTTCGCCGAGGAAACCGAAACCGATCTCTTCGGCGAGCAGGCCGTGTTGTGCGGGGGGGTCAGCGCCCTCGTCAAGGCGGGCTTCGAGACGCTCGTCGAGGCGGGTTATCAGCCCGAAATCGCATATTTCGAGTGCATGCACGAGCTGAAGCTGATCGTCGATCTCATGTATCAGGGGGGCCTCAACTACATGCGGTACTCGGTCAGCGACACCGCTGAGCACGGCGACTACACCGGCGGGCCGCGTATCGTCACCGAGGAGACGCGCAAGGAAATGCGCCGGATGCTCGCCGAGATCCAGGACGGGACGTACGCGAAGAACTGGATCGAAGAAGATCGCAAGGGGCGGCCGTGGTTCAACGCGCAGCGCGAGCGCGAACAGACCCAGAACCTCGAAGTGGTCGGCGCGAAGCTCCGTGCGTTGATGCCCTTCCTGAAGCCGGTCAAACATCGGCAACCAGCAGGGGTCTAGCGACTGGCGATTCGCGCTCGCGGTTCGCGGTTCGCGATTCGCGACGATTGTTGATTTACGTGAGAACTGGTTTCACAATCCGATCGCGGGTGACCGCGAACGGGGCGCGCAGGGCCATGTCGTGGCTTCCGCCTTTAGTCGGAACGACGAGCGTTTTCGACCCGAGCACCAACTGGGGCTGTTCGCCCTTCGACAGGCTCAGGGCGCATGGTGAGCCCGTCGGACCATTCGCGGGCAGGACCCGCGCCTGACACGGGTTTTGACACCAGTTCTAAGTGGTTAGTGATCCGATGGATCTTAGACAGTTGGAAATCCTGCGCGCCATTTCTGAAAGCGGTTCGTTTACCGCCGCCGGCGCGCGGCTGCACGTCTCGCAGTCGGCCATCAGCCGCCAAATCCTGCTCCTCGAGGAGGAATTCAAGGAGCCACTCTTCATCCGGTTCGGCCGCCGCATCCAGATCACGCCGACTGGTGAAACGCTTCTGCAGTTGAGCCATCGCGTGTTCGCCGACATCCGCGACACCTCCGAGAGCATTCTCGATACGAAGAAGAAGCTGTCGGGTACGCTGCGGCTGGTCGGCGGGATGACGGTGTGCTTATACGTCTTCCCGACGCTCCTGAAAGAGTTCCGGCGGCATCATCCGGACGTCGACATCAAGGTCATCACCGGCGGCACGCCGCGCCTGCTTCGCAAACTGCGATCGGGTGGCGCCGATCTCGGGCTTCTCACCCTGCCAATCGACGACCAGGCGCTGACGACCGTGTCGGTCATTCGCGAGGAGCTCCTGCTCGTGGCGCCTGCCGGCCATCGGCTGGCGAACGGAAAGGCGATCCTTCCGGCTGCGCTCGTCCGCCAGCCGTTCATACTGTTTGAAGGCGGCTCCAACACCCGCCGCGTCATCGACGAGTTTTTCATCCGCGCGGACATCAAGCCGCGCGTCGTTGCCGAGACCGAGAACGTCGAGATCATCAAGTCGATGGTTGCGTCCGGGCTGGGCATCAGCATCGTGCCCTACCAGTCAATCGCGCGCGAAATCCGCGGCGGAACCTTGTCCGTCGCACGGATCGAGGGACAGACACTCGTGCGCGAAACGGGATGGGCGCACCTGAAGTCCGACCGCGTGCCGCGAATGGTCCGCGAGATGATGGATACGCTGACACGAATCCTGCCGCGCCTCCGGCTCGCACCGCCAGGTGGGCCGAAGCGGTCGGCGCCAAAAGAGCCCGAAGCGGTGGCGGCGGACTGAGCGGTTGCCATGCGCCTGACCGAGCGAGAGATCGACAAACTGCTGATCTTTACCGCCGCCGACGTTGCCAGGCGGCGGCGCGCACGGGGCCTGAAACTCAATCATCCGGAAGCTGTCGCCCTGATCACGGCGGAAGTGCTGGAAGGCATTCGCGACGGCCAGAGCGTGGCCGACCTGATGACGCTCGGCGCGCAGGTGCTCAGACGCGCCGACGTGATGGAAGGCATCCCGGAGATGATCCGCGAGATCCAGATCGAAGGCACATTCCCGGACGGCACGAAGCTCGTGACGGTGCACGATCCGATACGCTGACCATGGTCCCTGGCGAGTACTTTCTGCGCGACGAGCCGGTGGAACTGAACGCCGGCCGCACAACCGTGCGAATCCGTGTCGACAATCACGGCGATCGGCCGATCCTGGTCGGCTCTCATACGCATTTCTTCGAGGTCAACAGATACCTGCGGTTCGATCGGGCCCGCGCGTACGGTTGTCGCCTCGACATCGCCGCGGGTACCGCGCTCCGATTCGAGCCGGGTGAAGGCCGCGAAGTGGACCTCGTGGCCTTCGGCGGGAAGCGGAACGTGTTCGGTATGAATGCCCTTGTCAACGGACCCCTGGACGCCGGACGCGACGCGGCCCTCGCGCGCGCGGCGGACCGCGGCTTCTCGGGCCACACGAAGTGAAGATTCCACGCCGGACGTACGCGGATCTCTATGGTCCGACAGTTGGCGACCGGGTGCGGCTCGGTGATACCGCCTTGCTGTTGGAGATCGAAAAAGACTTCGCGCAGTACGGCGAGGAGGTCGTCTTCGGCGGCGGCAAGGTGATCCGGGACGGCCAGGGACAGTCGCAGCTCACGCGCGCGGCGGGATCACCGGACCTCGTGATCACCAATGCCATCGTGGTCGACCACTGGGGCATCGTCAAGGCGGACGTCGGGGTACGCGACGGCCGCATCTGCGCCATTGGCAAGGCCGGAAACCCGGATGTCCAGGACGGCGTGACGCCGGGTCTCGAGATCGGGCCGGCCACCGAGATCATTGCCGGCGAGCATCGCATTCTCACCGCCGGAGGCATCGACTCGCATATCCATTTCATCAGTCCTCAGCAGGCGTGGGAGGCGCTTTACAGCGGCGTGACCACGATGATTGGCGGCGGCACCGGGCCGGCCGAGGGCACGCGCGCAACCACATGCTCGCCCGGCGAATGGAACATTCACCGCATGCTCGAAGCGGCAGAAGGGCTGCCGCTGAACTTCGGCTTCCTTGGAAAGGGCAATGCGTCCCGCCCCGAGCCGCTCGTCGAACAGATCGTCGCGGGAGCAATGGGACTCAAGCTGCACGAAGATTGGGGAACAACGCCGGCAGCCATCGACACCGCGCTCGCCGTGGCCGATGAGCACGACGTGCAGGTCGCTATTCACACCGATACGCTGAACGAATCAGGGTTCGTGGAAGACACGCTTGCCGCATTCAAAGGGCGGACTATCCACACGTACCATAGCGAGGGCGCCGGTGGCGGCCATGCGCCCGACATCATGAAAGTCTGCGCCCAGCCAAACGTGCTTCCATCGAGCACGAATCCGACGATGCCGTATACGGCCAATACGCTGGACGAGCACCTTGACATGTTGATGGTGTGCCATCACCTGAATCCGCAGGTGCCCGAAGACGTTGCCTTCGCCGAATCGCGCATTCGCCCGGAGACGATGGCCGCCGAGGACGTGCTGCACGACCTTGGCGCCATCAGCATGATGTCGTCTGATTCGCAGGCGATGGGCCGTGTCGGCGAGGTCGTGATGCGCACCTGGCAAACCGCGCATGTCATGAAGCAGACGCGCGGCCGGGTTCGCGGCGACAGTGCGGAGAACGACAACCTCCGGATCAGGCGTTACCTGGCGAAGTACACGATCAATCCAGCGGTGGCGCACGGCAT
>JBBQEJ010000015.1:0-57886 GCA_038320555.1 Vicinamibacterales bacterium | reverse complement strand
CCCCGGTCGACCCGCAGCATGGGGCGATCAACCGGGCACACGTCATGCTCGAACATCAATCGACCGCGCTCATTCGCACCGTGGAGTCGCTACAGTAAACTTTTGCACCCGGTTGTCTCAAAATCGTTGACACGGCCCGATTTGATGCGCGCGATCCTCAGACAACAGGCTTAAAGGCGAGCGTTGAGGCGCCCAAAGAAGGCGACTCGAAGTCAGACCGCGCGGTGACCCCTCACTGCTGCGACGGCGAGGTCAGGACGATCGCTGATGAGAGCGTCGACGCCCCAGTCGAGAAGCCGCCGCATGTCGTGTGGATCGTTCACGGTCCAGACCTTCACGGGCAGCCCGGCGCGGTGAGCGTGAGCGACGAAGCGGCGAGAGACAATCCGCGTGGGGCCCGATCGCTCGGGCACCTGGAACTCGCGATACGAAGGGGAACCGAGCGGCCACCTCAGCCATGATCGATAAAGCGCCAGGCGTACTTCCTCCCGCGAGGCGCCGGTCGGGATCCGCGGCTCGTATTGGCGCGCCGCCCTCAGCACCCGCCATCCGAACGATCCAAATGCCACGCGGTCGAGGGCGCCCGCCAGACGCACCTCGTCGATCGCGCGGCGGGCGAGCTCCGGGTCGTTGACCTTGAGCTCGATGATCAGCGGAACGCCCGGATACCTGGACAGTACTTTTCCGAGGCGCGGCACACCATGGCCCTGCCCTCGCAGCGGAAACGATCGTGCTGGCGTTTGTTCGGTCCTCCGCGCGCCCGCGGCCGCAGGGCTGAACCAATACGCCGCGTCAAGCTGCGCGAGCTCGTCGGCGGTCAGCGCCGACACTCTGCCGCGGCCACTGGTCGTCCGCTCGAGAGTGGGATCGTGATGGACGACCACGACGCCGTCCCGCGACAGGTGCACGTCGAACTCGAGGCCGTCGGCGCCAAGCGACAGGCCATTGTCAAAAGAGGCCAGGGTGTTTTCAGGGCGGAGCGCCGCTCCGCCCCGGTGGGCGTACACGAGAGGTCGTGAAGGGCGTGCGGGAGGCAATTCACCAATTCTATCTGGTTCACGTTGTAATATGCCCTATGACCTCGGAACTCCCCTCGACGCTTGGTGAACTGCGCGCATCAGTCTCGGCCGGCCGCGTGGTGCGCCGTCCGGTGAAAGACGAAATCCGCGAGAACCTCATGGCCCGCCTGCGGGCGAAGCAACCGATATTTCCCGGCATCATCGGGTTCGACGAGACCGTGGTGCCACAAATCGTCAATGCCGTCCTCTCGCGCCACAACTTCATCCTGCTCGGCCTTCGCGGGCAGGCGAAGAGCCGCATCCTCCGCGCCCTGTCGGATCTGCTCGATGAGGCGATTCCGGTCGTGCCAGGGTGCGAGATCCACGACGATCCGCTGGCGCCCCTCTGCGCCGCGTGCCGCGCACGCGCCCGAGCGGAGGGCGACAACCTTCCCGTCGCCTGGCTGCCGCGCGACGCCCGGTACGTCGAGAAGCTCGCCACCCCCGACGTGACGATTGCGGACATGATCGGCGACCTCGATCCAATCAAAGCGGCCCGTGCCGCCCTGCAGCTCTCCGACGAGCTGACGATGCACTACGGCCTCCTGCCGCGGGCGAACCGCGGCATCTTTGCGATCAACGAACTGCCGGATCTCGCAGGCAAGATTCAGGTCGGCCTGTTCAACATCCTGCAGGAAGGGGATGTCCAGATAAAGGGCTACCCGGTCAGGCTGCGGCTCGACGTGCTGCTGGTCTTCAGCGCGAACCCGGAGGATTACACCGCGCGCGGGAAGATCATCACTCCGCTGAAGGATCGGATCGGCTCCGAGATTCGCACGCACTACCCCGCGACCCGTCACCACGCGATGGCGATCACCGCGCAGGAGGCGTGGCTCACTCGAGGCGAGCGCGCCCGCGTCGAGATCCCCGAGTTCGTCCGTGAAGTCGTCGAGGAGGTCGCCTTTCAGGCGCGCCAGGACTCGAAAATCGACAAGCGTTCGGGCGTGAGCCAGCGCCTGCCCATCTCGCTTCTTGAAAACGTGGTCTCGAACGCCGAGCGCCGCGCACTCCTCGCGGGAGAGAAGATCATCGTGCCGCGGGTGACCGACATCTACGCCGCGCTGCCGGCCATCACCGGCAAGTTCGAGCTCGAATACGAGGGAGAGCTTCGCGGCGCCGACAACGTCGCGCGCGACATCATTCGGGCGGCCGTGGGGAACGTATTCGGCGGATACTTCGCGTCGGCGGACTTGCGCCAGGTCACGGAGTGGTTCGATCTGGGGGGCACGCTGCACGTCGACGACACGCTCGACGCGAAAGAGCTGCTCGCTCGCGCGGCGGCAGTGCAGGGACTGAAAGATTTGACCACGCACACGGGCATTCGCGGCAACGCGGACCCGCCGATTCTCGCGTCGGCCGTCGATTTCGTTCTGGAAGGCCTCTACGCGCAGAAAAAGATCGCGCGATCCGACGAGTTTCAGTACCAGGCCACCGAGCAGCAGCGCCGTCCGGTCCGCCCCGCGGCCCCGGAGCCGCTCGAGCGCGACATTCCGATGCCGGGGAACAAGAAGAAGTATTACAACTAGCCCTAAGCCCTATGAAGTTTCGCTACTCCAAATTCACCGGTGACGACCTGGATGAGGTCGATCTCGAAGAGCTGTTGTCCCGGCTCTCCGATCTCATGTTGTCGAGCGGCTTCGACGACGGGTACTCGGTGCCGGGCGAGGATGGCCATTCGATGCAGTCGCTGCACGACGCCGTCATGGAAGCGTTGCTGAACGGCGGCCTGCTGTCGGACGAGACGCTCGAGCGGCTCCTCGGAAAGGATTGGCAGACGAACGAGGACGCGGAGGCCAAGCTCGACGAGCTCATTCGGCGGATCATCGAGAAGCTGCAGCACCAGGGGTACCTCACGCCGTCGCCGGATCCGGAGCGTGAGCGCGAGCAGCGCGAAGGCGGTCGGCCTGGCATCGGCGGAGCCGAACAATCCTTCAAATTCGAGATCACGGACAAGAGTCTGGACTTCCTGGGTTATCGCGCGCTGCGCGATCTGCTGGGATCGATAGGCAAGAGCAGCCTCGGACGGCACGACACCCGCGAGATGGCGACGGGGGTCGAGGCAAGCGGGGCACCGAAGCGGTACGAGTTCGGCGACACGATGAATCTCGATGCCAGCGCGACGATCCTGAATGCCGTTTCCCGCGCCCGCGCGTCGGGGTCTGACCCCGGTCGCGCAAATCTGGAGTCAGACTCCAAAAACGGGTCGGTGCAAATCAATGTAGATTATGAGGATCTGATGGTTGCTCAGGGGGAGTATCAAAGCTCCTGTGCGACAGTTCTGATGCTCGACTGCAGCCACAGCATGATCCTGTACGGAGAAGATCGCTTTACACCGGCAAAGCGCGTCGCGCTGGCGCTCGCAAATCTCATTCGCCTGCAATACCCCGGCGATGCGCTGAAGGTCGTCCTCTTCCACGATTCCGCCGAAGAGATTCCACTGAGCCAGCTCGCGCGCGTGAAGGTCGGCCCCTATTACACGAATACACGCGAGGGACTGCGTCTCGCCCGCCGCCTCCTCGAGCGGCAGCAGAAAGACATGCGGCAGATCGTCATGATCACCGACGGCAAGCCGTCAGCGCTGACGAGGCCCGATGGGCGCATCTACCGGAATGCCTTCGGGCTGGACCCCTTCATCGTGTCGGAGACCGTCGCGGAAGTTGCCGCGTGCAGGAACGCAGGCATCCTCATCAACACGTTCATGCTCGCGCGCGACTACGACCTCGTGAGCTTCGTACGCAAGGTCGCGGAGATCTGCCACGGCAAAGCCTACTTCACGACGCCGCGCACGCTCGGCCGCTACGTCCTGATGGACTACATGGACAAAAAAACGAGGACCGTTCATTGAATTGCTGATTTCAGATTGTTGATGGGGCGCAAGCGCGTCAGTCTGCAATCTCTGCAATCAATCAGCTCACGCAAAATCAGCAAACCAGCAATCGCAAAAACAGCAATGGACATACTGCCCGCAGCCATCCCGCTCTTCCCGTTGCCGAATGTCGTGCTTTTCCCGAACGTGACTCTGCCCCTCCACATCTTCGAGCCGCGGTACCGCGAAATGGTCGCGGACGCGCTCGACGGGGATCGGATCATCGGCATGGTGCTCCTGCGGCCAGGATGGGAGAAGGATTACGAAGGGCGCCCCGGCATTTACGAGGTCGGCTGCGCGGGGCTCATCACGCATGCGGATCGAACCGACGACGGCCGGTACAACCTCGTGCTGCGCGGGCTCGAGAAGTTCAGGATCCGCCAGGAAGATCACCAGCGCAGCTACCGCGTCGCGGAAGTCGAGTCGATCCTGGAGCCGATCGACGAGCGCGACCGCGACGTGATGCACGCGGAACGGCGGCGGCTCGAGATGCTGCTCGTGCCGCAGCCTGAAGGGCGCGGCGTCGATCCGAAGATGCCCCCCTCGATGCCGGACGAAGAGCTCGTGAATGCGCTCGCGCAATATCTCGACCTCGAGGTCGTCGAAAAACAGGCGCTTCTCGAGCGGGACGGCCTCGTCAATCGCTGCCGTTCTTTAATCGATCTGCTCGAGATGAAGGTTCTCATCTCCCGCCGGGACTGGGGCGCTGGACGACATTGAAGAATGGCTGTCCCTTAGACCCGTTCGACAAGCTCAGGGTCGCCCTGAACAACGTCGAAGGGGAACGTGCTCAGGGTCAGTCCCGAGCTCCGTCGAGGGGCTGATTGGCGATTGCTGATTGATGAATTGAGCGGTCAGCGTTTGGCGGGCGCGGGGCGGTACTCGACGCGCACGTTGCTGATGATCGCCACGGTCCGCCCGGGTGTCGCGGTTTCGCGACCGGCGGTGGTCGTGGCGTCGAGCACTTCACCGAGGATACCGACCTCGTTCACGGCAGCCGGGATCGCGATCTTGATTTCTTCCCGGCCGAGCGGCGCGACGGCCTTGACGCCGCCGGGGCCGGCGCCTCCTGAAATCCGTTCGTAGAGATCGCCCGCGGTCCGGAACTCGCTCTGAACGGCCCCCCTGTCCAGCAACTCGGAGGTCATCGTCAACACGGCGACCACGGCCGTGTACTTCGCAAAGCCGCGTCCCGCGCGAATGTCTTCCTCGGAATATGTGTGGCGATTGTGCAGGTCGAACATCAGCGTGGCCGGTCCAACGTGCGGCGGGATCGCCACGACGACGCCCTGCGCCGGCTCCCGTCCCGCCAGAACGAAGCAATACGACGCGCCGGTCTTCACGCCTGTGCCGAGCGTTTCCGGACACTTGAGTTGTGCGGGCTCCACCTTGGGTGGCGGCGGCGGCGGAGCCGGCTTTTTCGCAGGCGCGCGGCGCCGCTGCGCGTCCGCATCCGATGCGAACATCAGCAACACGATCGCCGCCATCACGCTCAAACTACGCATCTTGGGAGTATAACCTTCGACTCGGCACCTCAGGGCGTCGCTCAGGTGAGGCAATCTCGCGGGTCGCGGGTCGCGATTCGCGATTCGCGATTCGATTAGGAATTAATGATTCAATACCCTTCGCGGATCGTCTGCCTGACCGAAGAAACGACGGAGACACTGTACCTGCTCGGCGAAGGCGATCGTGTTGTCGGGATTTCGGGATACACGGTGCGTCCGCCCGAAGCGCGGAGCAAACCGAAGGTGTCTGCGTTCATCAATGCCCGCTTCGATAAGATCGAGGCGCTCAAACCGGATCTCGTCCTCGCGTTCTCGGACCTGCAGGCGGACATCGCCGCGGAGCTCATCCGGCGGGGTTACACGGTCGTGACGTTCAACCAGCGCAGCATCGAGGAAATCCTGCGGATGATCCGCACTGTCGGCGCGCTCGTCGGCCGCCAGGCCGGGGCAGAAGCACTCTCCGACAGTCTCGCGCGCGGCCTCGAGACCATGCGCGGGCAAGGGGCCCGACTGCCGCACCGTCCGCGGGTGTTCTTCGAGGAATGGGACGATCCGCTGATCTCCGGCATCTGCTGGGTGGACGAGCTCGTCGAGATCGCCGGGGGTCAGCCGCTCTTCCCTCACTTGCGCTCGGCATCGCTGGCGAAGGACCGGATAGTGCAGGCAGACGACGTGCGTGCGGCGGATCCGGAAGTGATCGTGGCGTCGTGGTGTGGCAAGGCGATGAAGAAGCGGACGATCATCGAGCGGCCAGGCTGGAGCGGAACGAGCGCCGTCAAAAACGATCACGTGTACGAGATCAAGTCGACGTATATCCTGCAGCCAGGCCCGGCCTCCTTGACCGAGGGAGTCGCGCGGCTGCACGACTGCATCGCGAGAGCGGCAGGCTCAAGTTAGTTCCAAAGCATGAACAGGAGTTACGGGAGGAACGAGAGGAATTTCGTGTTTTTCTCCCGTTACTCCCGTTCCTCCTGTTGGAACGCAATTAGTGGCCGGTTTTTCCGATCAGGTTCAGGAACTCTGAGCGCGTCCGGGCGTCCTCACGAAAGGCGCCGAGCATCGCGCTCGAGACGGCAACCGAATTCTGTTTCTGGACCCCCCGCATCGACATGCACAGGTGCGTCGCCTCCGTCACGACCGCGACGCCCAGGGGCTTGACCTTGTCGAGCAGCGTGCTGGCAATTTGGTTGGTCAGTCGCTCCTGCACCTGCAGGCGGCGCGCATAGATGTCGACCAGCCGGGGGATTTTGCTGAGACCCACGACCTTCCCATTCGGAATGTACGCGACGTGGCACTTGCCGAAAAACGGCAACAGATGGTGCTCGCAGAGGCTGTAGAAGTCGATGTCCTTGACGATCACCATCTCGTTATAATCGACGGAGAACAACGCGTTGTTGAGCATCGCGTCGACGTCGGCGTCGTAGCCGCTCGTCAGGAAGCGCATCGACTGCTCGACCCGCTTCGGCGTATTGACGAGTCCTTCCCGGGATGGATCTTCTCCGAGACCGGCCAGGAGCTGCCGGATGATGTCCTGCATCCTCGTATTCTATCTCTGCACGCGCAGCGCCGCACTGGAGGACCACGTCACGAGGGTCGCAGCGATTCGGTCACGCGTCACGAACACGTCACATTCGATCGCGCAACAATTCGCGGCCGACCCCGATGCGCTTTACGACAGGCGCGACGATCTCGCCAGCGCACGTCAGGCGGCGGATATCTGGCAAACACGAGTTGAGCAGAATCCGAAGGACTTCGAATCGGCCTGGAAGGCCGCACGCGCACGATACTGGCTGGGCTCCCACGCGCCGTCAGGGGAACGACGCGCCTTTCTCGAGCAGGGAATCGCGGCCGCACGTGCGGCCGTCGCGGTCGAGCCGAATAAACCGGAAGGGCATTTCTGGCTCGCCGCCAACATGGGGACGCTGGCCGAGTCGTTCGGCCTCCGCCAGGGGATCAAGTACCGTGGCGAGATCAAGGATGAATTGCTGACCGTTCTGAGGCTCGATCAGGCGTTCCAGCAGGGATCGGCTGATCGCGCATTGGGGCGCTGGTATTACAAGGTGCCGGGACTCTTTGGCGGCAGCGACAAGAAATCCGAAGAACATCTGCGGCGATCACTCACGTATAACCCGTCCAGCACCGCCTCTCTGTATTTCCTCGCGGAAACGCTGATCGACTTGAAACGCAAGAGCGAGGCGAGGGCCGTCCTCGACCGTCTGATCGCCGCACCTATCGATCCCGCGTGGGCCGCGGAGGATAGAGAATTCAAAGAGAAGGCGGGGCGCCTGCTGCGGACGCTGTAGTGAAATATCGCGACCCTTCGACTTACGCTCAGGGTCGTCCCGAGCAACGTCGAGGGACGACCCGCGAGCCGCGAATCGCGAATCGCGAACCACGTGCCTCACTTCGGTTCGCGGAATTTCTGGTGCCTCTGAAACAGCGAAAGCCGGCCGGCCAGATCGGGAACGGTCGCCCCACTGCCCTGCCGGTCCGCGAGCGCCAGCGCTTCGCGGGCCGCGGCCACAGCATCGTCGAAGCGACCGACCTCCGCGTACGCCGCAGACAGCGTGTCGAGCGACATCGTATCCTGCCGGCCCGTGACCGCCACCGCGCGTTCGGCCACTTCCACAGCGCGAACGCCGTTGCGAATCCCATCTTCGGGCGAAGTCGCCAGAAGCCAGCCCAACCGGTCCAGGAGAAACGGATTATCAGGAGCCGCCACGACGGCGAGGGCGAATTGCTGCGCCGCCAGGGCGCGCTGTCCACCTGCCGCGTACGCTTCACCCAGGTTCCCGTGCGCCGCGGTGTAATCGGGGTCGAGAGCGAGCGCGCGTTCGAGATGCGAGATGCCCTCGTCGAGACGGCCGAGCGAACACAGCACGGACCCGAGGTTTGCATGTGCCGGTGCGCTCGTCTCCTTGAGCCGCACGGCTTCTCTCAGTTCGCGCTCCGCCTCCGGTAATCGGCGTGCGGCATAAAGATCAACGCCGTAACTGACGCGCGCCCGCGAATTCGTCGGACGTTTCTCGACGGTATCCTGCCAGATTCGCTCGTCGCTCCAGAAATCACGATTTCTGGCGGATGTCGTCATCCCCAGGACTGCGACAACAGTGGCGACGAGTGCGGCAGCCGTTACCCTCGCCACCATGCGGCGCGATCGCGCATCCGCTATGAGCGCAACGAAAACGCGCTGGCCCAGCAGGTACACGCCCAGCACCGCGACGACGACAAGAGCAGCGAGCGGCAGATACATGCGCCGTTCTGCCGCGACCTCGGTGGCGAGCGGAAGCACACTGGACGACGGCGCAAGAGTCGCGAAGAACCAGCCGCCGAGGAATCCCCAGGGCTGCCTCCCGACGATGGCGAATACCGTCGCGCCGAGCAGGAGGGTCAGGAACACCGCGTACTGCGCAACCTCCAGCACCGACCGCGCCATGGGCCACCCGTACTAGTCGAGGACGAGCGGCGAGGGCACCAACGACAGCCGCAGATAGTGAACGATCACACCCGTCTGCGTCAGCAGGTAGGTCCACGGGTTCCAGCCCTCACGATTGAAGCCGATCGAGTGCGGCCACCTTTCAACCGCAACGAGGCCCACCAGGATCGCCCACGTGGCGGCGAGGCCCGCATAGAGCCGCCATTGAAGGCTCCGCTCCTGCGGCGTGCGCGCGCCACTGTGAGCATCCGGTCCAAACAGCCAGTCCCACAACCAGACAATCAGCGGCGCGCTTACCATGCCCTGCTTGCTGCCCATGCCAAGCGCGCAGGCCACAATCGCCGCCCCTATCCACCATTTTCGTCTCGTCACAGGCACCGTCCGCTCGCCCGCTCGTATCGCGCAGTACAGCGTCAGCAGGTAGAACAGACCCATAAGCAATTCGGTGCGCTGAACGACATACGTCACCGCGTCGGTCAACAGGGGATGCACGAGCCACACGAGCGGGACGGTGAAGGCAAGCGCCGTGGAGTCTGGCGCAAACCGCGGCCGCAGCCGATCGGATAGAAGTGTCCGGCGCACGACACCGAAGAGCGCGAGTGCGGCAAGCACGTGAAGGGTGAGGTTGAAGAAATGATAGCCCCAGACATTGCGAAGAAACCGTTGGGCCATGTCCGCCGGCGCACCGGGACCTCCCGGCGCCATCACGTCGCGGACGGCGGCCGGCGCCAGCGCGTAGTTGATGGCCAGCGTCAGGCTGGCGACTGGGCGGCCTGACACTGGCAGCTCGGGCGGGGCCCACATTGCCCGGGTCAGCGGCCACAACGTCTTGATGTTCGGGTTGTCGACGATCCCGAACTTGTCGTCGAGAACAAAGACGCCCGGAAAGCTCGTCGAGTACGCCCACCCGGCCGCTCCCGCGAGAACGATCGCGAGCAGGACTATCGAGGCCAGGCGAGGACCTGGCAGAGGCCGGCCCTCCTCGCGCGAACGGCGCTGGGGTCGAGCCGCGCGTGCCTTGGTTCGTCTGGATGCCACAGGAAGGTGCGGTCGCGGTGCCGTGTCGTCAGCCTGTAGAGAATCTGGCCGGTCCGTTCGAGCTCGCCAGAGCCGCGGACCGAAGGCCCGACTCTCGTTGCGCGTGATCGAGCAGAGACTCCAGCGTCGGTTTTGGCTGCACGACCGCGAAAATCTGGTACGCAAACAAAGAGCGGCTGATTGAAATCAAGGCCTTGTTCAACCCCATCAACCACCGCCCAGCCACGCCGTTCCCTACCGCGAGCGGGAATGGCGCCGGCACCCCGCGCATTTCCAGGACGTCGAACCCGGACTGCTCGAACAACCGTCTGAACGTGGCGAACGTGAAGAGACGGGTATGCGTCAAGTCCAGGATGCCTCGCTTCCCGTAGTTGAACTGCCCGAGAAGCAGCATCAGGCGGACGATGATAAAAGCGACATTACCGGTGCTCACGATCAGCTTGAGATGCTGATTCCGGGAGGCCGCCGCAATGAAATCGTCCACGAAATTTTCCGGTGAGTTCAGATGCTCGATTACGTCCAGCATGAGGGTGTAATCGAAGTTCAGTAAGTCCAGAGGAAAAGGGCGTTGATTCAAATCGTGAATCTGGAATGCGTCCAAAGTGAATTCTTCGCCGAGAGGAACCGCGTCGACTCCCGTCGTATGGCAACCCCTTGTGCGGAGAATGCCCGCAAGGTACCCACCGGCGCAGCCAATGTCGAGCACCCGCGCGCCTGGTGCGATTCGCTCGAGCGCCAGACTGTGTGTGCTTTCAAAGTCCAGCTTCGGCGTATATGGCGAACGGCTTCGCGTCGCGGGGCGGCAGTCGAACTTTCGATCGTAAAAGAGCGACCACTCCTGCGCACGCGCCTCGAGGCACGCGACGAGGACGTCTTTCGCGTACCTGATGCCGTTGACGTGGGAAATCTCGTCCCCGTAGTACGTGGGAATCGGAATTTCTTTGATGCGCAGGCCGCCGGCAAGCAACTGAATGATGATCTCGGTGTCGAAATGAAACGCGTTGCTGTTGAGGTGAAACGGAATGCGGCGAAGCGCATCGGTTGAGTACAGACGGTATCCTGAATGCCACTCGCTGAGATACGATCGAAGCAGACGGTTCTGCAAGGACGTCAGAATCCTGTTGCCAACGAACTTGTAGAGCGGCATTCCACCACGCCGCGCGTCCGACTTCCGGAGCATTCGCGACCCGAACACCGCGTCTGTCTGGCGCGACGCAAGGGGCTCGACCAATTCGGGAAGACACTCGGGAGCGTACTGACCATCGCCGTGAATCAGAGCGACGAAATCGAACCCGTTCTGGATGGCGTAATGGAAGCCTATCTTCTGATTCCCCCCGTATCCCTGATTCACCGGATTGAACAGCACGGTCAGCGCAAAGGGGAGCGTTTCGGCCCTCCGCAGCACCTCTCCGTGATCGAAGGTTCGGTCGGTTGAGCTGTCGTCGATGACCAGAACCTCGACATCGTAGTCAATCAACAGGCGCGCGGGAATCCGCTGCAACGTCGGCTGGATCGTTTTTTCGGCGTTGTAGGCGACGATAAAGACCAGCAGTCGCTGTCGGCTGGGATTCATTCTAGTACTTGTAGAATCCCTGCCCGGACTTCCGGCCCAGCCGGCCGGCCAGCACCATGCGCTTCAGGAGCGGCGGCGGAGCGTAGGCCGGCTCGCGATACTCGTCGAACATGATGTTCGCGATGTAGTACGTCGTGTCGAGCCCCACGAAATCGAGCAGCGTGAACGGTCCCATCGGGTAGCCGCATCCGAGTTTCATGCCCTTGTCGATGTCCTCGATCGTCCCGAGGCCGTGCTCGTAGGAGCGGATCGCATCGAGAAGATACGGAACCAGCAGGCGGTTCACGATGAACCCCGGCTTGTCGGGCGCCGTAATCGGCTCTTTCCCGAGAGACTGCGCAAACGCGAAGACGGATTGATACGTCCCGTCGCTCGTCGTAAGGCCGCGAATGACCTCGACGAGCTTCATGATGGGCACGGGATTGAAGAAGTGCAGCCCCGCGAAGCGGTCCGGACGTGTGGTCTTCGACGCCAGCTCGGTGATGCAGAGCGACGACGTGTTGGAGCAGAAGATCGTGTCGCCTCCCACGACCGATTCCAGAATCGTGTAGCTCTTTGCCTTGTCGTCGATGTTTTCGACGATGGCTTCGATGATGATGTCGCAGTCTTTCAGATCCTCGAGCTTCGTCGTGCCGGAAAGATTGCGGAGCGTCCTGGCTTTGTCGTCGGCGGAGAGCTTGCCTTTCTCGACGCCGCCGGTGAGGAACTGCTCGATACGCGCCAGGCCCTTCTTCAGCAACGGTTCTTCGACCTCGCGGACACGCGTCTCGTAGCCCGCCGCCGCCGAGACCTGCGCGATGCCGGCGCCCATCAAGCCGCATCCGAGAACGCCGACGGTTTTTATCTGCATACTCTAGTTTCCAGTTGCCAGTTGCCAGTCAGTTATCAGTTGCCAGTTCAGTTGCTGGAAACTGGGAACTGGAGACTGGAAACTGATAATCAGACGCTCTCGACAATTGCCGCGATGCCCTGTCCGCCGCCGATGCACGCCGTGGCGAGGCCGCGCTTCAGGCCGCGTCGGCGGAGCTCGAGCGTGAGCGTCAGCAGCAGACGCGTCCCTGTCATACCGAGCGGATGGCCGAGCGCAATTGCCCCGCCGTTGACGTTGACGCGCTCGCGATCGAGTCCGAGATCCCTCTCGACCGCCAGGTATTGCGCCGCGAATGCTTCATTGACCTCGACGAGATCGACATCGTTCAGCGTGAGCCCGGCGCGCTTGAGCACGAGGCGTGTCGCGGGCGCGGGACCCATCCCCATCAGCGCCGGATCGACGCCGACCGTGGCCCAGTGCGCCAGCCGCGCGATCGGCTTCAGCCCATGCGATTTCACGCCCCTCCCCGACGCGAGCAGCAGCGCGGCGCCCCCATCCACGATGCCCGACGCGTTGCCGGCCGTCACACAGCCGTTCTTGCTGAATGCCGCCGGCAGCTTTGCCAGTGTCTCGAACGTGGAGTCGGGCCGCATGTGGTCGTCCTGCGCGAACAGCTCGATCCCCTTGCGTGTTGTGATCTCGACGGGAACCACCTCCTCGCGAAGATGTCCGCTTTTCCACGCGGCATCCGCACGCTGCTGGCTGAGAATCGCGTAGCGGTCCTGCTCCTCGCGCGACACGGCGTACTTCGCCGCGCAGTTTTCGGCCGTCGCCGCCATCGTGCATCCGCAGTGCGTGTCGAGGAGCGCCGACCACAACGTGTCTTCGAGCTGTCCCTGGCCGAGTCGCAAGCCGCTTCGCAGACCGCGGATGACGTGCGGCGCCTGGGTCATGCTCTCCATGCCGCCGGTGAGCACGACGTCCGCTTCATCGAGTTTGATCATCTGGCCGCCGCTGATGGCCGCCTGGATTCCCGACCCGCACAGGCGATTGACCGTCAGCGCCGGCACCTCGATGGGTACGCCTGCCTTGAGTCCGACGTGACGGGCGCCGTAGACGGCGTCGGCGCTCGTCTGGAGCACATTGCCGAACACGACGTGGTCGACCATCTCCGGCGCGACGCCCGTCCGCTCCATCGCCGCGCGTGCGGCAATCGCGCCAAGCTCCAGCGCGGAGATGTCCTTCAGCCTGCCGTTGTATTCCGCCATGGCGGTACGCGCACCACCCAGAATGTAGATCTCTTCAGACATTCGTTGCCCCCAAGATCAGACAGGAGAAAGGGAGAAAGGGAGAAGGCTATTTTTATCTCCCTTTCTCTCCTTCTCCTGTGTGATCTTTGTGAGTATTTGCTGTGTTGCCGCGACTTCCATGAGGCGTGAGCCGCGCGACTATGGCACGACCGGCCTCGCGCGTCCCAAGCGAACCCCCGATATCCGCGGTGCCCTCGCCTGCGACGACGGCGGCGAGTACGGCGGCATCGATCGCGTCCGCCTCTTCGTTCAGGCCGAGCGTTTCGAGCATCAAGGCTACGGATGCAATGGCGCCGATCGGGTTGGCGACATTCTTCCCCGCGAACTTCGGAGCCGATCCGTGCACCGGCTCGAACATCGAAGTCTTCCCCGGATGAATATTCCCGGACGCCGCCATGCCCAGCCCGCCCTGAAACGTGGCGCCAAGGTCGGTAATGATGTCGCCGAACAAGTTGTTGGTCACGATCACCTGGAACTGCGCCGGATCGAGCACCATGTACATCACGAGTGCGTCGATGTAGTAGTGCGTCGCCTCGATGAACGGGTAGCGCGCGGCCGTCTCGCGAAAGACGCGCTGCCACAGCGCATGGCCGTGCGGCATCGCGTTGCTCTTGTCGGCCATGCAGACTTTCGTGAGGCCGCGTCCTTTCGCGTGCTCGAATGCGTACTCGACGATCCGGTGCACGCCTTTGTACGTATTGATCTCTTCCTGAATCGCAATCTCATCGTCCGTCCCGGCCTTGAACCGGCCGCCGACGCCGACATAGACCCCTTCGGTATTCTCGCGGAACACCACAAAACTCACATCCGACGGACCTCGACCCTTGAGCGGACAGAGCCGCTCGTGCAGCAGCCTCACCGGCCGATAGTTCACGAACAGGTCCAGCTCGAAGCGGGTGCCCAGCAGAATATCGCGCGCATGCCGGTTGTCCGGCACGCGCGGATCCCCGAGGGCGCCGATGAAGATGGCGTCGAACTCGCGAAGAAGATCGTACCCGTTGGGCGGAATCGTGACGCCTGACTGGAGGAAGTAGTCAGCGCTCCACGGCAGGTGTTCGAGCTCGAAGGCACGGCCAAATTTCTTGCCGACCGCCTGCAGCACTCTCACAGCTTCAGCGGTGACCTCTTTGCCTATGCCGTCGCCGGGGATGATCGCGAGCTTCATGAGCGGCTCTGGAATCGGCACTTTATCAAACCGATTCCAGAGCCATTGCCATCCCCATTCCACCGCTCACACACAGCGTTGCGAGCCCGCGCCGCGCGCCGCGCCGGCGCATCTCGTGCACGAGCGTCACGATGATCCGCGTGCCGGTGCAGCCGATGGGGTGGCCGAGCGCGATCGCGCCGCCGTTGACGTTCAGCTTCCCGGCCGGGATCGGCTCGTCGCGCAGGACCGCGAGCACCTGCGGCGCAAACGCTTCATTCAATTCGACGAGATCGAAATCCGCGAGCGTCAGACCGGTGCGTTGAAAGAGCTTCCGCATCGCGGGCACGGGACCGATCCCCATGAGCCGCGGATCGACACCCGCCGATGCCCAGCCGATGATTCGCGCAAGGGGCGCGAGACCGAGCGCCGAGGCGCGCGACGCGCTCGTGAGCACGACGGCCGCGCCGCCGTCAGTGATGCCAGAGGAGGTGGCGGCAGTGATGATGCCAGGGTGTCCCTCGACCTCCGGAAATACCGGACCGAGCCTTTTCACCGATTCAATCGTCGTGTCGGCGCGCGGGTGTTCATCGGCGTCGACAACGGTCTCGCGGCCCCTGGCATCAATGACGGTCACGGGCGAAATCTCTGCGTGGAAACGTCCTTCCGCAATCGCCTGTGCCGCGCGCCGTTGTGTCTCGACCGCGTAGGCATCGGATGACTCACGCGTGATGCCATATTCGCGCGCCAGGACCTCGGCCGTCTCACCCATGATCATGCCGCAGAGGGAACAGGTAAAGCCGTCGCGGTACATGGCGTCGACGAGCGTGAAGTTGCCCATCTTGTGGCCCCAGCGCGCGTCTTCCGCATCAATCAGATACGGCATGCGGCTCATCGACTCGATGCCGCCCGCGACCACGATGTCGGCTTCGCCGAGGAGGATCGACTGTGCCCCGCCGGCGATCGACTGCATGCCCGACGCGCAGGCCTTGTTGATCGTCTGCGCAGGGACGGAGTCGGGCAATCCAGCACGGCGCACAACCTGACGCGCGGGATTGGGACCGGAGCCGGCCTGTCGTGCATGGCCGATGAGTACTTCATCGACCATCTCCGGCGAGACGTGCGCACGCGACAGCGCCGCACGCGTCGCCACCGCGCCCAGTTCCGCGGGATGGACGTTCCGGAACGACCCGCCGTAACGCCCGATCGGGGTTCGCGCGGCCCCGACGATCACGACCTCAGCGAGGGGCATCTCCTTTTCACTATATCCAAATCGCGATTCGCGATTCGCGGTTCGCGGTTCGCGCAGCCGCCAGCCGCCACTCGCCAGCCGCCAGCCGCTAGCCCCCTTCGTCCCTCGATCCATCCCGTTGGATTCAAAATAACGTATTTCAGGGACGAATGGCCGTCGTGGCGACGTTAACCCACTGATTTCATTGATACATTGAACCCAGAACGACGGGCACAGAGCGTGCTTCCAGGTGGGTGACGGCCGGGACCATTCCGGCCTTCCCTGCCAATGCGATGCCCAGACTCTCCGGAGCCTCAAGTCGCTGGCCTTGTTCGATTGTTATCAGGAGGATGAATCAGCAATGCGCTTACTACGCACATTTGCGGCGCTGTTGGCGGTGTCGCTGCTGGCACTGCCAGTCGCTGCCCAGGAGCAGACCGGCTCTATTCAGGGCGTCGTCAAGGACTCTTCCGGAGCCGTGCTTCCGGGCGCGACTGTTGAGGCGCGCAGTCCGTCGGCCGTCGGGGTGAGCACCGCGGTGACCGACTCCAATGGCATCTACCGGTTCCCGGCCCTGCCGCCTGGAACGTACGAAGTCAGCGCCAACCTTCAAAGCTTCGTCCCGGCGAAGGTGACCGACGCTGTCCTCTCGCTGGGCAAACAACTCACGATCGACCTGACGCTGAAGCTTGCCGGCGTGACCGAGTCGGTCACGGTGACCGGCGAATCGCCGCTCATCGACGTCAAGCAGAACGCGGCGTTCGCGTCGATTCAGCGCGAAACGATTGAGCGCATTCCCAAGGGGCGCGACTTCACGTCGATCCTTCGGCAGGCGCCCGGCGCGCAGGATGAGTCGAAGTCGGGCGGCATCCAGGTCGACGGCGCCTCCGGTTCCGAGAACCGGTTCATCATCGACGGCATGGACACGACGCAGCTTCAGAACGGCACGTCGGGCAAGACCATGCTTCTCGACTTCGTGCAGGAGGTCCAGGTCAAGTCCTCGGGCTACAACGCGGAATTCGGCGGCGCTACGGGTGGCGTCGTCAACGTGCTGACCAAGTCGGGCAGCAACAGTTTCCACGGCCAGGCTGGCACCTACTACACGGGCGATCAGTTGCAGGGCACGCGGCGTCCATCCGTGCGGTTCAATCCGCAGCACACGTCCGTTGGTGAAACGGGCCTCCTGACTCCCGACGACAACTGGAGCACCAATAGCCCGCTCGGCGACATCGGCGGTCCGATCATGAAGGAGAGGCTGTGGTTCTACGGCGGCGTCGCGTATAACAAGACCAATAACGCGCGCGATGCGACGTTCTACAGCGACCCGTCGAAGGCGGTGCGGCACTTCACGTGGTGGGACGACGCGAAGTATTACAACTACAACATCAGCACGCAGCTCTCGAACAGCCTCCGCGTGAAGTTCACGGGCTCGAACCAGCGCAACGCCAATCGCCGCACGGCGCCGACTCTTCAGCCCGACAACGCGCTTGCTCTGGACCCCAGCACCATCTACCCAGGCGGCGTAGCCAGCCAGGGCATGTCACTGAGTACGTTCGACAAGAACGCTGATGGAACGATCAACCAGACCGCCTTCGACAACCGGTGGGTGAAGAGCAGCAACAGCGGCAACTCGACCAACGACACCTATTCGGGAAACATGGACTGGGTGGTCAAGCCGTCGTTCTTCGTGAACGTGGCCGGCGGCTCTTACCGCACCAACAGCACGACCCCTCCGGAGTTCCGCGGCGACCAGGTGGTTCACACGTTCCAAGGCTCCAATAGCGACTCCTCGATGGCGTCCCTTGGATTCCCGTCAGTCCCATCGCAGTTCCAGAACGTCAGCGGCTTCGCCGACAACATTTCATCGAACGGAACGGTGCGGAACATCTTCACGCGCCGGTTCCTGAACGCCAACGCGACGTTCTTTACCCACATGGCGGGCCAACACACGTTCAAGACCGGCATGCGGTTCGAGCGGTTCGGGAATGACGCGCTCGTCGGCAACGCGCTGCCCCGCGTCACGCTGTACTGGGGCCAGACGTACACCAATCCGGATAGCGGGAAGACGTTGGCAGGCAAGTACGGCTATTACTCGTTGGAACAGCCGGGCACGATCGGCAAGGTGCAGTCCAATAACTACTCGTTCTGGCTGCAGGACGCCTGGGAAATGACGTCGCGCCTGACCATAAATGCCGGCGTGCGCACGGAGAACGAGCACGTCCCGTCCTACAAGGACCCGACGCAGTTCCCCGATGCGCTGGGCATCACGTTCGGGTTCAAGGACAAGATCGCTCCGCGTCTGGGCTTCGCCTACGATGTGAACGGCGACGGCAAGTGGAAGACCTACGGGAGCTATGGCTGGTTCTACGACATCACGAAGCTCGAGCTGCCGCGCAGCTCGTTCGGCGGTGACCACTGGGTCCAGTACTTCTGGACGCTGGACGATCCGGACTACTCGAAGATCACCTGTGGTGAAGGCATCACTGGCTGCCCCGGCGCCTACATCGGTCCAGGCAACGGCTACGACCTGCGCCACAGCTCCAACCAGGTGGACGAGCTGTTCGAGGCGTATTTCAACCGGCCGGGCATGACGGGTATCGATCCGAACCTCAAGCCGGTGAAGACCGGTGAGTTGACCGGCGGCATCGAGCACGAGCTGAACTCGAGGATGTCGCTCGGCGTGCGCTACGTCCACAAGTGGATGTTCCGCACCATCGAAGACACGGGGATCTACGTAGCAGGCGCCGAAGACTACCTGATCGCCAACCCCGGCGAGGGGTTCGCTGTCAACATGGAGCCGCTCTATCCCGCATTCCCCACGCCGAAGCCGAAGCGGAATTACGATGGTCTCGAGTTGCGGCTCAACAAGCGGTTCTCGAACAACTGGTCGGGACAGTTGAGCTACCTGTACAGTCGGTTGTACGGCAATTACTCCGGACTCGCGAGCGCCGACGAGAATGGCCGCGTCAGCCCGAACGTGAACCGCTACTACGACAACACAATCATGAGCTACGGCTCGGACGGCAAGGCCGTATATGGCCTGCTGCCGACCGACCGGCCGCACGCGTTCAAGGCCTCCGGGGCGTACGAGTTCAAGTGGGGCACCAACGTCGGGGCCAACTGGTTCATCGAGAGCGGTATCCCGCAGACCACGGTCGTCCGGTTCACCGGGTACCCCGTGTTCGTGCTGGGCCGCGGCGATCTCGGCCGAACCCCGGTGTTATCCCAGCTCGACCTGAACCTCGTGCAGGAATTCAAGCTGCCCGGCCACAGCCGGATCATGGTGGGCGCGAACATTGACAACGCGTTCGACCAGGATAGGTATACGGCCTACTACCCCGCGAGCAGCTACGGTCCGACCCCGTACGTGTCGGCCACCGGAGGCTACGGCAACATCAACATCTCGCAGCCTGCGCCTGTGCTCTATCAACCAGGCGGATACGACGTGAACAAGATCGTCGCCGACTACATCGCGGGCGGCGGCAACCTGAAGCCGAACCCGTTCTACAAGACGCCGCAGGCGTTCCAGGGACGGCGCGCGATTCGGCTCCAGGCGAAGATCACGTTCTAGGAACGATCTAGAGCGTTTTGCCAAGGCCCTCCGGGGGTAACCTGGAGGGCCTTTTTTTTGTCCCGCCTTCGCCCGCTTTCGCGCTAACGGCAGGACAGGTCCGCCTTCGCGCTTCGCGCTACGGCGCGACGGGCAAGTACAATCTCTGCGGTGACTACCAGGAAGAAAGCGATTCGCCGTGCGGCGAACCGCGCAGGCCGGGCCCAGCCGCCGCCCGTTTCGCAAAAAATCGATCGTCGCCCGTGGCCGGCATGGATCATCGGCGCTGCCCTCCTGGTCGCGACGCTGGCCGCGTATTATCCCGCCTTGCGCGGCGGGCGGCTGTGGGACGACGACAAGCACGTGACCAGCAGCGAGCTGCAGTCGGTGCACGGATTGACCCGAATCTGGTTCGATCTCGGCGCAACGCAGCAGTACTATCCGGTTGCACATTCGGCGTTCTGGATCGAGCACCGCCTCTGGGGGGACACGACATTCCCCTACCACCTCGTCAACATCGGGCTGCACGTCCTCTCCGCTTTTCTGCTGCTCGTCATCCTGCGGCGGTTGGACGTACCCGGCGCAGCCCTTGCGGCCGCGCTCTTCGCGTTGCATCCCCTGCAGGTCGAGTCGGTCGCGTGGATCAGCGAGCTGAAGAACACGCTGTCCGGGGCGTTCTTCCTGCTCTCAGCCTTGACGTACCTCCAATACGACACAGAGAGGAGCGCACGCGACTACCTGGCGTCCTTCGGATTGTTCGTGCTCGCACTGCTCACAAAATCCGTGACCGCCACGCTGCCGGGCGTCCTGCTCCTCCTCTGCTGGTGGCGAAGCGGCCGGCTGGACTGGCGTCGCGACGTCGTGCCCACGGTTCCGTTCTTCGCGGTTGGCGCGGGCGCCGGTCTCTTCACCGCCTGGATCGAGCGCACGTTCATCGGCGCCGAGGGCGGGGATTTCCACTTCAGCGCGATCGAGCGCGGGATCATCGCCGGACGGGCCATCTGGTTCTATCTCGGCAAGCTGCTCTGGCCCCGCGAGCTGAGCTTCGAGTACCCGCGGTGGTCGATCGATCAGGCCGCCACGCGGCAGTACGCCTATCCACTTGGAGTACTGGCGCTCCTCGCCGCTTGCTGGTTGGTGCGACGGCGATCGCGCGCGCCGCTCGCGGCGCTGCTCGCGTTTGCGGGCATGCTGTTTCCCGTGCTGGGGTTCGTGAACGTCTATCCGTTCCGGTTTTCGTTCGTGGCCGATCACTTCCAATATCTGGCCATGATCCCGATCATCGTCCTGGCGGCGGCCGCTGCGGCCACGCTTTCCCGTCGCTGGTTTAAGGATCGCCGCTGGATTCCGATCGGAGCGTCGCTCGTGCTGGCAGCCACGCTTGGCATCGTCACGTGGAACCAGAGTCATGAGTACGCCGATGCGCTGACCTTATATCGCTCAGTACTGCAACGAAACCCGTCATCGTGGCTGGCGCACACCAACCTGGGTGCGCTGCTCCGGCCGTCGGCTCCGGATGAAGCCCTGGTCCACCTCACCGAGGCGGTCAGGCTCAAGCCGGATTCGGAGGCGGGTCATTACAACCTCGCGAACCTTCTTCAGCAGACGGGGCGGTTCGACGAGGCGGTGCGCGAGTATCGCGAGACGATCCGGCTATCACCAGGCATGGCGCTCGCGCACTACAACCTGGGGAACACGCTGCTTCAGATGGGGCGTCTCACCGAGGCCCAGCAGGCCTACAACGATGCCATCCGCATCACGCCGGATCTGGCCCTCGCCCACAGTGGCCTCGGCCGCGTCCTGCAGATGATGGGCCGGCCGGATGAAGCCGTGCGGGAGTGCAGGACCGCTGTCAGGCTGCAACCAAATCTTGCCGTCCTTCATTACGATTTCGCTGGCGTACTGCAAGCGCAGGAGCGACTCGATGAGGCCGCCGCCGAGTACGCGGCGGCGCTCGGTCTTCGGCCTGATGCGGTAGAGATTCAGAACGATCTAGGCAGCGTGTTGCAGCAGTTGGGCCGATTCGACGAGGCGAGAGCGCATTACGAGGCAGCGGTCGCCTTGAGCCCGGATCTCGCGCTCGTCCACAGCGCTCTGTGTAGCGCCCTCCAGATGTTGGGGCGTCTCCAGGACGCGGGGCGCGAGTGTGAGATTGCCGTTCGACTCCAGCCGGATCTCCCGGTGGCCCGGTACGATCTCGCGAACATCCTGCAGCAGCAGGGGCGCCTGGAAGAAGCGGTTGGGGAGTACCGCGAAGCGCTTCGTCTGGAGCCCGAATTCGCCGAGGCCCACTACAATCTCGGAACCGCGCTACAGGGATTGGGCCGGACCGTTGAGGCCCGGGAGCACGCGCAACAGGCGCTTCGTCTTCTGCCAGACGAAGCCGCGGGCCACGCAAGTCGTGGCGCCGCCCTGGAAGGTCAGGGCCGGCTACGCGATGCACGAGAGGAATACACGCGAGCGTTGCAGGCGGAGCCCGATCTCGCGGCGGCGCGCCAGGGCATCGCGAGAATCGACGCCGCGCTCCGCTTCGCACCTGCGCCTCGCGCTCCGCAGCGGATCGGACGCGCGCGCTAGTACGATTTTGTCAGATCAGCTGATTTGCTCGCGCGATGCTCGGTTAACTGTCACGACGAGTTCGCGCAGAGGGCGCCAAGCGCGCGGAGAAGACAAGTAAGGAAGCGGCTGCTCTCACGCCCTTCCGGCAACTCGCGCTTCCGCGCGAGCAGGAGGGTCACGAGATCCTGGAAACAAGCAGCGCATTGAAACTCCCGCTGTTTGTTTCTGAGATCTCGTGACCCTCCTGGCGCCGGCCGCAGGCCGGCACTGCCGGAAGGGCCGTCACGCAGCCTTTCTCGGCGTTCTCTGCGTGCTCTGCGCGGGATCGTCTTCTCCGCGCACTGCGAAACAGCAGGACAACCGCCTCGGCCAGTGTCCCGCCGCCCGAGACCCGCTTAGCGAGCCAGTACGTCGTCTGGCGATCGCCGGGCCTTTGACGCCGGACGGTGCGTCCTGCAGATGTTCATCGGGCGACGAACTTCCTCCACTGTTCGACGAGCGCCTGCTGCGGACCGCCGGCGGCCGCGTATGCGGCCGCATAGCGATCGAAGCGCTTCCGATCGTCTTCCGCGGTCGTGATCGACTTGCCGGCGGAACGTGCGTCGTAGATGGCGTGAAGCGCGACGAGCAGGCGCTCGTGATCCTGCGGGTGCTGCGCGATGTAAGGATCGAGTGCCAGTACCGCGTCGACCGGCCTTCCCGCCTGGGCGTAGGCCGTGCCGAGACGCGGCTGCACCTGCTCGCTCCCGGGCCAGAGCGTCGACGCCTCCTTCAGGATGTCGATGGCCGCGTCGACCTCGTGCAGACGCAGGAATGCATCGCCAAGCAACGTGTAGATGAAGGGAGCCTCGGACTCGGTGATGAGCGAGGTCTGCCACGCACCCGCCGCGTCTCGATCATTTCCGCCCGCCGCGTAACACGCGCCCAGGTAGAAGGTCGCCGGAAAAAAGTCGGACGAGATGCGCAGCGCTTCGCGGAACCGCGAGGCGGCTCCCTCGAGATCGCCGTTGGAATAACGTGCGAGGCCATCGAAGAATACGGCACCGAGCTGATCGTTTCCCCCTTTTTTCAGCGCCCCGATTGCTTCCTCAAACTTTCCGAGGCGCGCGGCGTCGAGGGCAGCCTGCGGAATCGCGGATGCGTTGCGGGCGATATTCATGCGATCCACGAAAAACCCGACGACCGGCGGCGTCACGACCGACGTACGCTCGAACGCCTCGATGCGTGACACAAACGGAATCGCCGCCTTCACAGGCAACGCGGCGACGTGCGCGTCGGCCGCCGCGGTCGACGTCGCTGTTGCGCGCACGATCCGGAACGGCCGCGTCACCTCGCCGACTTTGCGGCCGGCGACGGTCACCACCGCGCGAGCGATGTACTCCCCGGGGGACAGGAGCGCAAGCGGGAGCGTCCCCTCCGCGACGCGCCGGGTCGGCGAAGGGGTCGCCTCCGGCTCAAAGCGCGCCGGCGCCGCATCGATCGCGCGCGCGACTTCGCTCGTCGCGATCTCGAGCGTCACCACCGCGCTCTCCAGCGCTTGCGGCGCCTCGGAGTGCAGTTCCAGATACCCGTGCAGCATGTCTCCCGCGAACTGGGCCGACACGGACGGATTGAGTCCGCTGCCTCCGTCATCGTCGCCCAGCAGCAGATCCGTCAGGTGGATTTGCCCCGCCGGGGTCAGCCTGGCGTGGACGGTATGCTCGACGCTTCCGCGCTTCCCCGCATCGTCCACGACCGCGAGCTTGATGATGTAGGTCCCGGGAGAGGCGGAGACTGCGCCCATGTACGTCTGTGTGTGCGTGTCCGGGCGAACCGGCGTGGTCAGCTCGGGTTCGACCTGCGCCGACACGATGCGATCGTTTCCATCCACCACTGTGTAGGCCAGCGAGACCTTGCTCGTCGGGTTCTGCGATCGGTCGATCTCGGCCGCAAGCATCACACGCAGCTTGTTCCCGTCGTTTTCGGTAAACGAGTACGCCGTCAGTTTCAACCCGATGTCGGTCGCGAGGAGCGGCGTCGAAAGGACATCCGCAAGCTGCTGCTGCAGCGTGAGCGCGCGGGGCGCGTCCATGCTGTACTCGTTGCGCGCGCGAACCACCAGCTCTTTCCGGCGAGGCACTTCAATTTTGATCTTGTGTGACTTTGCCTCGCGATCGCCGGGCTCGGGCTCGAAACTGAGCAGATAGTAACCGGAGAGCTCCGTTGCCAGCCGGCTGAACGCGTTGTCGGCGCCGCTGACGACCTTGAACAGCGAACCCCGCGCGACGCCAGCAAGGACGCCCAAGCCGTCGTGGCCAAGCTGAATGTCCGCGGTCCGCGTCGGCGAGTTCTGCACGCCGGTCGCTTCGAATACCGGTGGTTCCAGCTGCAGCACGTACAACGTCACCTGGCCGCGCGCCGCGAGAGGCCCGAGCCATGAAATCTCGGTCGGGCCCCGTTCGAGCAGGAGACCCTCCGACATGAAGACGACTGTCTTCGGCGTCTGGGTTCTCGCGAGCCGATCCATCACGTGGTTCAGAGACACGAGCGAATCCCGCGCTTGCGATTTGAGGTCGACGTAGAGTTTTCGCGCCTGCCCGACCAGTTTCGCCCGGCAGCTCGCGAGATCGTCTCCGGCTCCAAGGCCAGTGCACTCGCGATCGAGAATCTGCTGGATCACCTGTTCGTTGCCCCGCTGCACCTCGACCGCCTCGCTCAACCCAATCTGGTTGTCCTGATGCTCTCCCTGATCCCACTGGCCGACAATCTTCTGCAGCGCCGTCTGGACCAGGGCGTGGTTGGCCGTGAAATCGATCTGCGCGCCAGCGCCGGGAATAGTCGTCAGGCCGATTCTGTCAGCGGGAGACAGCCGGCTGATGAAACGCTGCGCTGACTCGATCGCGTACTTGCCACGAGCGGTGCCGATGTTTCCCTGATCGATGACAATCATGATCAGCCGGGCGCCCCCCGAGGGAGGATTGGTGCTGTAGTCAGCCGCCGGGGCCGATTGTTCGACGTTGCGCGTCACGGCAATGAACTGGGCCGTGGCGATCCGCCGCAATTTGCCGTCGACCTTGAGCGAAAAATCCTGAGCCGTCAGGTCGGCCACAGGACGCCCGGTGCGATCGAGGACGTTGACGTCCACGGGAACGAGGTCCACCGACGACTTGAAGGTTGGCTTGGGCTGCGGTTCCTGCGCGGGCGTGGCTGTTTGGGCTGCCGCGGAGACGGTGGCCACCAAAGACAGCGCTGCAGCGAGTAATTTCATTCGATTCCTCTTTCGCAGCGCTAAAACACCGCGCTGCGCGGGGTCACGGCTTGTGCGTCAGACGGTAGCCCTGCTTGGCGCGGACGTGATACTTCCCGTCGTTGGCAACCACGGCCAGCCGGTGCCATTTTCCGTCGCGCTGATTGCCGGGCGCGGGATACCCGAGCAGATATTGGTGATGGAGATCGTCGAGAATCTCCGCGAAGACTTCGTCGAGCTTCGCCGGGGTGTTCGAGAAAAACGCGCGGCCCCCGCTCGTGGTCGCCAGCCGCTGCAGCAGTTTCTGCAAATCCTTCGCGTTCACCGCGCGTCCCTGACCCACCGCGTAAATCATCGCGTCGCTGCCCTCGACCTGCGCGATCGCCGTTTCTATCGATGCATGGCTCGACTGGTCATCCCCGTCGGTGAACAGCACAATGGCCCGGCGGCCCGTCTGGCTTCCGAGCACACCGACCGCCCGCACGATCGCATCATACAGCGCCGTCGCACCCCATGCCGCCAGCCGGCCAATCGCGCGCTCGCGCACGACCTGCTCGGTCGAACGCCGCGCAAGCGTGAAAATGTTGTCGTTAAAGCCAATCACCGAAACCTGGTCGGCCGGCTCCAGGCCACCCAGAAAGCGAATCAACGCTTTTTTCATCCCGGGGAGCGCCTCTCGCACGCTCGAGCTGACGTCAATAGCCGTCACGAGCTCGAGCGGCGAGTGCTCGTCGGAGAAGGACGTGATTCTCTGCGGTGTGCCGTCATCGGTGATCCGAAAATCCTTCTGCGTCAGTCCGGTGACGAACCGTCCGTGGTCGTCGGTGACAACCGCCGTGATCTGCACCACAACCACGTCGACGTTCTCGACGTATCCAATTTCCTTTGTTGTGACCGTCTGCACCAGCCGCTGTCCGCTGCGCATCAACGCGACAGCACGGATCTGGTGCGTTTTGACACGTTCGCCCGAGTCCCAATCGCACTCGAACGGCGCGGTCGTGACCTCGCAGACCTGGCTGCCGTCGGCGAAGAAGGTGACCTGCGTCACGTCCCGCACGGCAGATGCGGGCTCGACGATCGCCACGAAGCGTACCTTCCCGGCAAGATACGTCGCCTCGGTCGGCGACGCGATGCGAAGGCGCGCGTCCTGCGCGAAAACGCCAATGGCCGCTGCCACGATTGCCGCGAGGACAATATGTCGAGTTGATGGCACTTTCCCTTTTCCCTTTTCTCTTCTCACTGCTCGCGGGGCCCCACCCCCGCTCGCTCTCCCTCCGGGGCGCCTTTCCCTTTTCCCTTTTCCTTTTCCGTTTTACGTTCTCCCCGTTACCTTTCCACGGCCACGAGCGGACCTCCTGCGGTCAAGGCAGCAATGTAGTCGAACATCCGATCGCGTGGAAGCTCTCTGGCGGCGCGACCGAATTGCTCCCAGTCATCGGTGTACGCAAGCTGCGCGTGCTCGATGACATCGGCCATGGCGTAGCCGCCGATCGCCGGCGCGAGCGAGGCGGGTAACTTGAGCGCGGCCAGCGTCTCGGCAATCTGAAGCGCCACATCCGCACCGCGGGTCCCCAGCACGGCAGAAGCGCGGCCGCCGAAATCCTCCCATGCACCCGGGCGAGGCATCTCGAGGCAGAGACAGCCTGTGAGCGGCAGCACGGCAGCTCCCCACGCGTCAATTCCGCGCGCGACGTCCGTGCCAGGCAATCCGATCCAGAACAACTCGAGCAGCGAGAACTGCAGGACGACCTCCTGCCCGTCTCGTGCAGCCGTCCACGCGAGCGCCTGGCGGCGCCACTCGCTGAATCCAGCGGCCCGCGCGAGGTCGTCGGCCTTCGTGGGATCCTGCGAGAGTGCCGCGGCGCGGCCGCGGCCCCGCGCAATCGCCGCCGCAATGTCGTCGCGCGCGACGTCGGACATCGCGAACGGGTTGAGGAGTGCAGCCGTGAGGATCAGGGTCTGTCGATCCTGCGACCCGAGCTTCGGCTCGCCAGGCATCGCGACCGGATCGATCCGCCGCAGCGCCAGGCGCCCAAGCGCCGCTTCGAGGCCCATGACCGACCCGCGGATACGCCACGCGGCCTTGCCGTCGAAATGCTCGACCGGAAGACGCCACGCCCCGGCGGAGCTCTTTACCGGCGACGCGACGAGACCGAAATCGTGGCGCAGCGCCACATTCCCCGACGTCACGGCCGGCCCGTCCGGATCCCCAAGAGAGGCGGCATAGACGATGGTTGTCAGCGTGTCAGCCAGTGCGCGCTCGGCTTCAAGCCCCACCCGATCGGTCTCGCGAGCGAGCGCAGCCGACAGCGCGTCGTCCAGGCGCGAATCTCCCTGGCGCTCACGCACCAGCCGAAGGCGACGCAGCTCCGACGACGCTGGGTCAACCCGATACTGTCGTCCCTCCCAGTCGATGATCGGAAGAGGATTGGGCAATTGCGCAACCCCGGCGATCGCGCTGAGCAGTGTCTCCTCGGCCGATGAGTGCGCGGCCAGACTGCCGAGGAATTGATCGCGCAGCCACCGGGAGAAGCCGGTGCCGTATGCGGTCCGCGGAGAGACCTCGAGCGAGCAGAGCGAGGACACGAGCGCCTCAGCGCGCAGCACGTTCAACGCGCCGGTTCGGCGTGCGCGCTCGATGAGTGCGACCGCCGACTGGAATTCTGCGATAGAGGTCCTGAGAACGGAGAGCGAGTCGATGGCATTCAGCTGCGCCGCGTGTTCAGCCGCTCGAGCGAAAAGATCCGGTGTGGCCACGCCGCTGCGTTCGAGCGATATCATCAACGCCGGAAATGCGACGTAGCCCCGCAGCGCCGTGGCTATGTGCGCGGCCTCTGACGCCGGCTGTCCACGGAAGACGCGCTGCGCGAACAGAAGGGTATCGAGCCGCCTTCGGCCGAGCGTGTACGGGACACGAAGAATTCGCGTCGCCAGCCACGCAGCATCGACGTTCAGAGATTCCGAAACCTGTCGAATCTCTGCGTCGGCGACCTTGTCGAACGCGACGTCGGTGAGGTCGTCTGCGCGAAACACCCGTTCCCACATCTTCTGCGCCATGGGCGCCGCCCCCGCGCCTTTCGGCGTGACCCCGACTGTCGACAGGAGTATCGCGCCGTCGATCGGCGGTCTCGAGAAAGGCCGCTCGTCCGCCCGCCAGTCGGGCGCAGCCGTGACGAACGACTCGAGAAGCGACCGCAGGCGAGCTGGCCGCAACGACGGTTCGGCCTCCAACCCAAGCGCAAACCGCTGACGCGGTCCGTCGAGATGCGCAATGGTGTCGTACAGGAACGCAAGCCGGCCATCGCCACTGATCAGACGCTGCACGAACGCGACCGGGTTGCCGGGGTCGGCCCCGGTGAGCGATGTCCAGAGGGTCTCCGCCTCAGTGCCGCCCGGCACGACCACGCGTCGTGCCTGAACATGGACACTCCGGCCGAAGGCCGCGAAGAGTGCCGCATGCTTTCTAGCGTGCAGGAGCGTGTCGCGTTCGGATTCCAACCATGCGAGCGTCTCGTCGTCGAGCGCCGACAGCCCGAAGTAGAGGAGCGCAGCGCGCCGATCCCTCAGGATCGCGGAGACGAGCCGGCCGTCGCCTGTTATCGGCGTCTGCAGAAGAGTGTCCCGCCAGATCGCCCGATCCAACGGAAGCGGCACGACGTCGGTCGTTGGTGGATCGCCGCGCTCGCTCAGGACTTCCGCTAGCGCATCACGGACGCGACGACCCTGCGGGTCCTGCGCCTTGGGTTCATACACGAGCCGCACGACACTCAGAAGAAGTGTGGATGGATCAGACGAGGCCAGACCAAGCACCTCAGCGAGTCTGTGTGCGGAAACGGGAAGCGGTACCGATCCGCGAACGGCCGGTTTCTCTGCAGCGACCGCGCACTGGCATATCAAGAGAGTGGCGGCACCGAATGCCATCGCGCGGAACATGAGCTGTTATCTTAGTGCCACCGCCGAACCCGAGGTTGAAGGACGATATCGCGGCCGCGAAGAGGAAGCCGCGGCTGGACTAGCGGCCTGTCAGCCAACCGCGACCGGAATCCCCACGCGCTCGAGCACCGCGTTCAGATCCGCCGCGGTGAACGGCTTCTGCAGCACCGGAACGTCGCGCAGGGCATCCCTGATGTCCACCAGCGATTTGTCGCCGGTGATGAAGACGAAACTACGCGCGAGGGCCGGATCTTTCTCGATCAGCTCGCGATAGAGCTCGGTCCCGCTCATCCCGGGCATCCGCACGTCGCACAGCACGACCGACAGCGGCCCGGCGCCGGCAATAGCCAGCGCAGCCTCGCCCGACCCGGCCTCGGCTACTTCGAAACCTCGCCGCGTCAGCAGCCGGGCCAGCAACCTTCTGATCGGCATCTCGTCGTCCACGATGAGCGCACGAAGGTCGCCAACCCTCGGCTCGGGCGCAACGGCGGCCGGAGCGAGTTGCGGCTCTTCGACACAAGCCGGGAGCGTCAGCCGAAAGCACGCGCCGCCGCCCGCAGTGTGTTCCAGTTCGAGCGATCCGCCATGGGCGGCCGCGATGCCGTGCGAGATTGAGAGACCCAGCCCGGTCCCTTGCCCGACCTCGTTGGTCGTGAAGAACGGTTCGAATATCCGGCCCCGCAACTCGGGCCCGATACCTGGCCCGTCGTCTACGACTTCCACGACCTGTTCGCGGCCGGCGGTGTAGCTGCGAAGCGTGATCCGGCTGCCCTGTCCGGACAGTTCCATCGCCTGTTCCGCGTTCATCACCAGGTTGAGAATGATCTGCTGAATCTCTTCACGGTTCACGAGCGCCGGGACCGCACCCTGCTGGAGCTCGACCGAGACGGCGAGGTTGTTCTGTTGTAGATAAAACTGGCGCAACTCCACGGTGGCGCGGATGATGTCGTTGAGATCGACTGCCTTCCGATCGGGCGTGCTGCGGCGGACGAACGAGAGCAGGCTGCGGATAATCTGGCCCGCGCGGCCCGCTTCGCGCCGGACAAGCTCGAGATCGCGCTGCATCGCGGGTGTCGAACACTCCTCCATCATCAGTTCGACCGAACCGATGATCGTCTGGAGCGGGTTGTTGATTTCGTGCGCCACGCCGGCCACGAGCTCGCCGATGGCGGATAGCCGCTCGCTGTGCACGATTTGATCGCGCAGCTTCAGCTCGTCGGTCGTATCGCGCTCGACTCCCACGAAGTGCGTAATGACTCCGGTGGGATCCTTGAGGCCGACGATCGTGCACCCCGCCGGAAATGTGGAACCGTCGCGACGGCGACGCACGAGCGTGCCGCGCCAGATACCGCGATCGCGGACCATGGTCGCGATGCTGGCGTCGAGCGTGCCGAACCCATGCTCCATCAGGTCCGAGCGGTTCAGCTCAGCGAGCTCCAGGCGCGAGTAGCCGAGCGCGCGCACGAACGCGTCGTTCGCGTGCTCGAAGGCGCCGTTGGCTCGCGTGATCAGGATCAGATCCCCCGTCTGCTCGGTGGCCGCCGCAAGCAGACGCATGCGCGCGTCCGCCCGCTCGAGTTCGCTGCCCTGCGCCGCCAGTCGCAGCGTCAGCAACCCCAGGCCCGCCACCGTCATCAATCCGGTCAGGAGGGCCCGGAACGAATCGCCGGCGCCGCCCAGTGGCTGGACGTAGAGCGCACCATACCCGACGAGAGGAATGAGGAAGACCGGGATCGCCGCGACTGCCACGTGCAGCGGACGGTCGGGGACCTCCACGCGATCCGACTCCCGCGGGGACGCCGGGGCCGCATGCGCCGCAAACAGGTAGCAGAAAAAGGGCAGGATCCACGCCAGATCGTAGAGTGTGCCGCTCTGGTAGGTGCCCCGCACAATCGCAACGCTGGTGGCGATGCGTAGAAAGAATCCGACACCCGTTCCGATCGTCAGCCACCGGTACGCCGGGTACCACGGCGTGCGGCGCGCGACCATCGTCACCGTGGCCATCGATCCGAACAGCAGGGCGCGATTCACCTGTACGAGCTTGAAGAGCGAAACTTCCTGATCGGTGCCGCCGGGCAGGCCGGGAATGAGGACGAAGTACGAGTAGATGAAAACCGCCAGGAGCCCATAGCTGGCGAGCACGACGCCAACCGTCCCGACCGATTCAGAACGGACGCCTCGATGCGGACGCGCAAACAGGGCGATGAGGGGCCCGATGCCGCCGCAGAGGGTGAAGACCGTGTGCCACTGCACCCAGGACTGACGTTTGAGGATGAGATCCTCAAACGCCCATCCGAAGTGCCCGATGATCCAGAAGCCGACGCCAATCGCGAACGTATCCCAGAAAAGGCGTTGGCACCCGGCCCATCCGGCGCGGCGCCGCAGAATGACCACGCAGACGCCGATCGGCGGCACGAGGAGCCCGACCATGCCGAAAATCGAGCGCGCCAGGGCATGGTCCCGCAGGAGCCACCCCATTGTCGCGTACGCCAGCACGTAGCCAAGGCCGATCAGATACACCACGTACGGCACCGCATCCAGACGGGGGGTCCCGTCCTGTTAAGTTCAGGGAGCAGTTGAGTTTACCACGATTCTGGGACGAGTGGCGGGAGGGGGCGAAGGCAACGGAGTTCACATCGAAGGAACGAAGTAAACGAAGACGAACGAAGGCGTAGTTAAAACCAAACAGAGTTTTCTTCTTCGTTCGTCCCCGTTAGCCCCGTTCCTTCGCTGTGAACCCCGTTACCTCCGTCATCTCCATACACTCAGATCTGCTCGACATCGATTTGTGCCCGTTGCAGTTTCCCGCTGAAGTCGATGTAAATCGACTTCCATTCGGAAAAGACGTCCAGCGCCGCGACACCGGCTTCGCGGTGACCGTTGCCCGTGCTCTTGGTGCCGCCGAATGGCAGGTGCACTTCCGCGCCAATGGTCGGCGCGTTCACGTAAAAGATGCCTGTGTAGAGATCGCGCATCGCGGTGAATGCGCGGTTGATGTCCTGAGTGTAGATGGAGGCCGACAGCCCGTACTCGACGCCGTTGCCGATGGTGATCGCCTCGTCGAGCGACTTGCACGGCAGGACCGACACGACGGGCCCGAAGATCTCTTCGCGCGCGATGCGCATGTCCGGCCTCACATCGGTGAACACCGTCGGCTCGTGAAAGAAGCCTTTCGCGTAGGCGCCGGTCTCGAGGCGCGCGCCACCGCACGCAAGCCTCGCCCCCTCCTCTTTTCCAATCTTCACATACGACATCACCGTCTCGAGCTGCGACTTGCTGATCGACGGCCCCATCTGAGTGCCGTCGCGCAGCCCGTCCCCTACGACGAGTGATTTCGCCCGCGCGACAAACGCATTCACAAACGGTTTGTAGACCCTCTCGTGTACGACCACGCGGCTGGCCGCCGTGCAGCGCTGTCCGGTCGTTCCGAATCCGCCCCACAGACACCCGTCTACCGCCAACTCGAGATTCGCGTCGTCCATGATCATGATGACGTTTTTGCCACCCATCTCGAGATGGACTTTCTTGAACCCCGGCGCGGAGGCCTGGTTGACGATGCGCCCGACGAGGGTAGAACCGGTGAACGAGACGACGCGGACCGCCGGATTCGTCGTCAGCGGCGTTCCCACCTCGTCGCCGTCGCCGGTGACCATGTTGACGACACCCTTGGGAACGCCGGCGTCTTCGAGGACTTTCACGAAGTTGAGCGCCGACAAGGGAGTTTGCGACGCCGGCTTGAACACCACGGTATTGCCGCACACAAGAGCGGGCGTGATCTTCCACGAGGGGATCGCCATCGGGAAGTTCCAGGGTGTGATGATCGAACAGACGCCGAGCGGCTGGCGGACCGACATCGCGAACTTGTTCCTCAACTCCGAGGGCACGGTCTGGCCGAACATGCGGCGGCCCTCGCCGGCGATGTAGAAGGTCATGTCGATGGCCTCCTGCACGTCCCCGCGCGTCTCGCTGAGCACCTTCCCCATCTCACGGGTCATGTCACGGGCGAACTGTTCCTTGCGCTCGACGATGAGCTGCGCCGCCTTGAAGAGAATCTCGGCGCGCAAGGGCGCGGGCACGAGGCGCCAGCTCTCGTACGCGCGCGCCGCCGCATCGAGCGCGGCGTCGACGTCGCGTCGAGTGGATTTCTGAAACACCCCGATCAGGTCTTCGGTATTGGCGGGATTGCGATTCTCGAACGTCTCGCCCGACGCGGACGGCACCCAGCGGCCGTCGATGTAGTTATTGTACGTGGTCGCGGTGGTCGTGCTCGGCATAAGAGTACGATTATAGCGGGTCGCGGGCCGCGGGCCGCGGGCGGTTCGCGGCTTGCAAAAACGAAACGCGAATCGCGAATCGCGAACCGCGATCTGAATTTCACTCGTCCGCGAGCTCGGCTTCGACGATGGGCAGCGGCGCCTCGGCGGCAAATTTCTGCGCTTCGACGAAGGCATGGATGGCCGAGTTGGTGTGCTCGCGGAGCTCGACGAATTCAATGCCGGTGCGATAGAAGACCGTGCCTTCCTGCAGTTCGCCTATCTGGCAGTGCGCGATGCGCCCCTTCACAACGACCGAGCGCGTGCCGAGCGAGAGACGGAACTCGTGCAGCGAGTCGAGATGAAGAGGAAACCGCGTTTCCACGAGCGCGCCCCGATCGCTCAAGTCGAGGATCGTCATCGGCTCGTAGACCGTCACCTCACCCTTCACCTGGCCGGGAATGTTGACGCGTTCGGCTCCGCGTTTGTGGTCTGTCATTGCCTTGTGGCTTCCGCCTTCATTCGGAAGCCCGCTTCTTGAAGCGGAAGCACCCTATCACTTATCGGACTTTCACGTGTTCGAGATAATCCCCGGACGGAATTCGCTCAGCCTGGCCAAGGGGGGCATTATAGAAGTAGGCCCAGGCGGTTCGCTCAGTACCCTCCGGCATCTTGACAGCGACCGGGGACCGAACGTAGAGGCTGCGGTCCGGGTCGTCGAGCCGATAACCCTCGATCTCGTCCAAGACGGCGAGCACCGCGGCCGAATCAGCGACCTCGTAAACTTCCCCCCACACGCGTCCGTCGGACGCAGGAATGGCAGCCGGATAGAGGCCGAGATCGAATAGCCAGCCCTGGATTGAACCTCGGCCCAGGTACGTGAGCTTCGCGTCCATGCTGGCGCGCCGACGCCGATCGAAGCCGGCCATCAGGGTGCCGTAGAAAAAGACAAACTCCGCCACGGGCACAGTGTAGCTGAATGGTGGGTTGCGAGTAGCCAGTAGCCAGTTACCAGTTGTTCCCTGCGAACTGGGAACTGTTACAAAAAAAGGCCCGCGACTGCTCACGGGCCTTTTGAGTCACACGCTTGATTGAAGCTTACTTGGGGCCTTCGACGGCTTTCGGAATCATTTCGAGCACTTCGGCCGGCACCGTGAACGAGAGGGCCACAGTTTTGCCATTACCGGTGAGTTGCAGCGATTCGATGAGTGCTGAGGTCCGCGGATCCGCCTGGGCCTGCATCCGCGCAAGGCCGAGGAAGCCACGCACGACGTCGCGAAGGTTCTCGGCTGACTGGTCGTCGCGCGCTTCGGCGCGAAGGCTCCCCGAGAGACCGCCGTTCACATGACCGGCCGCCGCAAACCACTTGAGCTGCGGGAGGCGCGAAGCCACTTGCTCGGGCAGGTTCGCCTGGGAAGCGAGCACGTCGAAGCGCCCGACAGCCCATGCGTTGTTACTCTGGCCGATCTCGGACACGAGCTCCATCATTTCGTTGTTGCTCGTGATGCTGTGCGCCGCCAACTGCGCGTCAATCGAGGTCTTGACCGCGGCCGTATCGCCAATCGCGATGAGGCCAGGCTCGAGGAACGCCAGCGTGACGCTGCCGGTCTGAATCGGCATATCTCCGTGCGCGTTGGTCGTGCAGACGATCAGGCGCTTGCCCTTGTAGTCCTCGACCGTTCCGCCATGTTCCCGGATAAGCGCTTCGAGCTGGGTATCGTTGAATCGCCCGCGTGCGACCACGAGCGGCGCGGGTTTCTGGAGGCCCGTCGTCAGCGACGCGACGACGTAGTCGATGTCGTGTTCGATATCGATGCCGGTCTGCGCCTGAAACTCCCGTTGCCCCTGCTCGTGCATGGGCATCGCCTCTTTCAGGCGGGCGCGCAGATCCGAGTCCATGATGGCGCGAACGTCGGCGTAAGCCACGACCGTGGCGTCGGCCGGCACGTACCGCAGCTCATTCGAAACGGCCGAGGCTGAAACAGGTTGGAAACCGCCGGTGTAATAGGCAACCAGGCCTGTTCCCAGGCCCGCGGCAAGCACTGCGGCCGAACCTGCCAGGAAATATCGGGTTTTCTTAGTCATGCGCATGGCCCTCTGTCTGGAATTATACAGATTAGGGGGGTAAAAAGTTCCGTAGTTTCGCGTGTAAGTGTCCGGAAGCGGGCAAGTTAAGAGGTAACGGCTGAGTCGACGGCCGGTTTGACCCCGGTTTGACCCCGGTTTGACCCCACTTCACTGCTCAAGGACATACTCCCGGCGCTCGACGATCCACGCGGCCAACGTCACGAAAACGACCAATATGACGGCCAATCCGATGAGGCTGGACGCGAGCGAAGGACTCTCCCGAAAAATGCCCTGGATCAGGCTCAGAGTGCTGTCGTTGGGCATGGCGTGCGGCACGAGCCCCTGAAGGTAGTAAGCGATGGTGAACTTCTTCAGATAGCCGGGAAACGCCAGCGCCGCCTGCTCCCACCCGAAGATGAATACGAGCCCTATGAGAAGGGGCCGCTTGAACTTGGCGCCCACAAACGCGAAGAGTGCGCCGTAGACCGCCAGGCCCAACGCCAGCAGCGACAGGTCCTTCACGAGATCGATGAACGAGCCACCCAGGCTGCCCTGCATCGGTACGACGAGCAGATACACCAGCATGACCGAGGGAAGCACGACGAAGATGGTGCATCCAAGATAGGCCAGGTATTTTCCGAAGAGCACGGCCCCGCGCCTGACCGGCCGGGTGAACAGGTAAGTGATCGTCTTGTCCTCGACCTCGTCGGCCATGAGCGACGTGCCGTAAAACACGCCGAGCACCGGCACGGTGAACCGGAGATAGAACACCCAGATCATCAACCCGAAGATCGCGGGCCCCGTCATGCGGATCGTCTGTGACGCGTCGTTCCCGGTGCGGTGGGTTTCGAAGATCGGAGCCCCGAACGCCACCAGGATCCGCAGCATGAGCGCAATCAGCACCGGGGCGCCGACGACGAGCATCATGAAGATCGTCCG
This sequence comes from Vicinamibacterales bacterium, assembly GCA_038320555.1. GTDB lineage: Bacteria > Acidobacteriota > Vicinamibacteria > Vicinamibacterales > 2-12-FULL-66-21 > JALZOC01. Next base: position 21,387 of record JBBQEJ010000015.1, on the reverse strand, counting down.
GCGCGACCAGAGCATCTCGCTCAGGGAGAGATCGAAGATCCGGAAGCCCGAGGCGATGAAGCCCGGCGCCGCCGGGATCGGACGGGCGGTCGTAGTTTCGTTCATAATCCGGAATCAACCAAAAAGCGTTTGAACAGGAGTTACGGGAGGAAAGAGATTTGTTCTAGTTAGATTTCCTAAAACAATTGCTCCCGTTCCTCTCGTTCCTCCTGTTGAAAAGCCTGTATTTCAAATCACCGCAGTTACTTCACTAAGTACTGAAACACCGCCTGGAGGTTGTCGTCGGGCGATGTGACCTCCTCGATCACGCCGTATTCGCCGCTCGCGGCCAGCTCGGTCAGGCGCGAGTAGAACGCGTCAGGCTTTCCGGTTTCGACCGTGACCGATCCCTCTTCGAACTTCATGCTCCGCACATCAGCACGCTCGAGGAAGTCGCGCGCCAGGCCGCGCGGGTTCTCCGCTCTTACGTACACCGTGTGGGGATGCTCGTCGATGAGGTCGCGGATGTGGTGCACGTCCCCTTCGGCGAGGATCCGGCCGTTGTTGATGAGCAGGATGTTCGCCGTCATCGACTCGATCTCGTGAAGGATGTGGCTCGAGACGATGACGCTCTTGCCGGCGCGCGCCCATTCACGAATCAGGCGGATGGTGCGGCGCCGTGCGATCGGATCCATACCCGAGAGCGGCTCGTCGAGGATGAGCAGCGCCGGATCGTGCACGATGGCCTGCGCGAGTTTGACCCGCTGCCGCATGCCCTTGCTGTAGGCCCCAATTTTCTTGTCCGCCGCGTCCATGAGGTCCACGGCCGTCAGCGCGCGGCGCGCCGCCTCGTCAGCGGCCTTTTCTCCAAGGCCGTTGAGACGGACGAGCGCCGTGACCCACTCCAGACCGGTCATCCGGTCGTAGAAAGCGTCCTGCTCGGGGCAGAAACCGATCTGGAAATAGAGATGCGGATTGCGCCAGATCGGCTCGCCGAGGACCTTCACGGATCCCTTGCTCGGCTTGAGCTGACCGGTGATCAGCTTCATGAAGGTGGACTTACCGGCCCCGTTCGGACCAAGCAGCCCCGTAATGCCTGGCGGCACCTCCACGGTGACGTCGTTGAGGCCGATGACCTGTCCGTACCACTTGGAGACCTGCTCGGCGGTGACGATCGGAGCGCTCACGTGACTACCTCCACGCCTCGCACGCGCCGTTCGAGGACCGAGATAGACAAGGCGACGAGACCCAGAATGACGATCAGCGAGACCGGCCACGGCGTCGCGTACCGCGGCTTCAATCTGAAGATCACGTCGACGACCTGCGTGAGGTTCGCGCCGAGCGAGAGCCACGAGAGCCGGGTGCTGCCGGTAATGGCCAGCATCGCGCCGTAGATCGCCGCGGTAAAGAAGACGATGCCCGCGTACAGAATGCCGACGTAGCGGCTGCTCTTCGAGAGCGACGACAGCGCGAGCATCGTGAAGGTGGCGAGGACCGCCTGCAGGATGGCCGCGACCGTGATCGCAGGAAACAGGAAAAGGTTCTTCTTCAGAAACGCGAAGCTCCCGGCAAAGAGCACCTGCAGCACGAGCAGCAGCAGCGCGGGCACGAGCGTAACGAACAGCAGAAACGCGAAGAGGATCGCCGCCTTGCCGAAGATGTACTCCGTGCGCATCAACGGCTTCGACAGGTATATCTGGAGCGCGTTGGCGCGACGGTCGCTGGCAATCAGGCCGGCCCCCACGTAAATGGTGACGATGAAGACGAAGAAATCCTGCTGCTCGAGGAACTGGCGGAACGTTTCGGCGGTTGGCGCGAACATCGCGACCTGCGGGTAGTTCGCCGTCACGTAAATCTGGATGGCGCGCGCGATGAACGGGAACCACGCGAAGAGCAGCAGGCCCAGGAACGTGCGCTTGCGGATCATGTTCATGATTCCCGCGCGAGCGATGACGGTCCACGCCTGTCCCGGCATTGCTTTCCCGCCGCCGTACCGCCGGTAACTCTGATCGTGGATGGGCATGTGCGCTTATTTTTCCCCCAGCGCCTTCGCGAACACGTCCTCGAGCGTCGGAATGCTCGGGCGGAGGTGCCGCACCTGCACGCCGTGCTCGGCGGCAAGGGCAAACACCTTTCTCTGGTCGTTACCGACGGCCGATCCCTCCAGGTCGCTATGCGGCACGAACACACGGATGATGTCTTCGTCGGTTGATGTGCATTCCATCCCGGCCTTCCGCAGGACGTCGAGAAACGCGGGGAGGTTGCCTTTGATGCGCAGCTCGAAGACGCGTCCGCCTGGGCCCTTCAGCTCCGCGATCGGCCCCTGCGCGACCACCTGTCCCTTGTCCATCACGATCACGTCGTCGCACGTGTATTCGACGTCGGGCAGGAGGTGCGACGACAGAATCAGGTTGACGTTCTTCTTGTGGCCGAGGTCGCGAATGAGCTCGAGCATCTCGTCGCGCCCTTTCGGGTCCATCCCGTTGGTCGGCTCGTCGAGAAAGAGCAGGTCGGGATCGTGCACCAGCGCCTGCGCCAGCTTGATGCGCTGCTTCATGCCGGTCGAGTACGTTTCGATGTTGCGATAGCGCGCTTCGCCGAGGCCGACGTAGTAGAGGACCTCGTGCGCGCGCTGCATCGCGTCGACGGCCGACAGACCCGCGAGCTGTCCGCAGTACGCGACAAAGGAGACCGCGTTCATGCCGGGAATGTGCGCATCGCTCTCCGGCATGTACCCGATGCGCGCGCGGATTTCCATCGGCCGATGGGCCACGTCGAGTCCGAGCACGGTCATCCGGCCTTTTGTTGGTTTGATGAAGCCGAGCAGCGTCTTGAGCAGGGTGCTCTTGCCCGCGCCGTTGGGCCCCAGCAGTCCGACCGCGCCGGGGTTGAAGCGCGCAGAAACCTCTTTCAGTGCGCGATTCGCGCCGAAGACGACGGTGACGCCGTCCAGGTGGACGACCGGCGCGTCAGCGGCTGTCGTGCTCCGCTCTCGGGTGGTGATGACGTTGCTGGGATCGATGACGTTGCTGGTTTCCAAGTCTTAACCTTATACGGTTTGTTGGATCAGAGCGTTCCGAGGAGTCCGAGCGCATCGGCGCGCTCACGCAGGAATCCAATCACATTCGCGATGTGCTGCTCGAGCGGGAGGCCGACCTCTTCGGCGCCTTTGCGGAGATCGTCGCGGCTCACGGCTCGGGCGAAGGCCTTGTCCTTCATCCGCTTGATCACGGACGGGGCCTCGAGATCGAGAATGCTTTTCGACGGTCTCACCAGCGAGCAAGCGGTAATGAAGCCGGACAGTTCATCGCACGCAAAGAGCGCGTGTTCCAGGCGCGATTCGCGAGGCACGCCGGAGTATTCCGCGTGCGAAAGGATCGCCCGCCTGACCCATTCCGGATAGCCCTGCGCCTTCAAAATCTCGACGCCGCGATAGGGATGATCCTGCTGGTCAGGCCAGCGCTCGTAATCGAAGTCGTGCAGCAGCGCGACGACGGCCCAGTCCTCTTCGGGCTCGCCCCACAGCCGCGCGTAGCCGCGGACCGACGCCTCGACCGCCAGCATGTGCTTGCGCAGACTTTCGGTCTGCGTGTATTCGGTCATCAACGCCCATGCGGCGTCTCGGGATAATGGCATGTCAGCTTCGAGCTCCCAGCTTCCAGCTTCGAGCACCCACGGCACCCTTGGCACCCACGGCCCGCGTGGCACCCCTGGCACTCTAGTGGGGCTCTGGATCATATTCGATCAGACCCCCATCACCTTGACGATGACACGCTTCTTGCGGCGGCCGTCGAACTCCGCGTAGAAGACCTGTTCCCATGGTCCCAGATCGAGCGCGCCGGCGGTGATCGGTACAATCACCTGGTGCCCCATGATGGTGCGCTTCAGGTGCGCGTCCGCGTTGTCCTCCCCGGTCCGGTGATGTTGATACGGCAGCCCGGCAGGCGCAAGCTTCTCGAGCCACACCTGGAAGTCCTCGATCAGCCCGTCCTCCCAGTCATTTACGTACACGCCCGACGTGATGTGCATGGCGGACACGAGCGCCATGCCGTCGAGGATGCCGCTCTTCTTCACAATCGCCGAGATCTCGTCCGTGATGCGCACGAATTCCTGGCGCTTTTTCGTATTGAACCAGAGATAGTCGGTGAATATCTTCAACGTGGTGGCCACTTGCCAGTTGCCAGTTGCCAGTTCGCGACTGGGAACTGGAGACTGGTTACCTCATTCGAGCCTCAGCGACGCGTCCGCATTGAAGGCGAAGTCGCCGGCGCCAGCGCTCCTCAGTCTTCGGAAACCCGCCGCGCCGATCATCGCGGCGTTGTCGGTCGATAACGCGATCGGGGGAATGAAGACCGGAATACCGTGTTTGGCGCCACGGGCCTCGGCTTCGGCGCGCAGACGGCTATTGGCCGACACGCCGCCGGCAATGCCGATGCTGCGCGCATTGAGCCACCGCGCCGCTTCGAAGGTGCGATCGAGCAAGGCGTCGACCACCGCGCGTTGAAAACTGGCGGCGATGTCGGCGACCTCTGATTCGGGCAGCCTCGCGCCGGCGTCATCGGACGCCGCGGCCTTGATCGCCCTCGCGTCCGGTTGCCCGCCGGTGCGCTCGCGCACGAGCCGCAGCACTGCGGTCTTCAGTCCGCTGAAGCTGAAATCGATCCGCCGCGCGATGTCGGGAGGCAGGAGCCCCTGCGCCGTCGAGTTCGGCCGATTGCGATCGGCGTGCGTGAGTCGAGTCGCCGGAAAATCAAAGGCGCGATCGTTGCCCGCGCGCGCCACACGATCGATGGCGGGGCCTCCCGGATACTCGAGGCCCAGGAGCTTCGCCACCTTGTCGTAGGCCTCTCCCGCCGCATCGTCGCGGGTGCGTCCGATCAACTGGTAGTGGCCAGGCCGATCGATGAAATACAGGCTGGTGTGTCCGCCCGAGACGACCAGCACGGCCGAAGGGAGCGGAAGCTCGCCGTGCGCAAGCGTGAGCGACTCGATGTGGCCCGCCAGGTGGTGAACCGGCACGACGGGGATGCCGCGCGACCATGCGAGCGCCTTGCCGAACGCCACGCCGACGAGCAGCGAGCCGACGAGACCCGGCCCCTGCGTCACCGCGACCGCGCCGATGTCGTCGATCGCGATCCCGGCCTGGGCCAGCGCCTCCTCGTACACGCCGCAGATGTCGCGGACATGCTGACGCGACGCCAGTTCCGGGACGACACCCCCCCACTCGCGGTGGATGGCCACCTGCGACGCCACGATGCTGGAGCGAATCCGCCAGGGGCGGCCGTCCTCACCCGTCTCGGCGACGACAGCGGCCGCCGTCTCGTCGCAGGACGTCTCGATTGCGAGCAGGTTCATCGAATGTAGTGCGACGTGGCCCCTTCGAGCGCCTTCTTCAGCGATTCGCTGTAAGGGGCGGTGAAGATTCCGCGTTCCGTAATAATGCCGGCAATGTACCAGTGCGGCGTCACGTCGAACGCAGGGTTCCGGATCTTCGCGCCGATCGGTGTGAGCCGCGATGATCCCAGATGCGTGACCTCGCGCTGATCTCGCTCCTCGATCGGAATGTGCTCGCCGTCGAGCGTCGCCAGATCGATCGTCGAGAGCGGCGCCGCGACGTAGAACGGCAGCTTGTGCTCGTGCGCGAGAACGGCGACGGTGTAGGTGCCAATCTTGTTCGCGGTATCGCCGTTGGCCGCGATGCGGTCCGCGCCGACGACGACAAGATCGATTTCGCCGGCGCGCATCAACGGACCAGCCATGCTTTCGGTGATGACCGTCGTGCTGATGCCGTCACGGATGAGCTCCCACGCCGTCAACCGCGCGCCCTGCATGAAGGGACGCGTCTCGTCGGCGAATACCGCGATTTTCTTTCCCTGTTCCACAGCGGCGCGAATGACGCCGAGCGCCGATCCGTACCCCGCCGTGGCGAGCGCTCCGGCGTTGCAATGGGTGAGCACGCGGCTCCCGTCCGGCACGACGTCGGCGCCGATGCCCCCCATCAGCCGGCAGTTGGCCACGTCTTCATCGTGGATAGCGCGCGCCTCGCGCTCGAGCCGAACGGCAATCTCCTCCGACGATTCGCCTGCTTGCGCGCCGGCGGCGAACGCCCCCTTCATGCGATCGATGGCCCAGAAAAGATTGACGGCAGTCGGCCGGGTGGCCGCCATCATGTCGCAGTTTTTCTGAAACTCCACGGCAAACTGGCGCGTACCCTTCGCGGTGCTGCGCCGCATTCCCAGTGCAAGCCCCATCGCGGCCGCGACGCCAATCGCGGGAGCGCCCCGGATGACCATGGTGCGGATCGCGCGCGCGACTTCCTGCGCGCTGCGACACCGCATGTAGATTTCCTGTCCTGGCAGCTTGCGCTGATCGACCATCACGATCGTGTCGCCCTGCCAATCAATCGTCGGAAGCATGTGTCCATTACCCCAGGAGCCGCCGGTCGAACGGCATCGGCAGAAGCGCCGACAGCCGGAACCGGCCCGTGGGCCCGCTCAGGTTCCCCAGAATGATATCGATGTCGCCGCAGTACTCCCAGAGCAACTGGCGGCACGGCCCGCACGGCGGCGTCGGCGCCTCCGTGTCGGCGACCACTGCGAGACGCGTGAAAATCGAGTGACCGTCGGACAGCGCCTTGACGAGCGCGACACGCTCGGCGCAGAGCGTCAGGCCGTACGTCGCGTTCTCGATGTTGCAGCCGCCGATGATCTCGCCATCGGCGGTCTCGAGCGCGGCACCGACCATGAAGTGCGAGTAATGCGCCTGCGCGCGCGTCCGCGCCTCGGTTGCGGCCGCATGGAGCACCAGATCGGCGTCGGGGTTCCCTGATAACGCATCGTCGATCGAGACGGGCTGCCATGATGCTTCGTCGCGCCGCTCGGCTCCGACCCGCCGCTCCTTCGTCCGCCGCTCGCTTGCCTTCCGGCGGTCGTCGTGCCCCACGTCGACGGTTGTGGCTCGTCGATCCACGGCGCTTCGCCGAATGATCGTGCTCCGCCGATGTGCGGATCGCCGCTCAGACACTACGCGGCCCGAGCGCCGTTTAGAGTCGTTCAACGATGGTCTCCAGAAGCGCGGAGAACTGCCAACGGACACGGCTCGCGACCTCCATCACTTCGTCGTGCAGGAGCGGCTGAGGCAGCACACCCGCCGCAGGATTCGTGATGCAGGAGATGCCGAGAATCTCCATCCCCATGTGACGGCCGACAATTGTCTCCGGGACCGTGGACATGCCAACCGCGTCTGCGCCGATCCTCCGCAGGTAGCGGATCTCTGCGGGTGTCTCGTAGCTGGGTCCGTGCACGGCGACGTAGACACCGTGCGCAAGGGATACGCCCCGTGCAGCCGCCGCCTCGTCGGCGATGAGCCGGAGGCGCTTCGAGTACGCCTCCGTCATGTCGGGGAACCGCGGGCCGAACCGCTCGTCGTTCGTGCCGATGAGCGGATTGGTGCCCATCAGGTTGATATGGTCGTCGATCGCCATCAGCGTCCCCGGCTTGAAGTTCAGGTTAATCCCGCCGGCGGCGTTCGTCAGGATCAATGTGCGCACGCCCAGGAGACCCAGCACGCGCGTCGCCAACGTCGCGACCTGCATCGTGTGGCCTTCGTAGAAATGCGCGCGGCCGGAGAGGGCCGCGACCCGCCGTGCGCCGATCGCCCCGACGACGAGCTTCCCCGCGTGACCGACGACGGCCGAGGCCGGCCAGTGCGGAATCTCACCGTAAGGAATCGTCACGGGATCCCGCAGGGTTGTCGTGAAATCTCCAAGGCCGGAGCCCAACGCGATGCCGACGACCGGCAGGTCGCCCACACGCTCGCGCAAGAAGTCCGCGGCGGCCTGGACGAGGACGTACTGGTCCGTCATAGCAGGAACCCGGCGATCGTCGCGGTGATGAAGTTCGCGAGCGTTCCGGCCAGCATCGCGCGGAGGCCAAGCCGCGCCAGATCGTGCCGCCGGGTCGGCGCCAGCGCTCCGATACCGCCAATCTGAATGCCGATCGAGCTGAAGTTCGCAAAGCCGCACAGCGCGAAGGTGGCAATCGTGAACGATCGCGGATCGAGGATCGGTTTCATCGGCCCGAGCTGCGAATAGGCGACGAACTCATTGAGGGCCATGCGCGTGCCGAGCAGGTTGCCGATGGTCGGCGCGTCGCGCCACGGCACGCCCATGCTCCACGCGACCGGCGCGAAAACCCAGCCGAAGATCTGCTGGAGACTCAGGCCCGCGAGGCCGAGCAGGGCGTTGACGAGCGCGACGAGCGCGAGAAAGGAAATGAGCATCGCGCCGACGTTCAAGGCCAGCGCCAGCCCCTCACCGGTGCCTCGCCCGGCCGCATCGATGACGTTGACGTCGGTTCGTTCGATCTCGAACTTCACCGTCCCCATCGTCTCGGGCACTTCGGTTTCGGGGACGAATATCTTGGCCATCATCAGCGTGCCGGGCGCGGTCATGATCACCGCGGTCAGGAGGTGCTGCGCTTCGATCCCGAACAGGATATAGGCGGCCATGATGCCGCCCGAGATGTGCGCCATCCCGGACGTCATCACCGTCATCAGCTCGGATTCCGTCATCCGGGGAAGATACGGACGGATCGTCAAGGGCGCCTCGGTCTGGCCCATGAAGATACTGGCCGCGACGTTCAGGGACTCCGCGCCGGACGCCCGCATCACCCGACGCATGACCACCGCGAACGCCCGCACGACGATCTGCATCACGCCGAAGTAATACAAGATGGCGAACAAGGCGGCGATAAAGATGATCGTCGGCAGCACCATGAACGCGAACACGACTCCGTATCGCGCCCCGTCCGCGCCGAGGACGGCCGTCATGATCCGGGGCCAGACGACCTTGTCGCCAAGCGGGCCGAACACGAAGCTCGATCCCACGAACGCGAAATCCAGCAGCCGGTTGATCACGCCGCCGAGCGTCTGGAAGACGCGCTGGCCGACCGTGGTCTTCAGCACCAGGAGCGCGAAGACAATCTGCAGCCCGAGGCCCCACACCACGGTGCGTCGGTCGATGGCGCGGCGGTTCGTCGAAATCGAGTAGGCGATCGTCATGATGACGATGAGGCCCACGAGAGGCTGCAGCCGCGGAACGGCGTATCGCGCGATGAGCGCGGCGGCGGCTGCCGCAACCGCGGCTCCACCGATGATCGTCAGGTCGTGGGCATCGTAGGGGACCCGGGGCGGCGGCAGGTGAAGCGGAGCGCCTTCGGCAGCGAGCGTCATCAATTCCCCCGGAAAGAATGTGAAACGCGGTCGACGACAACAGGACGCGGCACGGGCGGCGCGTCGTCAATCTGCACGGCCTCAGCGAGCATCGGCACCGCGTCGCCGAGACCGCGGCCTCCTCGGTGATGCACGCGCAGCACCGTTTCCCCGTCGCGCACCGGCGCGCCGACCCGAGCCATCACTTCAATCCCGACACCCGGATCGATGACGTCGTCCAGGCGCGCGCGGCCCGCCCCGAGCGCGACCGCCGCGCGTCCGATGAGCTCGGCCTGGAGCGCGGAGACGTAGCCGCTTCGCGAGGCCGTTACGGCGTGGCGATCCGGTGCCGCGGGCAGGCACCCGTAATCGTCGACAACGGCTGGATTGCCGCCCTGGAACTCGATGATGGCGCGCAGCTTCTCCACGCCGGCGCCCGATGCGAGCGCGTCCTGGACGCGTGCCTCCGCGAGCGCGTCGTCTCGTTCCAGGCCGGCCGCAATCAGCATCCGCGCCGCGAGGATCACGGACAGGCGCTCCAGATCCTCGGGGCCGTTGCCCTTGAGCGTCTCAATCGACTCGATCACTTCGAGCGAATTGCCCACCATCCGTCCAAGCGGCGCGTCCATAGTCGTGATCAGCGCTTCGGTGCGCAGGCCCGACGCCACCCCGATGGCGACGAGCGATTCAGCCAGCCTGCGTGAGTCGGCGGAAGTCTTCATGAACGCGCCCGCGCCCGTCTTCACGTCGAGCACCAGTCCGCCGATGCCTTCGGCGATCTTCTTGCTCATGATGGACGCGCAGATGAGCGGGATGCTCTCGACCGTGGCGGTCACGTCGCGGAGCGCATAGAGCTTCTTGTCGGCCGGGGCGATCTCATCGGTCTGTCCGATCATCGCGCAGCCAACCACCGCCAGTCCCTGTCGCAGTTCGTCGAGGGAGAGGCCGGTGCGGAAACCGGGGATCGCTTCCAGCTTGTCGAGCGTGCCCCCGGTATGGCCGAGCCCCCGGCCCGACATCATCGGCACGTAGGCCCCGCACGCCGCGGCCAGCGGGGCGAGAATCAACGAAGTCTTGTCCCCCACGCCGCCGGTGCTGTGTTTATCAACGGGTGTTCCGTCGATATCCGGGTAGTGCACGCGCACGCCCGAGCGGACCATGGCGTCGGTGAGCGCTGCGGTCTCCTCGGCAGACATGCCGCGCAGGACGATCGCCATTAGCAGCGCCGAGGCCTGGTAGTCGGGGAGGCTGCCGTCGGTGACACCGGAGACAAAGAAGTCGATGGCGGCGCGGTCGAGCGTGCCGCCGTCCCGCTTCTGCCGTATGAGATCGACCGCACGCATCAAGGATGGATGAAGGAAAGTCCCGCAGGCTAAAGCCGGACACTACTATAGATTAGAATGAGCAGGTTTCAGCGCGGCCGTCCTGCATCATGCCCGAAGTGACGCCACTTTCGCCTGAGCTTTCGCGCAGCGTGCCGGCACTGGTGCGAGTTGCGGCCTCGCGCCGCTGGCCGCTGTATTCCCCCGGGCATCCGGCCGTTCGCACGTCAGTGGAGCCCTGCGCGCCGCGCTTGCCGCCGCATCGGCCCGGCGCGTGCTGACGTTCATGTAGCCATGGCCGGACCCGCAACCCCTCCGCCCCTTGCGCCCGACGCCTCCGCGAAATTCGCGGAGTTCGCTCGCGCCTGCAAAGCGGCGGCGCGCGCGGTCGCGCTTTACCCGGGAAGCCATCCCGCCATCGGGGTCTCGCTATCCCGGCTCACGCAAGCAACGACGCGACTCGCGGAAAACGGGCCGTTCAAAGTGCAGGTCCGCGCCGATTCGCTCCTCCTCGACGGCGCCCTCCCGCAGCGCCCCGACCCGGCCATCGGAGAGCTCGCGGAGGTCCTGTACCGGCACATGATCGGCGTCCTGACGGTCAATGCTGCAGCCGACGCCGATTCCTGGCGCACGTTGCTGCTCCTCCTCGCGCGGATGCCGGAAGACGTGCGCGGCGACGGCGGCATCGCGCGCCTGTGGGCCACAGCCGGAGGGCCCAGCCTGGAGATCATCGAAATTGACTACGCCGAAGTCCTGCGCGAGAAGCAGGGAGACGCCGCAACCATCGATCAGATCATCGCGGCGGCGATCGCCGGGCCGCAGATGCAGCTGGACGACTCGACCCTGCAGGCGCTCCTCGGTATCGTCGGCGATCCCGAGAAGCGCCAGCAGCTGATGACCGAGCTCGAAGCGGCCACGGAGACAGGCGGCCTCGATGTGAAGACGGCGGCGTTCCTCAATCTCTTGCGCGGCCTTGCGGAATACGTCGCGCGCACGAACCCGGATCAGCTCGACAGCATCTTCAAGCAGGTGGGGCACGCGGCAGGAGGCTTCTCCGCCGAGAGCATGATCGCCCTGCTCGCGCAGCGCGAACGGCCCCAGGCGATGGCGGGCACGATCAACGTCGTCGGCGCGCTGGCGGATCGGATGAGCGACGCGACCGTGGCGACGTTCGTCGCAGGGTCGGTTATCGCGGAAGGCAGGGCAACCGATCGGCTCGCGCATGCTTTCCAGGCGCTGGTTCCCGAGCGAGACCGGCAGCGGCAGCTGCTTGCGCTGGCCGAAACGGAGGTGTCCGCCTCAACGCTGGGAGAGGACGACTCGTTTAAAGAGTTGTGGGGCAGCGTTGAGGGCATGCTGACGTCGTACTCCGACGAAAGCTACGTGTCGTCGGAGTACGGGCGGGAGCTGTCGGGGGCGCGCGCGCGCGCCGTGGACGTCGAGCGGGTGAGCGACGATCCGCCGGAGCGCGTTGCGGGCTGGCTCACGACCGTGAGCGACAGCGCGCTTCGAAACCTGGATCATCAACTGCTGCTCGACATCCTCGCTATCGAGGAAGAGCCGCTCCGCTGGCGCGACGTGGCTCAGACCGTCGTGACCCACGCCGACGATCTCGTCCGCGTCGGGTACTTCGACCCGGCGTGGCAACTGGCCGAAGCGGTCGTCGACCAGGCGGCCGCGCGGCCGGAGCGCGAGGTCCACGCCCGGGCGGCGCTGGCGCAGTTCGGACGCGGGCCGATGATGAAGCACGTCGCGGCGCACCTTCGCGGGGCCAACGACGACGGATACGACCGGTTCAAACGGATCTGTGACGCCATCGGCACGGCAATCATCGCCCCGCTCGCCGAAGCGCTGTCGAGCGAACAGGACGCGCGATCCCGACGCCGCCTTCGCGACATCCTCATCGGCTTCGGAGCCCAGGGTCGCGAATCGGTCCAGCACCTGATGAGCGCGCCCAACTGGGAGGTGCGGCGTACTGCCGCGTACCTCCTGCGCGAGTTCGGCGGCACGGAGGGACTCAAGGAAATGGAGCCACTCCTGACCGACAGCGAGCCGCTCGTCCAGCGGGAGGCGGTGCAGGGGCTCATGATGAACGGCAGCGACGAGGCCGCCGCGATTCTGCTGCGCGCGCTGACGAGGGCGGCCGGCCGGACGCGCGAGACCCTCGTCAGCGAGCTGCTGACTGTGCGCGACGAGCGCGCAGCGGCCTTCTACGGCTATCTGATCAGGCACATGCCGCGCCGCGCGCTGCCACGGATTTACACGGCAGCCGTCGAAGCCCTCGGCTCGTTCGGCGCGGTCGATGCCATCGATGCGTTGAACTTCGCGTTGCATCAAGCAGAATGGTGGGCGCCCGTGCGAACGCGTCGCATACGGACGGCGGCTGCCGGAGCGCTGCGCAGGATTGGCACGCCGGCCGCCCTCGATCTGCTTCGCGCGGCGGCGTCAGGAGGTCCGCGCGGCGTGCGCGCGGCCGCACGCGCGCAGCTGGCCCAAGTGGCCGCTAGCGAGTAGCGGCTGGCGACTCGCGGATCGCGGTCGCGGGTCGCCGTCGCGGGTCGCCGTCGCGGGTCGAGGATTCGCGGGTCGCGGGACGCGGGTCGACGATTCGCGATTCGATTCACGATTGGGATTCGGGATTAGTCACTATGGAACGACCGGCTCCGATTCGCAGCTCGTGGGTTACGCTGCGAGTTGGAGAACTGCACAACGCAGAGCCACATGCGAAGGAGCCGGTCATGAGCAAGGTACGATGTGTTGGTCTCGATGTCCATGCGGAAACGATTGCCGTGGCGGTTGCGGAACCGGACGGTGAGGTGCGGTCGTTGGGCGTCATCCCCAATCGTCCGGAGTCGATCCGCAAGCTGGTGAAGAAGCTGGGGCCGGCGGAGCAGCTGCGAGTGTGTTATGAGGCCGGCCCCACGGGGTACGTGGTGTATTGGCAACTGACGGCCCTCGGGGTGAAGTGCGAGGTCGTGGCCCCGACGTTGGTGCCTGTCAAAGCCGGCGATCGTGTCAAGACGGACCGCCGCGACGCGCTGAAGCTCGCGCGGAGTTATCGCGCGGGCGACTTGACGCCGGTGTGGGTGCCCGACGCCGCGCACGAAGCGTTGCGAGATCTCGTCCGCGCACGCGAGGCGGCGAAAAAAGACCAACTCCGGGCGCGTCATCGGTTGGGCAAATTTCTGTTGCGCCACGGCCGCCGACCGCCGACGGTGATGAAGGCGTGGACGCAGGCCCACCTCGCGTGGGTCCGAAGTGCGGTCCGCTTTGAACAGGCCGCGCAAGAGGCGACGCTGCTGGATTACATCCACGAGGTCGATCATGTGGCCGCTCGCATCGGGCGACTCGAGGCCGCGATTGGCCTCGCGGTCCAGGCCGCGCCGGCCCGCATGCGCGCGGTGATCGAAGCCCTGCAGGCGTTGCGCGGGATCGCGCTGGTCACGGCGGTCACGATCGCGGCGGAGGTTGGCGAGCTCTCGCGCTTTGCCAAACCCCGACAGCTGATGGGATACAGCGGAGCGGTGGCACGCGAGGATTCGAGCGGCCAGCGCACGCGGCGCGGCGGCATTACGAAAACGGGCAACGCGCATCTCCGTCGGGTCATCGTCGAAGCCGCCTGGGCCTATCGACACCGACCGGCCGTGGGCGCCGCCCTGCGGAAGCGCCAGGCGACCGCCAGTGCCGAGGTGAAAGAGATCGCGTGGAAGGCGCAGCACCGGTTGCACGCCCGCTACCAAGCACTCACCGGACGAGGGAAGTGCAAACAGCAAGTGATCACGGCGATCGGTCGCGAGCTGTTGGGATTCATTTGGGCCATCGGCCTTCATGTGGAATCGCGCACGACGAACGGGAAATCTGTCGCGGTCTGACCGAACGAGAACAGGGAACGCAGTAACGGTGGTGGTCGAGAGGCACACGGAATGGAGAATCCTCGACTAATCTATGCGGCGGGCCTCCGGGCTCGATCCGCGCTCTTAGTCCGAGGCAGCTCCCGACGGATCACGATTGTGCGGTTCCGACCCGCGAATATCAGAGTGATCAACCGTCGCGATAGCCGGCTCGACCACCTCCGATGCTGCGTGCTCTCGAACATCGAAAGCGAAGAGAAGAAAGAACGCATTGAGGAACAATACCGTGCTGTCACCAACGAGCTAGTTTGACAGGGTCGTTCCATATCAGGGATTAGGGATTAGAAGGATTCTGCATGGCTGACGCGCACAGTCGGGTCGCGCAGTACGATGAGCTGTTGCGGCGCTTCGCCTCCGGCGTCCGCGCGGCGCAGCTCTATGCGGCCGATCACCCGCTCATCGGGCGCAACGTCGAAGGCCTGCTCGGAGTGCTCAAGAGCCTGCACGGCGTCCAGGCGTCCATCGCGGTCGGGATCGTCGGCACGCAGCTCGTGGTCTCGGACACGCCGATGACGAAGGCCAGCCAGGGGATGGCCGAGCTCATCAAGCGGCTGAAGGATCACAAGATCGAGCGGATCGCTTTCGAGCGCGGCATCACCGCGGACGAGACCTCGGCCTTCATGCATGCGGTCGCCGGACTTGGCAAGGGCGAGGCGTCCGACGCCGCCTGGGCATTTCCCCATATCCGGGTAGGACGCATCACCGCCGAGGACCACCGATCGGACGGTATTGGCGGGGACATGGCCGCCATTCGCCAGTTGTACTCGAATGCCGTCGCGTTCGCTGCAGACGCGTGGGAGAGCGCGAAGACCGAAGGCCAGCCCGACCTGCCCGCCACGCTCCAGGCCGTCGAAGGGCTGGCCGAGGCGGTCACGCAGAACCGCACGGCGCTCGTCGCCCTCACGGCGATGCGCAGTTACGACAACTACACGTTTACGCACATGGTGAACGTGTCGATCCTGACGATGGGCCAGGCGAGAGCGCTCGGGATCGAAGGGCGCCTGCTGCGGGAGTTCGGCCTGTCGGCACTCATGCACGACATCGGCAAGGTCCGCACACCGAAGGATATCCTCAACAAGCCGGACAAGCTGACCGACCCCGAGTTCGAAATCATGCGCCGACACACCGTGGACGGCGCCGAGATCCTGCGCCGCACGCCTGAGATGCCGATCCTCGCGCCGGTGGTGGCCTTCGAGCATCATCTGCGCATCGACGGAACCGGGTATCCGTTCGGCGCGAAGCGGGCGGGACTGAACATCGGGACGATGCTCTGCGGGATCGCGGACGTGTACGACGCGATGCGATCGCAGCGGGCGTATCAGCAGTCCCATCCAACCGATCGCATTCTGGCGGTGCTGAAACGCAACGACGGCACGCAATTCGACCAGAACCTCGTCCGCCGTTTTGTGCAACTGCTCGGCATCTATCCCCCGGGGAATCTCGTCCGGCTGACGTCCGGCGAAATCGCCGTGGTGACGCACACCCACGCGCCCGATCCCCATCGTCCTCGCGTGCGGGTCCTCATCGCCAAGGACGGAACCCGGCTCGACCTGCCGTACGACCGCAATCTCTGGGAAGGTCCGCACGAAAGCGATCACGATTCGATCGTCGCCCCCGTCGACGCCACCGAGTACGGCATCGATCCGCTCAATTATCTGGAGACATGACTCCGCCCGTCACGGAAGCCTTTCAGACGACCGTGGTCGCGTTCGCGATGCTTGGCGCCGCGCTGACGTGGCAGGCGGTTCGCGCCGCGAGGGTGCCGGTCAGCTCGCCCGAGCGGCTGGTCGCCGAACTGCGCCTCGCGCAGCTGGCCGCGCTGTTGTTGTCGCTGTCGGCAGGTGCGTATATCGGCCTCGCCGTCGCGCACGAGAGCGAGCCGGGGGTCGGCGTCGACATCGCGCTGACGGTCGGGTTCTTCGTGACTGCGGCGGCGACGCTCGTGCGCGATCCGAGGCAGGCCCTGACGATTCTCGCGCTCGCGTTTGCGGCACACGCGATCCTCGACGTCGCGCATCGGCCGGGCTGGCCGCTGCCCGGCGGCATGGCGCCGCGATGGTATTCGATCGGCTGCGCCGTGTACGATGTGTATATCGGTGCGCTCTGTTACTTCCCCATCCTGAGGCGATGATGTTCCGATCGGCCCGATTCGTGTCTGCGTCCGTTCTGGCCCTGATTCTCGCGACCGCCGTCGCGCACCCGGCGCGGGGCGCCGTGCAGCCGGCCGCGCGAGCAGGCGCGCCAAAGCTCGTCGTCATCCTCGTCGCCGACCAGATGCGCGCCGATTACCTGGACCGCTATTCCGGAAGGTTCACCGGCGGGCTCCGACGGTTGATGCAGAACGGCGCCTGGTTCCAGCGGGCGGCGTACCCCTACCTCAACACGATCACCTGCGCTGGACACTCGACGATCGGTACAGGAGTGTTCCCGTATCAGCACGGGATGATCCTCAACGCGTGGTTCGATCGAGAGACGGGCAAGTCGACGGAGTGCACAGCCGATTCGAAGGCCCATGAAGTCAGCTACAACGGACTCCTGGGAGCGGGCGACAGCGGCCAGCGTATCCTCAAGCCGACGCTGGCGGATCGTGTCCGGGAACAGCAACGCGGACGGGTGGTCACGATGTCATTGAAAGCCCGATCGGCGATTGGGCTCGCGGGGCATGGGGGCGACGTCGTCTTGTGGTTCGACACGCGAGGCGGCTGGACAACGTCCTCTGCTTTCGCGTCGAAGCCGATACCGTTTCTTCAGGACTTCATCGACCACCATCCCGTCGCCTCCGCGTACGGTCAGCACTGGGATCGGCTGTTCGATCCCTCCACCTACCAGAACATGGATGACAATCCCGCCGAACGCCCGCCGGCGGGATGGACGCGGACCTTCCCGCACATCATCGGATCGAAGTCGGGAAAGCCCGATTCGGAGTTCTACGGACATTGGATGCGATCGCCCCTATCCGACGAATACCTGGGAAAGATGGCGGCCGCGACGGTCGACGCACTGCACCTCGGCACGGGGCCGCAGGTCGATTTCCTTGGCGTCAGTTTCTCCGCGCTCGATCTCGTCGGGCACGCGTTCGGGCCCAACAGCCACGAAGTGCAGGACATGATCGCGCGGCTCGACGTGACCATCGGCGATCTGCTCGATCGCCTCGACGCGAGCGTCGGCGCCGGCAACTACGTCGTGGGCTTCAGCTCGGACCACGGCGTCGGTCAGATTCCAGAAGAAACAGGTACGGGCGGGCGGCAGACGACAGCGGAAACGACGGCGGCGATCGATGCGGCGTTGGGGCCGATTCTCGGTCCTGGCAAATACGTCGCGAACAGCGCGTATACCGACATCTATCTCCAGAAGGCCGCGCTCGATCGGATGGAAAAAGACCCGGCGATCACGGCCGCCGTGCTCAACGCGCTGCGCGCGCTTCCAGGCATCGCTCAGGCCTACACCGCGCAGGAAATCGCGGCGCCACGCACGCGATCGTCGCCCGATCCCATCAAGCGCGCCGCGGCCCTGAGCTACTTCCGGGGCCGAAGCGGCGATCTGATCATCGTGCCGCGTGAGCGCTGGATACTGACGACAAGCGCAACGACGCACGGCACCTTGTATCCGTACGACCAGCGCGTGCCGGTGATTCTGTACGGGCCTGGCGTAAAAAAGGGAAGCTACAGCAACGATGCCACGCCGGCCGACGTCGCACCGTCGCTCGCGGCGCTGGCGCATATACGTTTCCAGACATCCGACGGCCATGCACGGACCGAAGCGTTCACCATTCCGGTGCCTGCGACGGTAAAATAGGCGTGCTACCCTGCCTGCGTTGTCGGTTCTGCCCCTGGCCACCAGTCTTCGCGGAGTCACCATGACACTTCGAATCCGAGCTGTTTTTCTGGCCGGTCTGGCCGTGTGCCTGCTGGCGATCTGGCCGGTCGGCTCTCCGACGTATGGACAGATGAGCGAGGGTGCCCGAGGCCGCGTCAACATCACGACTGGATCGATTGCGGAGCGGAGGACCTGGTCATCTCGCGTCGACCGGATGCTGCGCAGCGGCGAGCTGCGAATCCGTCAGACGCGCGAAGACACGCTCGTGTCCGGGCGAACCCACGAGCGCGCCGACCAGTACTATCGAGGCGTTCGGGTGTTCGGCGCCGACATCGCGCGGCAGCTGCGGAGCGGCGTCACCGAATCGCTGTTCGGTACGATGTACGAGGGTATCAGCGTCGATCCGGCGCCCACGCTGGACGAGAATCGAGCGCTGGCGCTCCTGGCGTCCCGCACTGGACAGGCGATTGACAACGCCACACCGGCCGAGCTGGTCATCCTTCCGCTCGACGCCGGCCGCTATGCGCTCGCCTGGCGGATGCGCGCGGTCACGCGCGGAGACGGCCGTCAGTACTTCCTCGACGCCCACACGGGCGCAACGGTTCTCGACTACAGCGACCGGAAGCGGCAGAGCGCGGTCGGCCGCGCCACGGGCGTCCTCGGTGATTCCAAGAAGATCAGCGTGCGATCCAGCTCGGGACAGTTCCAGACGAGCGACGAGCTGCGTCCGCCGGTGATCGAAACCTACGACATGCAGGGGAATCCCGTGCGGACGGACAATTTCCTGATCGGCCGCCTCAATCTGTCGACGAGCGATCTGGGTTCGGATTCCGACAACAACTGGACTGATGGCGCTGTCGGCGACGGACACATCTACACGGGGTACACCTACGACTACTACTTCAAACGGTTCGGCCGGAAGGGGCTGAACAACGCGGACATCCGGATCCAGACGCTCGTGCATCCGGTCCGCCGCTCCGATCTGCAGACATTCTTCAACGACTATCCGGACTTCTTTCTGAATGCGTTCTACGACGGCGGCGGCGTGCTGGTGCTCGGTGAGGGGCTGCCTTCCGGATTCACGGCCGGCGGCCAGACGTGGGATTACCTCGCGGGCGCGGTCGATATCGTGGCGCACGAGTTGTCGCACGGCGTCACCGAGTACAGCGCCAACCTGATCTACCTGAACGAGTCGGGCGCGTTGAACGAAGCCTTCTCCGACATCATGGGCACGAGCGTGGAATTCTTTTTTCAGCCCGCGGGCAGCGGACCGCTGCACGCCGACTATCTGATAGGCGAAGACGTCGTGCGCCCCGGCGGCATCCGGTCGCTGGAGAATCCAGGCGTCAACGGCGATCCCGACCACTACTCGAAGCGCTATACGGGGACGGAGGACAACGGCGGCGTCCACATCAATTCCACCATTCCAAGCCATGCCTTCTTTCTGGCGATTGAGGGGGGCACGAATCGAACGTCCGGGCTGAGCGTCCAGGGCGTCGGCGGCGGAAACCGTGAGCAGATCGAGAAAGTGTTCTACCGCGCGTTCACGCTGTTGATGCCGGCCAACTCGACGTTCGCCGTCGCGCGCGCTGCGACGATTCAGGCGGCGCGGGATCTTTACCCCGCCAACAGCGCCCCCGAACGGGCCGTCACCGACGCCTGGACCGCCGTAGGAGTGAACTAGCAGCCCGTGGTTAAAGTCGCGAATTAGATCGATCGCCAGAATCGATCAGATGTCCTACACTGCCGCGCATGGCAATGGGTACCCGAGAGAGCGAGCAATCGTCGTTGTGGATCGCGACTTCGGAGTTGCCGACGTCGCCGGGCCACCCATTCTACGTGCGGCTGAATGCGCTGCTCGACGCGCACGACTTCGATCGGTTCGTCGAAGGCAAGTGCCGCAGGTTCTACGCGCCCGTCATGGGCCGGCCGAGTCTCGCCCCTGGCCGCTACTTCCGGCTGTTGCTGCTCGGCTACTTCGAAGGCATTGACTCGGAACGTGGGATTGCCTGGCGTGCGACCGACTCGTTGGCCGTCCGCAGTTTCTTGCGGCTCGCCTTGGACGAGGCGCCCCCCGATCACTCGACGATTTCTCGAACCCGACGCGTCATTGATCTCGAGACCCACCGCGCCGTCTTCACGTGGGTCCAGGAGCGGCTCGTCGAGGCGGGGTTGCTCAAGGGCAAGACCGTCGCGATCGACGCGACCACGCTCGAAGCGAACGCGGCGATGCGGAGCATCGTGCGACGCGACACCGGGGACACCTATCAGGAGTTTCTGACGCGGCTCGCGAAGGCGTCGGGGATCGAGACGCCGACGCGCGAAGACTTGGCGCGGCTGGACCGCAAGCGGAAGAAGAAAACCTCGAACAAAGACTGGACGAACCCCAACGATCCGGATGCGAAGGTCACGAAGATGAAAGATGGCCGCACGCATCTGGCCCACAAAGCCGAGCATGCGGTGGACCTGGAGACCGGCGCCATTGTTGCCGTGACACTGCAGGGCGCCGACGCCGGCGACACGACGACGATCGTGGAAACGGCGATTGCCGCGGCGGAGCAGGTTGAAGACGCGCAGGCCGGCGTCACGGAGCCGCAGCCGCTGGAGGAAATCATCGGCGACAAGGGGTATCACAGTAATCAGACGATGGTCGACCTCGACGCCGTGGGCATCCGCTCGTACATTGCGGAGCCGGACCGCGGGCGACGCGATTGGTCGGAGGAGCCCGAGGCCCAGGCCCCCGTGTATGGCAATCGTCGTCGGATTCGGGGACGACGCGGACGGCGCCTGATGCGTCGACGGGGTGAGCGGATCGAACGCTCCTTCGCGCATCTCTATGACACGGGAGGCATGCGTCGCACACATCTGCGCGGCCACACAAATATCCTCAAGCGCATCCTGATTCATGCGGGTGGCTTCAATCTCGGGCTCGTCATGCGTCAGTTGATTGGCATCGGCACGCCGCGCGGGCTGCAGGGTCGCGTGGCGGCCGTCATCGCTACGATGTTGGTGCTCATGGGCGTCGCCCGACGCCGGCTTTTCGCGATCTCGTCGTCGCATCGACTTGTCACAGTCGTGCGCGGCCGCTTCACGTCACCGACCACACTCGCTGTCAACTCGCCCGCGATCGCGACTTGTGCCACGGGCTG
>JBBQEJ010000014.1:0-58151 GCA_038320555.1 Vicinamibacterales bacterium | reverse complement strand
CCGGCTCTTCTACGACACCGTCAAGGGCGGGGACTACCGATCGCGCGAGGCGAACGTGTACCGCCTGGCGCAGCTCAGCGTGAACATCATCGATCAGGCGGTCGCGCAGGGTGTGCCTTTCGCGCGGGAGTACGGCGGGTTACTGGACAACCGGTCGTTCGGCGGCGCGCAAGTGTCGCGCACGTTCTATGCGCGCGGCCAGACCGGGCAGCAGCTGCTCCTGGGCGCGTATCAATCGATGATGCGGCAGGTCGAAAAAGGCACGGTCAAGGCCTTCGCAAACCGCGAGATGCTCGACCTGGTCGTGGTTAACAACCAGGCGCGCGGGATCATCGTCCGCAACCTCGTGACGGGCGCGATCGAGCGCTACGCCGCCCACGCGGTCCTGCTCTGCAGCGGCGGCTACGGAACGGCGTACTACCTGTCGACCAATGCGGTGAACTCGAACGTCACCGCCGCATGGCGTGCCCACAAACGCGGCGCCTTTTTTGCCAACCCGTGCTATACGCAGATTCACCCGACGTGCATCCCGGTCTCCGGCAAGCACCAGTCGAAGCTGACGCTGATGAGCGAGAGCCTGCGCAACGACGGCCGCGTGTGGGTGCCGAAGAAGCCGGGAGATACGCGGCGGCCCGAGCAGATTCCGGAGGCCGAGCGCGATTACTATCTCGAGCGCAGATATCCAAGCTTCGGCAACCTCGTGCCGCGCGACGTGGCATCCCGAAACGCCAAGGCAGTCTGTGACGAGGGGCGCGGGGTGGGCGACAGCGGCCTTGCCGTGTATCTCGATTTCGCCGATTCGATCAAGCGCCTGGGCGTCGACGTTATCCGCGAACGTTACGGCAATCTCTTCGACATGTACACGAAGATCACCGACGAGGATCCGTACAAAGTGCCGATGCGGATCTATCCGGCCATCCACTACACGATGGGTGGGCTATGGGTGGACTACAACCTCATGAGCACCATCCCGGGCCTGCACGTGCTCGGCGAAGCGAATTTTTCGGATCACGGCGCCAACCGCCTGGGCGCAAGCGCATTGATGCAGGGACTCGCTGACGGCTATTTCGTGATCCCTTACACGCTCGCCCATTATCTCGGGGGCACTCCGCTCCCGCCGGTCGGGGTCGATCACGACGCGTTCAGGGATGCGGAGGTGTCGGTGCAGGCCAACATCGATCGGCTCCTGGCCGTGAAAGGCTCCAAGACCCCGCGTCAGCTCCACCGCGAGCTCGGTGAAGTGCTCTGGGACGATGTGGGGATGGCCAGAAATGAAGCCGGACTGCGTAAGGCGCTCGGACGCATTCCGCAGCTGCGCGAGGAGTTCTGGCACAACGTCTCGGTGCCTGGACCGAACAACAATATGAACAAGAACCTCGAATACGCCGGACGTGTGGGCGACTACCTCGAGTTCGCCGAGATCCTGGCGCTCGACGCCCTGCACCGAACGGAGTCGTGCGGGGGCCATTTCCGGGAAGAAAGCCAGACTCCCGACGGCGAAGCACTCCGCGACGACGATCACTTCACATACGTCGCCGCGTGGGAGTTCCAGGGTGTCGGCAAATCGCCGACGCTCCACAAGGAACCACTGACGTTCGAGTACGTGAAGCCGACGCAAAGGAGCTACAAGTAAAGTTTCCAGTCTCCAGTTTCCAGTTTCCAGACTGGGAACTGGTAACTGGTAACTGAAAAACAAACACCAATGCGTATCAACCTGAAGGTATGGCGTCAGGCCCGTCCTGACGCATCTGGGCGGCTGGTCGATTACACCGCGGGAGACGTGTCTCCCGGCATGTCGTTCCTCGAGATGCTGGACGTGGTCAACGAGGGACTGATCGCCAGGGGGGACGACCCGATCGCGTTCGATTCGGACTGCCGCGAGGGAATCTGCGGGACCTGCGGTTTCCTGGTCGGCGGCATCCCGCACGGGCCGGATCCGGGCACGACCATCTGCCAGCTTCACATGCGGCGATTCAAGGACGGCGATACGTTGATGCTCGAGCCCTGGCGCGCCAGAGCGTTCCCTGTTCTCAAAGACCTCGTTGTCGATCGCAGCGCATTCGACCGAGTCATCCAGGCGGGGGGCTACACGTCGATCAACACCGGCGGCGCCCAGGACGCGAACGCCATCTTGATACCGAAAACAGTTGCCGACAAGGCCATGGACTCCGCCGTCTGCATCGGGTGCGGCGCATGCGTCGCGGCGTGCAAGAACGCATCGGCCGCGCTGTTCACCTCGGCAAAAATCAGCCACCTGTCGCTGTTGCCGCAGGGACAGATCGAGCGCCACACCCGTGTGGTACGGATGGTCGAACGTCACGACGCGGAAGGATTTGGCAGCTGCTCGAATGAAGGGGAATGCGAAGCCGTCTGCCCGAAGGAGATCTCCATCACCAACATCGCGCGGATGAACCGGGATTATTTCAAAGCGATGCTGGTCAAGGGGTACTGATTCGCGGGTCGCGGGTCGCGGCTAAACCTTAATTATATCCGTCAGCTCTTTGACGGCCGCCGCGGACTTCTTCAGCGCCGCGTCTTCCTCAGCGCTCAGCTTAATCTGTATGATCTGCTCGACGCCCCGGGCGCCGAGCTTCACCGGGACGCCGACGAAGAGGTCCCGGATGCCGTACTCGCCCTGCAGGAATACGGAGCACGGCACGATCTTCTTCTTGTCTTTCAAAATAATCTCGACCATTTCCGCCGCGGCGGATCCGGGCGCATACCACGCGCTCGTGCCGACGAGCTTGGTAATCTCGGCGCCGCCGTCGGCGGTCCGCTTGCAAATCGCAGCAATACGTTCCGCGCTCAGTCCCGGGAAGTCCGGCAGCGGAATCCCCGCAATCGTCGAGTAGCGCGGCAGCGGCACCATGGTGTCGCCGTGGCCCCCGAGCACGAACGCGTGGATGTTTTCCACCGACACGCCAGTTTCCATCGCGATGAAGGTGCGCATGCGGGCCGAGTCGAGCACGCCCGCCATGCCGATCACACGCTCGCGCGGAAAGTTGCTGAGCCGGTAGACCGCCTGGCACATCGCATCGAGCGGATTCGCGAGGGGAACGATGATCGTGTTGGGCGAGTATTTCACGATCTGCTCGGTGACCGACTGCATAATCTTGTAGTTCACGCTCAGCAGATCGTCACGGCTCATGCCGGGCTTTCGCGGCACACCGGAGGTGATGACGACGGCGTCGGAGCCAGCCGTCGCGGCCCACCCTTCCTCGTTGGCGCCGTATCCCACGACACGGGAGTCCGATCCTTCAATCGGACAGGCTTCCAGCATGTCGAGGCCGACCCCCGCCGCTTTCGTGTCCGCGATATCGATGATGACGACGTCGGCGAGCTCTTTGTCGGCCACCGAGCGCGCGACCGTGGCGCCCACAGCGCCCGCGCCTCCCACAACTGTCACTTTTCTGTTCATAAAGGTCGCCCCTCGAAACCAGACGTCGGACTAAACCTGACACGCGGCTAAAACGGCGCTACATGTGACTGATGATCGCGTCGGCGAACTCGGACGTCTTGACTTCGGTCGCGCCCTCCATCTGTCGCGCGAAGTCGTAGGTCACATGCCTGCCGGAGATCGCGCGGTCCATGCCCTTCACCACCAGCTCCGCCGCTTCAGGCCATCCCAAATGACGCAGCATCATTTCCCCGGACAGAATTACGGAGCCGGGGTTCACCTTATCCTGATTCGCATACTTGGGCGCCGTGCCATGGGTGGCTTCAAAGATGGCATGGCCGGTTACGTAGTTGATGTTGCCACCGGGCGCGATGCCGATGCCTCCGACCTGCGCCGCGAGCGCGTCCGACAAATAATCGCCGTTCAGGTTGGGTGTGGCAATGACATCGAACTCGTCGGGGCGGGTCAGAATCTGCTGGAGCGTGATATCGGCGATTGCGTCCTTCACGACGATGCCGGCGCCGGGACGTCCTTCAGGAATCCGGCACCACGGACCGCCGTCGATCTCCACGGCCCCGAAGAACTGTTTCGCGACCTGGTATCCCCAATCTCGAAACGCTCCTTCGGTGAACTTCATGATGTTTCCCTTGTGAACCAGCGTGACGCTCTTCCGTTTGGCGCCGATTGCGTAGGTGATTGCACTGTGGATCAGGCGTTCCGAACCGAGATAGCTGATCGGCTTGAGTCCAATGCCGACCTCCACGCGAACATCGCGGTGCGGCGCGCCGATTTCCTCGAGCGCGGTTTGCCACGCGGCCGAACCCTCGGCGGTGCCGAAGCGGATCTTCTTGAATTCCTTCGGAAACTCCTTCGCGAAGAAATCGAGCAGCTTCTGCGCCTCGGGACTTCCAGGGGCGTACTCGATCCCCGCATAGATGTCTTCCGTGTTTTCACGGAAGATCACCATGTCCACTTTTTCGGGATGCTTCACCGGCGAGGGCACACCCTTGTACCAGCGTACGGGCCGCAGACAGACATACAGATCGAGCAGCTGCCGCAGCGCGACGTTCAGCGATCGAATTCCTCCGCCGACAGGCGTCGTGAGCGGCCCCTTGATGCCGACGAAGTACTCGCGAAACGCCTCAATGGTGTCGTCGGGCAGCCAGGTGTCAAACTGCTTGAAGCTCTTCTCTCCTGCGGGCACTTCGAACCATTCGATGTGTTTTTTTCCGCCGAACGCCTTTTTCACGGCCGCGTCGAAAACGCGCACGCTGGCCCGCCAGATGTCGGGGCCGGTGCCGTCTCCTTCAATAAAAGGAATAATGGGATCGTCGGGAACGACGAGGCGGCCGCTCTTGCGTGTGATTGCCGTGCCGCTGGTCGGCGGTTTCAGAAGGGTAAAAGTAGGCATAAGCAGCTTTAGGTCACATCACCGTCACAGCGTCACACGATCTTCACAGAAACTGTGGAAAAGGTTGTGGAAATCGAACGTGGTCACGCACATCACCCCGCGTCAATCCGCAGTTTCAAGCGGTTTGCACCATGATGGTGCGCGCACTGATGCGCTGCTTTCGGATCAAGTGAACACGACATTATACTGACAGACTGAATCATGCACATCGTCATCGCCGATCAGCTTCCCGCCTCCGCCGTTGAACTGCTTCGTAGCGTCCCAGGATGGACCATCGATGCCCGCAGCGGACGAACCCACGAGGAACTCGTTCGTGATTTGGCCCAGGCCGACGCGCTCGTCGTGCGCAGCGCGACGAAGGTGACCGCGTCGCTCATGGCTGCAGCACCTCAGCTCAAAGTCGTCGCGCGCGCCGGTACGGGCGTGGACAACGTCGACGTGCCGGCCGCCACCGAACGCGGCATCGTCGTGATGAATGCGCCCGGCGCCAACAGCATCAGCGTCGCGGAGCTGGCGCTGGCGTTCATGCTGTCGCTCGCGCGTCAGATTCCGGCCGCCGACGCGTCGATGAAGCGCGGCGTCTGGGAAAAAAAGAAGCTGACGGGCGAAGAGCTGCGCGGAAAAACGCTCGGGATCGTGGGGCTCGGCCGGATTGGCCAGGAGGTGGGCGCCAGGGCCCGCGCGTTTGGAATGGCTCTCGTCGCGCATGACCCTTTCATCTCGGAACAGGTGGCCGGCACGCTTGGCATCGAGCTGCTTTCGCTCGATGATTTGTGCGCGACATCGGATTACATCACGCTTCACCTGCCCTCAACGCCGGAGACGCGCCATCTGTTCAATGCGACACGTTTGGCACACTGCAAGGCCGGTGTCCGAATCGTGAACACGGCGCGCGGAGAGTTGATTGACGAGAAGGCGCTGGCCGATGCGATCGAAGCCCGTCAGGTTGCCGGCGCCGGGCTCGATGTGTTCGAAAGTGAGCCACCGGCAGACTGGCGTCTCGCGAAGCTGTCCCAGGTGATCGCCACCCCGCACATCGCCGCGTCAACCGTCGAGGCGCAGGAACAGGTCGGGATCGAGACGGCAGTTGCCCTAAGAGACTTCCTTCGCGAGGGGGTCATTCGCAATGCGGTGAATTTCCGGGGTATGCGCGCCGAAGAGTTCGCGCGCGTGCGGCCGTTCATGCTGCTCGCCGAACGCATTGGCATGCTGGTGTCGCAGATTGCCGAAGGGCGCACGCACGCGGTTGGAATTCGCTACTACGGCTCCCTCGTCGCCGACCATGCCGAGCTCATCGCGAGCTCGGTGGTCGTCGGTGTCCTGCGCCCCATGCTCTCGTCGAACGTCACGGTGGTGAACGCGCGTGCCATCGCGGCCGAGCGCGGCATCGAAGTCATTGAATCGCGCAGTTCACGCCCGCGGGCCTTCGCGAACATGCTGTCGGTCAAGCTACACACGACGGGCGGCGAACGCTGGATCGAGGGGACCGTCTTCGAGGGAGACAGCCCACGTCTGACGACGCTCGACGGGGTGGAGGTAGAAGTTCCGCTCGACCCGGTGGGCACGCTCCTGGTCATCAGGAACGAGGATCGGCCCGGCGTCATCGGCGAGATAGGAACGGTGCTCGGACGTCATGGGCTCAACATCGCGAGCTTTGCGCTCGGGCGGAGTCCCGGTGGAGCGGTCGGCGTGGTCAGCCTGGATCAGGAATCGGTGGACGACGCAAAGAACGCGCGCGCGATCGACGAGTTGCGCGGCGTGAAGGCAATCAAGGAAGTCAAACTGGTAACCTTAGGAAGAGGCGGCGTGTAGCTCCGGTTCCGAGGTCGACGAGCTCGATCGCATCTGCCCCCACTTTTGCCACGCGATACCGGCTGACCAGGGTCTGCCCTTCGGTCGCCATCAGCAGCTCATCGCCGAATCCAACCATCGCGGTTCGCGTCGAACCCTGCTCCGCGACACCGAGGAGCACGAGCGCCGGTTCGGGAAGCGGAGGGTCGGCGACGACAGGCGGCGCGAGGGTTCGCGGACGAGCCGCGACGGCCACCGGCTCGCGCGCGGCGAACGAAAACGGATTTCGAGTTGGGGGCTGAAGGATCGGGGCGGCGGCGAGGCGTTGCCGCAGGTGCGCGGCCTGCGATTGCACGGTCAGCGCGACCGCGTCCAGCTGCATCGACTCCGCCGAGCGGCGCGGCATGGGGGACAGATGTGGGCGCACAACTCCCGCCGCCGAAGCCAGCCACGCCGCCAGCAGAATTGCGCCAACGAGGTACGTCGCCGCTCGAGCAGGGGTCATGAGGGGTCTTTCTATAACCGAAGTCGGGCTCACCGCTCCCGTCGTGAGCATGCTACTACTATTCGCCGGTTTGGTCACTCGGCACGGCATGAAGCCGTGTGCACTTGTGGTAAGATTTGCCGTGCCCCCTGTTTCGAAGCCCGGGCCTTCCACGAATTCTCCTTTCGTCTCCGCCGTCGCAATCATTCCCGCTCGCTACCAGTCGTCGCGCCTGCCCGGCAAGCCACTGGCCGACATCTGCGGCCGACCGATGATCGAACACGTCTACCGCCGCGCGGCGGCGGCTCGCTCGATCGCCGCGGTGATTGTGGCGACCGACGACGAGCGCATTCACCGCGCGGTGCGGGCCTTCGGCGGCGATTCGCGGATGACGTCCTCGTCGCATCCGAGCGGAACGGACCGCATCGCCGAGGTCGCGGCAGGATTGACCTGCACGGTCGTCGTCAACGTGCAGGGGGACGAGCCTCTGATCGAGCCTGCGATGATCGACGAGGCGGTCGCGCCCTTTTCGGCCGACCCGTCCCTGATGATGAGCACGCTGCGCCGGCGCATCGACGACGATGCCGATCGAGAGAACCCGAACGTCACCAAGGTGGTCGTGGACCGGGACGATTTCGCGTTGTATTTCTCGAGGGCACCTGTACCGTTTATACGCGTCAACTGCCCGCCGGCCCCTGCATGGCGTCACATCGGGTTATACGTCTATCGCCGTGAGTGCCTGTTGCGGCTCGCGGCGCTGCCGCCGACCGAAATGGAACGGTCGGAGGCTCTCGAACAGTTGCGGGCGCTCGAGTACGGTATCCGCATCAAGGCCGTGGAAACCGAGTTCGATTCGATTGGCGTCGATACGCCCGAGGACCTCGCGCGCGCGCGAGGCGCCTTGGCGGCACAGGGCGGCGGCTTCCCCGCCGAGCCTGCGCGTGCCCGCGCGGAGGTCGCTCGCGGGTAGCACCTGCGGATTTTTTCTCAGCAACCGTCGGTCATACCGGGAGACGGACACAGGATGACGCAGCACATGGATGCGACGAACAATGCCGGCGGCCAGGAGCCGCGACGGCCGGTCAAGTACATCCTCGTTACGGGCGGCGTCGTGTCGTCGCTCGGCAAGGGACTGGCGGCGGCATCGATTGGCGCCCTGCTCGAAGGGCACGGCTACAAAGTCGCGTCGCAGAAATTCGACCCGTACATCAATGTCGATCCGGGCACGATGAGCCCGTATCAGCACGGCGAGGTCTACGTGACCGACGACGGCGCTGAAACCGACCTCGATCTGGGGCACTACGAGCGATTTACGAATCAGGTCACAACCCGGAACAACAACTGGACAACCGGCAAGATCTACCTGTCGGTCATCCAGAAAGAGCGGCGCGGCGATTACCTGGGCCGCACGGTACAGGTAATCCCGCACATCACGAACGAAATCAAGGACAGCATCCGGGCGGTCGCGCAGAACGTGGATATCGTCCTCGTCGAAATCGGCGGCACCGTGGGAGACATCGAGAGCCTCCCCTTCGTTGAAGCGATTCGGCAGCTTCGCCAGGATGTCGGCCGTGAGAACACGCTGTATATCCACCTCACGCTGGTGCCGTTCATCGGGGCAGCCGGCGAGCTGAAAACGAAGCCGACGCAGCACAGCGTCCGCGATCTGCGCGCGATTGGCATTCAGCCTGACATCCTGCTCTGCCGCACCGACCGTTTCCTCGATCAGGACCTCAAGCGAAAGATCGCGCTCTTCTGCGACGTCGATGAAGAAGCGGTCATTACCGCCAAGGACGTGTCGAGCATCTACGAAGTGCCGCTGGTCCTGGCGGCCGAGGGCCTCGATCGCATCGTGCTCAACCGGCTGCACCTGCCGCAGACCGAGGCGCGCATGGAAGCATGGAGCGACCTCGTCGACCGCATCAAGAACCCGTCGGACGAGATCACCATTCACGTCGTGGGCAAGTATGTCGGCTACGAGGACTCGTACAAGAGCCTGAACGAGGCTCTGTATCACGGCGGATTCAAGCATCGTCTGCGGGTGAATATCCGCTGGGTGGAGGCCGAAGCCCTCGAGCAGCCCGGAGGCGAACAGTTGCTCGACGGCGCGCACGGCATTCTCGTGCCGGGCGGGTTCGGCGACCGTGGCACGCGCGGTATGATGCGCGCGGCGGAGATCGCACGCGAGCGCGGAATTCCCTATTTCGGGATCTGCTACGGTTTCCAGTGGGCGGCAGTCGAGTACGCGCGACACGTGTGCGGGATTACGGAGGCCGATTCAACGGAGTGCTCCCCCGACACGCCCCAGAACATCATCTACAAGTTGCGCGATTTGCTCGGCGTTGATGATCTGGGCGGCACAATGCGGCTTGGCTCATACGCGTGTGAGTTGAAGCCCGGCTCCCGCGCGCATCAGCTCTACGGCCAGGCGGTCATCCACGAGCGGCACCGGCATCGGTACGAATTCAACTGCCTCTACGAGAAGGCGTTGACGGATCAAGGCCTGCAGATCGTCGGCCGGTCGCTCGACGGAAAATTCGTCGAGATCATCGAGTTGCCGACGCATCCTTGGTACGTCGCGGTCCAGTTCCATCCGGAGTTCAAATCGAAGCCTCTCGCGCCGCACCCGCTGTTTGCCGGATTCGTCGAAGCCAGCCACACGCGCAAACTCCTGGCACGCCAGCACGCCACGGCCTCCGTGGTAGGGTAATCGGCGTGCAGCCGATCCAGTTTGGCGGGCTGACCGTGGGTGGCGGCGGCCCGCTGCTGCTCCTCGCGGGCCCGTGCGTAATCGAAAGCGAGTCGCACGCCGTCGACACCGCGATTGCCGTGCGCGACATCGCGCGCCGAGCGGGTGTGCCGTATGTCTTCAAGGCGTCCTACGACAAGGCCAACCGGACATCCGCGGGATCGTTCCGAGGCCCGGGCCTGCACGAGGGACTCCGCGTGCTTTCCCGCGTACGGGAAGCCGCAGGTGTCCCGATCCTGACCGACATCCACGAACCCGCGCAGGCGGCGCCCGTCGCCGAGGTCGCCGACGTGCTGCAGATTCCGGCATTTCTGTCGCGACAGACGGACCTGCTTCTGGCCGCGGCCCGTACCGGGCGGGTGGTCAACATCAAGAAGGGGCAATTCCTC
This sequence comes from Vicinamibacterales bacterium, assembly GCA_038320555.1. Lineage (GTDB taxonomy): Bacteria > Acidobacteriota > Vicinamibacteria > Vicinamibacterales > 2-12-FULL-66-21 > JALZOC01. Next base: position 47,930 of record JBBQEJ010000014.1, on the reverse strand, counting down.
GCGCCGGCGGACATGCGCCATGCCATCGCGAAAGTTGTCGGCGCCGGAAACTCGCGCGTGATCGTGACGGAGCGCGGGTTCAGTTTTGGCTACAACAACCTCGTCGTGGACATGCGGGCCTTCCCGATTCTGCGGTCGCTCGGCTACCCGGTCGTGTACGACGTAACGCACAGCCTGCAGTTGCCGGGTGGCGGCGACGGAGTGACGGCGGGGCAGGCGCAGTTCATCGAGCCGATGGCGGCGGCCGGTGTCGCTGCCGGCGTCGACGGCATCTTCATGGAGGTCCACGAGCGGCCCGAACAGGCGAAGAGCGACGCGCAGAACGCCCTGCGGCTCGACCTTCTGGAACCTCTGCTCACCAAGCTGGTCCGCATTCACGCCGTCGCGCGCGAGGCCGTCGTATGACCGACACCGTATCGAGCCTCGAGCTCGCCCGCAAGGTGCTGCGGATCGAGGCGGCGGCCATTCTCGGCCTCGTGGATCGCATCGACGGCGATTTCGAGCGCGCGGTGCAGCTCCTTTTCGAGTGCCGCGGCCGGGTCATCGTGACCGGCATGGGCAAGTCGGGCCTCATCTGCCGCAAGATCGCCGCGACGCTGTCGAGCACCGGGACCTCCGCATGGTTCCTCCATCCCGCCGAGGCGACCCACGGCGATCTCGGAGCGATCCGCGAAGACGACGTCGTGCTGGCGCTGTCGTATAGCGGCGAGACCGAGGAATTGATTCGCCTGCTCGAGTCGATCCGGCGGATTGGCGCGCGGCTCATCGCGCTCACGGGGGACCCCGGGTCGACGCTCGCGCGCGCAGCTGATGTGACCCTGAACTGCGGAATTGCGAACGAAGCCTGTCCCATGAACCTCGTGCCGACCGCGAGCACTACCGCGGCACTCGCCATGGGGGACGCGCTCGCGATGACACTCCTCGTTCGCAAAGGATTCCGCGAAGAAGACTTCGCCTCGCTCCATCCCGGCGGCAAGCTCGGACGCAGGCTGATGCGCGTCGAGAACGTGATGCACGCCGGTGAATCGGCGCCCATCGTGCACGTCTCGACGCCGATGGCGGACGTGTTCCACGAGATGTCCAGCAAACGCCTGGGCATGACGTGTGTCGTCAACGCCGAGGACCGCCTGGTGGGCATCTTCACCGATGGGGATCTGCGCCGGCTGATGAGCCGCACGCCAGCCGTGCTCTCGCTGACGGCCGGCGAAGCCATGACGCCCCGTCCCTTTACGATTTCGCGCGAGCTGCTGGCGGTGGAAGCGCTGAGGCTCATGGAGACGCACAAGATCACGTCCGTGGTTGTCGTGGACGCTCAGCAGAGGGTCGAGGGAGTCGTGCATCTGCACGATCTGTGGCGGACGCAGATGTTTTAATGCTCAGGTTTTGGGTTTAGGTTTTGGGTTTTCGGTTTTAGGTTCGGTTTTAGCTTCTAACGTTCTAGTTGCGCACCCCGCTGCGCGGGACCCACGAAGTGATGAAACAGGGTACAGTGCGCGACGACGTTGGCACAGAGGTCGGCTTCTCTATGGTGCTGAGAGCCCGTGTTCTAGTTGGACCCGGAGTCCCGCGAGTACCCCGAATTGCGACCCCGGCGCGGCCGGAGAGCGCGCTCTTTAGACTTCGCTGCTGCGGACTCCTCGCCGACGTCCTCGAACCAGGAGGCGTCTGATGGAAGTCCTGTATCCCCGATGTGCCGGGTTGGATGTCCACGCGGCGAGCGTCACGGCCTGCGTGCGCCTCGCCGCGGGGCCCGAGGTGACGTATCAGCATCGCACGGTGGCGACGACCACCGCCGAGTTGCTGGCGCTGGCCGACTGGCTCACTGCCCACGGGTGCACCCACGTGGCGATGGAAGCGACGGGTGTGTACTGGAAGCCGGTGTGGCATGTGCTGGAGGAGGCCTTCACCCTGGTGCTGGCCAACGCGATGCACATTCGCAACGTGCCCGGACGGAAGACCGACACGAATGACGCGACGTGGATCGCCGATCTGTTGGCCCACGGCCTGATCCGGGGCAGCTTTGTGCCCCCGACGCCGATTCAGGAGCTGCGGGATCTGACGCGCACGCGCAAACAGCTCGTCGGCGAGATCGCGCGGCACACCCTGCGCCTACAGAAGACCTTGGAGGATGCCAATCTGAAGCTGACCCACGTCGTCAGCGACGTGCTGGGCGTCAGTGGCCGGGCGATCCTCAAGGCGCTGATTGCGGGCGAGACCGATCCGGGGCGCTTGGCCGACCTCACCACGGGCCGTCTAAAGGCCAGCCGCGCGCAGCTGATGGCGGCGCTCCACGGACGCGTCACCGCTCATCATCGTTTCCTTCTCGATCTGCATCTCACGCAGATCGAGGCCCTTGACGCCGCGGTGCGGAAGCTGGAGGGCCACGTCGGCGAGACGCTCGCGCCCTTTCGCGCCGCCGCCGCCCGACTGACGACGATGCCGGGCGTCAGCGACACCGTGGCGCGCGTGCTGATCGCCGAGATCGGGGTCGACATGACGCGCTTTCCCAGTCCCGGGCATCTGGTCTCCTGGGCCGGCCTCTGTCCACGGCTCGACGAAAGTGCCGGTAAGCGCCGCTCGACGCGGATCCGCCACGCGACGCCGTGGCTGAAGACCACGCTCATCCAGGCCGCGTGGGCGGCGGTGCGAGTGAAGCAGGGCTACCTGCGGGCGCAATTCCTGCGTCTCAAGAGCCGCCGCGTCCCCAAGAAGGCCATCGTCGCCGTCGCGGCATCGATGCTCACGGCCGCCTATTTCATGATCCGCGACGACGTCGACTACCACGACCTTGGTGGCCGCTATTTCACCGATCGCGACAAGACGCAGCTCACCCGGAGCTTGATCCGCCGCCTGCGGGATCTCGGAGTCGAAGTGGATATCAAGGCCGCATAACAATGGCATCTAAAGTCGCGGTCATTCGACGAGTTTCTCTTTAGAGAGTTTCAGACTTCAGGGTTCGAGTGGACACATTCACCGAGCGCGCGGCGGGGATTCGGCTGCTGTTGTTCGACGTCGACGGCGTGCTCACCGACGGCGTCGTCTTCATGCACGTTGACGGGTCCGAAGCGAAAGGCTTCCACATTCGCGACGGGGCCGCGATGGTCTGGGCGCAGCGCGTCGGGCTGACGGTCGGTCTGCTGTCGGCGCGGGCCTCCGGCGCGACAACGCAGCGGGCCGCGCAACTCGCGATCCGGCTCGTCGTGCAGGGCGTGTCGAGCAAGCTCGATGCGTACGAACGGATCCTCCGCGATGCCGGGTTACCGGATGCGGCGGTGGCCTACATGGGAGACGACCTGCTGGATCTGCCCGTGCTGGCGCGCGCGGGCTTGTCTGCGGCGCCGGCCGATGCCGCCCCGGAAGTTCTCAGCCGTGTGAACTGGGTCAGCGCGGCCCCCGGCGGACGCGGCGCGGTCAGGGAATTCATCGAGATGGTGCTGCGAGCACAGAATCGCTGGGACGGCATCGTGCGTGAATACGCCTCCGCCGACTGATGGGACCCTACCTCACCCTTTTCGTCCTGCTTGCGCTGCTCGCCGGCCTCGCCGTCGGGAAGGCCTGGGAGCGCTACAAGCTGCAGGACGGCCGCTGGATCGATCGCCGCCGGGCGCGGGAATCTCCGCACTACATGCTCGGCCTCAATTTCCTTGTCGCGAACCAGATCGATCCGGCGATTGAAGAACTGAGCACGGCGGCCGAAGCCGCCGGGGATCCGCTCGAGATTCATCTCATCCTTGGAAACCTCTATCGTGAGAAGGGGCAGGTCGGGCGTGCGATTCAGGAACACCAGAACCTGCTCCAGCGCCCTCACCTGCGGAAGCTCGAACACGCCAACGTGCTGCTCTGCCTCGGTCTCGATTACAAGCACGGGGGGTTCGTCGATCGCGCGCTCGAGGCGTTTTCAGAAGTGCTGCGCCTCGATCCCGACAATCGCTACGCGATGTCCAACCTCGAGAAGCTGCACGAGGAGCAGCACCAGTGGACCGAGGCGTACGCGATGCGGCAAAAGCTCGCCGCGCGCGACAATGCGGAGCAGCAGTCGCGCCACCAGGAGATCCTGGCCTTTCTCGAAAACGAAATAGGCCTGGCCGCGCTGAAGCGGAGCGAATACGCAGAAGCCGTGCGCCGGTTCGAGGCGGCGATCGATCTCGATTCGAAGAATGCCCCGGCCCACCTCAACCTCGGTGACGTGCGGCTGGCGCAGGACGACGTGCCGGGCGCGGTCGAAGCCTGGGAGCGCCTGGTGGGCACGTCGCCCGAGCGCGCGTACCTGACCTTCTCCCGTCTCGAAGCCGCCTACGCCCGAATGAACGATACCGGCAGATTCCGGGCGCTGTGCCGCGAGCTGATTTCCGCCGCCGCGCAGGAATGGCGCGCTCGTCTCGCGCTCGCCAGATACCTCACCGCGCACGGACAGGCCGCCGACGCCCTCGAGCTCCTGTTCGAGGCGCTCGTCATCAACCCCCACGCGCTCGCGCTGCACCAGGCAATCTGGGACACGCTGGCAGAGTTGAAACTCGCGCCCGCGCTCGTCAATCGCTACGCCGACCTCGCGCACGACGCGATCTTCTACGTCGACCCGCACATCTGCGTCCGCTGCCGCTACCGCAGCACGGAGCTTCTCTGGCAGTGTCCGCATTGCCACGAGTGGAACACGTTCGTCGAAGAACGCATCGCGCCTGCCAAGGATACGGAGGCGACGCTGACCAACTGAATTGCTGATTGGCGATTGCTGATTGCTGATTGAATTGGGAATTCTCGATTATTAGTCTGACCCGTCACCCTTCCGCCGCAACCTTCGCAGATTCCTTTCTCGTGCGTAGTTCGCACGCACAGTTTTCTGTGATGCTGTAAAGATTGCTATGAACTGGTTCGACTCGGATTGCAATTTCTTCGTTACGGACGAACGCAACAACGCCGTCGCGACGGCATATTCCAGCCAGAACAACGACTCGTCGGATTCTTCGATGACAGTGCCAAGTTTCGCGATGAAGTCCCGCTTCGATTTCGCGCGACAACTCGCGCGGTAATTTGCGGCGACACTTGCACTTGCACGAACCAACTGACCCGTCGGCACTCTGGCCTCGGGATCGCGCATTAGCGGGCGGCACAACTGAAAGACGGCAACCGCGAAATCAAACGGTCGCTGCCTGAGAATCTCGGCTTGAGTCATGCGCGGTTAGTTGCACATACCTTGCCGGCGCTCAGCACTGACCCAGTCGCCGATCGCCATCCTCCACATCGACAATTCGGAATGAGCAATACAATCAGCAATCAGCAATCAGCAATCAGCAATTCATAGACCGTCTTCACCTGCGCGTCTGTGTCAGCGATCGTGCCATCGGTTCTGATGACGTGGTCGGCGCGGGCTGCTTTTTCTTCGATCGGCCACTGCGCATCCAGGCGCGCGCGCGCTTCCGATTCCGTCAATCCATCGCGCGCGATCAGGCGGCGCAGCTGTTCGGCGGGGGCGCAGGCGGTCACGATGACGCGATCGAAGTCGTGATTGTGGCCCGTTTCGAACAGGAGCGGGATGTCCGCGATCGCCAGGCGCGTGGAGGGCGGCAGGGTCGCGAACCACGCGCCGATCCGGCGGTAGACCTCGGGGTGCACGATGGCTTCGAGATCGGCGCGAGCGGCGCGATCGGTGAAGACGATGCGGCCGAGCGCGGCGCGATTCAGGGAGCCGTCGGGCAGCAGGATCGGCGCGCCGAAGCGTTCAACGACCTGGGCAAGGGCCCGGGAGCCTGGCGCCACCGCATCGCGGGCGAGCCGATCGGCGTCGATCGATGGCACGCCGAGCGCCGCGAATCTGGCCAGGCAATACGACTTCCCGGTGGCAATCCCGCCGCTCAGTGCGACGCGCATCATGGGTCAGGAGACCGGATATCGCGACTGCGCCGCCAGGACCGTGTTCTTGAGCAGCATCGCGATCGTCAGCGGGCCGACGCCCCCCGGCACGGGGGTCAGCGCCCCCGCGACGTCCGCGACCCTTGGGTGCACGTCGCCGACGACGATCGAGCCGCGGCGACCGAAGTCCGCAAGCCGCGGCGAGCCCGGCTCGAACAGGCGCGACGCGACAGCGGGGTCCGTGACGGGGCTGATGCCGACGTCGATGACGGTGGCGCCGGGCTTCACGAATGCGGACGTGACGAACCCCGGCCGGCCGATGGCCGCGACGAGAATGTCGGCGGACGCCGCGACCGCCGGGAGATCCGGAGTCTTCGAGTGGCAGATCGTCACCGTCGCGTCGCGCTGGAGCAGCAGCATCGCCATCGGCTTTCCCACGATCTCGCTGCGGCCGAGCACGACCGCGTGCGCGCCTGCCATCGGGATGCCGCTGCGCACGAGCATCTCGATCACGCCGGACGGCGTGCACGGCATCAGCAGCGCGCGTCCCTGAACCAGCCGGCCGACATTCACAGGGTGAAAGCCGTCCACGTCTTTGGCCGGGTCGATGGCGTCGAACACCTGCTGTGCCGCCGCCTTCCCCATGGCGGGCGGAAGCGGCGCCTGGACCAGGATGCCGTCGTGCACATCGCTCGCGTTCAGCCGTGCGACGAGCGCCAGCAACTGGCTGAGCGTGGCGTCGGCAGGCAGTCGCTGGAGATCGACCCAGAGGCCCGACTCGGTGCCGGCGCGCACTTTGTTGCGCACGTAGATCTCGGAGGCCGGGTCCTCGCCGACGAGCACGATGCCGAGTCCCGGCGGACGGCCGGATCGCGCCGTGAACGTGTGGACGTCCGGGAGGACGGACTCGCGAATGGCGGCCGCGACGGCGCGGCCGTCGAGAAGACGGGCGGTCATATCATCCCCTGGGTATCGTGGTCTGGCCCGCGGCCGCCTCGAGGTCCCGGAGATTCTTCGCCTGACCGAGCACGACGAGACAATCTCCGACACGCATGACGCTTTCGGGCGGCGGGTTGAACTCCATCGCCCCACTCGCCCGCTGGATCCCGACCACCACGACGCCGAACTGCTGCCGGAGGTTGGCCTCGATGATGGTGCGGCCCGCGAGCGGCGCGTCCTCCCCGATCTGCACCTGTTCCATGTTGAGATCCAGGTTGTCGGAACTGGTCGCCAGCTGTACGAAATCCACGACCGCGGGACGAAGCGCCGTTTGTGCGAGCTGCAGGCCGCCGATCTGATACGGCGAGATGACGCGGTCGGCCCCCGCTCTGATCAGTTTTGCCTTCGCGTCTTCCGTCTCGGCGCGGCCGATGATGAAAAGATCGGGGCGAAGGAGGCGTGCCGTGAGGATGGCGAAGACGTTGTCGGCGTCGGTGCTGACGGCGGCGATGAATCCCCGCGCCCGGCTGATTCCGACCCGCCTCAGCACCTCTTCGCTGCTCGCGTCCGCCTCGACCGCAAGGTAGCCCGTCGCGATGGCGGCCTGCATCCGATCCGGGTTGCGCTCGATGATGACAAACGGCACGTCCTGGCGCGTGAACTCGCGGGCAACAATCTGCCCGATACGTCCGAAGCCGCAGATGATGAAATGATGCGTGAGATCGTCGAGCATACGTCGGTGGCGGCGCCGTATCCAGCGCGCCTGCAGGTCTCCCTCAACCAGCCGCGCCATCAGGAACGAGAACGTGTACAGGACGGTCGCGACACCGAAGGTGACAACCGCAACCGTGAAGGCCTGGCCCGTGCGCGAAAGCGGGTGGACCTCGCGGTAGCCGACCGTCGTGACCGAGATGACCGTCATGTAGAAGGCATCCCACAGGTCCCAGCCTTCGATGAGGGCGTACCCGACGGTGCCTCCGGCGACGATGAAGGCCAGCAGCCCGACCGACAGCCGCCAGCCGACCCACCAGGGCGAAGGAGGGCCCGGGAGCTGCGCCCCCGGCCTGTTCGCCCGCGCGGGACTCTTCACACCCGCTTGCTCGTCGACCGCGCCATGATGAACCCGACCGCGGTGACGACCGCGCCTGCGGCCAGAATCTCCAACCCGAATCTGTGGGCAATCGCCGGATCGATATGCATGCCGATGTACTGCAGGACCCCATCGAGCTCGCTCCACTTCGCGAGCGTCTCGTTGGTGACCCCGGTTTGCGTCAGCACGGCGAGCAGCGTGATGCAGAACCCGTTGAAGAGCAGCATGTAACCGAGCATCTTCATGAAATTCGCGGCCTGCTGGCTCCCCGGGCGTGCGGCGGCCTCCGCGCGATCAACCAGCGGACTGTGCGTGCGGCCGTAAAACCAGTAGATCACCATGCCGGCGTCCAGCCAGACGAGGAATCGGACCCATGTCATCACCGAGAGGCTGACCATCAGGTAGACGCAGAAGACCACGCCCGCAATCGGGATCGTGAAACCCAGCGGCACGCGGAAAGGCCGGCGTGCTTCGGGCCGCTTGACTCGCAGGATGATGACGGCAATCGAGACGACGACAAACGCGAACAACGTGCCGATGCTGGTCATTTCGCCGAGGATGTTGATCGGCACGAAACCCGCGACGGCCGCCACGATGACGCAAGTGATGATTGTCGTGATGTACGGCGTCCTGAAGGTCGGGTGCACCTTGCTGACCCCGGCCGGCAGCAACCGGTCGCGGCTCATGGCAAAGAAAATTCGCGGCTGGCTCATGAGCATCACCAGCAGCACGCTGGTGATGCCGGCAACAGCACCGGCCGACACGAGTCCGGCCGCCCAGTCCAGATTGATGACGTGGAGCGCGTACGCGACTGGCGCGTTGAGAAAGGCCATCGATTCTGCGGGTGGGGCAATCGGCACCCCCGGCAGGCCGGCCTCGAGCGACCGGTAGTGCGTCACGGGGATGATGCCGGAAAGTATGCCGGCCACCACCAGATACAACACCGTGCAGATGACGAGCGACGCGATGATGCCGATGGGCAGGTCCCGGCTGGGGTTCTTGGCCTCCTCGGCGGTAGTCGAGACCGCGTCGAACCCGATATAGGCAAAAAAGACGACCGCCGCCCCGGTGGCAACTCCCGAGATGCCATACGGCATCAACGGGGACCAGTTCTCGGGTTTCACGTAACTCACGCCCATGACGATGAAGAACCCGACGGCGACCAGCTTGATCGCGACCATCACCGCGTTGAATCTCGCGCTCTCACGGACACCGATCACGAGCAGCACCATGATGGCGAGCACGATCAGCACGGCGGGCAGGTTGATGAGCGACCCGACCGCGGTGTCCGGCGAGGCGCTCATCCACGCGGGCAGGTGAATGCCAAACCCGGCGAGGATGCGTTGAAAGTATCCGCTCCAGCCCACAGCAACCGTCATGGACCCGACCGCGTACTCGAGGATGAGATCCCAGCCGATCATCCAGGCGAAGATCTCGCCCAGCGTCGCGTAGGCGTAGGTATAGGCGCTGCCCGAGATCGGAATCATCGCGGCGAACTCCGCATAGCAGAGCGCGGCAAAGCCGCACGCGGTGCCGGCGAGGACGTACGACAGGACGATGCCCGGGCCTGCCTGGTTGGCGGCCGCCGTGCCCGTCAACACGAAGATGCCAGTGCCGATGATTGCGCCGATCCCGAGCAGGGTCAGATCGAGCGCCGACAACGTGCGCTTGAGCGCCTTGCCGCCATGCTCGGCGTCGCCGACGAGCTGCTCGATAGACTTCGTTCTGAGGAGATTCGAATCCATTCACCCTCCGGTGATTCAGGCCTGGCAAGAAACCGCGGCATTATTCCATAAAGATTGGAGTGGGTGCCAGAAGTGGCATCGGGGCGTCCTTCGACTCGCGCGCGGCGACCGCTCGCTCAGGACCTTGGCCTCGGCCACCGGGGCCTGCCCTGAGCGAGGCCCCGCAGGGCCGAGTCGAAGGGTGGCATGAGGGCGTCTGCTCTACTTCGCCAGGCGAGCAATATAGTCGCGTGTGCGTCCTTCAGGGTTTCCTCTCGTCAGAAGATCGCTGATGACGGCGAGGCCCGACGCGCCGGCCTCCGTGACGCTCTGTACGCGATCGAGTGTGATCCCGCCGATCGCCACAATCGGCTTCCCGCGGTTGGCGGCGTACCGAATCAGGTCCAGGCCGCGCGCGCTGTAGCGGGTCTCTTTCGTCGCCGTCCCGAAGATCGGCCCGACGGCGACATAGGTCGCGTCGCTCTGGAGCGCGGCGTCGATCTGCGCCTCGTCGTGGGTCGAAATCCCGACCACGGCCGCCGGCCCCACGATTCGGCGTGCGTTGACGACATCGAGATCGTCCTGCCCTACGTGGACACCCCGGGCCCCGCTCAGGCGCGCGATATCGGCGCGGTCGTTGACGACGAGCAGGGCGTCAGACGCGCTTGCGCGCTGCACGAGCCGATCGGCAAGAGCGAGGAATGCGGCGCTCGATCCGGTCTTGTCCCGAAGTTGCAGGATCCGGGCGCCGCCCGCGAGACACGCGTCGGCCACCGTGGCCGGATCCTGGCCCGCCGCGCTGCAGACGCCGGTATCGATGATGGGATAAAGAAAAGACGCGGCTCCGCGCGCGAACACTTACACCGCTTCTGCGAGGCCCGCCCCGCCGGTCTTTTTCTCGACGAGGTAGCGTTCCATGAAGGCGGTGCCAATCCGGCCCGCCACGAAATCGGGATCCGCGAGGATCTTGAGGTGCAGGGGGATCGAGGTCTTGATGCCTTCGATGACCGTCATCTCGAGCGTGCGCCGCATCCGGGCAATGGCTTCCTGCCGGTCGCGGCCATGGACGATCACCTTGGCGATCATCGAATCGTAGTAGGGCGGAATGGTGCACTCCGCGTGGACGAACGTGTCGACGCGCACGCCTGGCCCGCCCGGCACGCTGTACGCGTGGACGACGCCGGGGGACGGCGCGAACGTCTCCGGATCCTCGGCATTGATCCGGCACTCGATCGAATGGCCGTTGAACGTCACGTCCCCCTGCTTGAACGAGAGACGCTCCCCCGCCGCGATCCGGATCTGCTCTTTCACGATGTCGATCCCGGTGATGAACTCGGTCACCGGGTGCTCGACCTGCACGCGCGTGTTCACTTCGAGGAAGAAGAAGTTGCCCTTGTCGTCGAGGAGGAACTCGAACGTGCCGGCGTTCGTGTACTGCACCGCGCGCGCGGCGTCGACGACGATGCCTCCGAGCTTCCGGCGCATTTTCTCGGTCACGGCCACCGACGGGCCTTCCTCGAGCAGCTTCTGGTGACGGCGCTGGATTGAGCATTCGCGCTCACCGAGGTGTACCACGGCGCCGTGATGATCGCCCATGACCTGGAATTCGATGTGGCGCGGGTTCTCGACGTACTTTTCGAGATAGACGTCGCCAACGCCGAAGGCCGCCTCCGCTTCGCGCTGCGCCGTCTTGAGCGCCTTGGACAGCTCGCTCGCGGCCCGAATGACGCGCATGCCGCGGCCTCCCCCGCCCGCCACCGCCTTGATGATCACCGGAAGGCCCAGATCTTTCGTGATCTTCTGCGCCTTCTCTTCGCTGTCGACGGGCCCGTCGCTGCCGGGGAGGATGGGAACCCCCGCTTTCCTCATCGCGCGCCGCGCGCGCGCCTTGTCGCCGAGCAGACGGATCACGTTGGGGGCCGGCCCGATGAACTTGATATGGCAGGCCTCGCAGACTTCGGCGAGATACGCGCTCTCTGACAGAAACCCGTACCCCGGATGGATCGCGTCGGCGCCGGTTATCTCCGCGGCGCTCAGCACCGCCGGCACGCTCAGATAGCTGTCCGCGCTTCGAGCCGGGCCAATGCAGACATCCTCGTCGGCGAAGCGGACATGCAGGGAATTCTCGTCCGCCTCTGAATAGACGGCGACGGTCTTGATGCCGAGCTCGCGGCAGGCACAGATGATTCGGAGCGCGATCTCTCCGCGGTTGGCGATGAGAATCTTCTTGAACATCAGCTAGGTCGTCCGGATTGCGAATAAACGCTCGCCGTACTGCACAGGCTTTCCGTTCTCCACGTAGGCGTTGACGATCTCGCCGTCGTACTCCGACGTGATCTCGTTCATCAGCTTCATTGCTTCGATGATGCAGAGGACCTGGTCCTTCTTCACACGCTGTCCGATTTCCACGAACAAAGCGGCGCCCGGCTCCGGCGATCGATAGAACGTACCGACAATGGGGGACTTCACCACCGCCAGCTCCACCGATTCCTCGTCGGACAAAGAGGCGTCTGGCTCCGACGGCACGGGGGCCGGCGCATGGGGCTGAACGTGCGGCGCCGGCGCGGCCGCGGGCGGCATGGCGGGGGGCATGGGAAACGCCGCCGATGCCTTCCTGATCCGGAGCTTCATCCCGCCGCTCTCGACCTCGAACTCCGCCAGGTCATGCTGCCGAACGAGCTCCAGAATCCGCTCGATGTCCTCGAACTCCATCATCCCCCGTTGCTTCCGCGTTCGCGTAGCTTCCGCCTTTAGGCGGAAGCACCTTATTCAGGCGGAAGCACCTTAGACTTCTATCGGCACATCCGTCAGCACGTCGCACCCCTCGCCCGTCACAAGCACGTCGTCTTCGATCCTGACGCCGCCGAGGCCGCCACGTACGCGCCGGGCTCGATGGTGAAGACCATCCCGGGCACGACCGGGTCGTCGGGAAGGGCGCCAGAACGCTTCGAAATCCGCGGATCCTCATGGACTTCGAGACCGAGGCCATGCCCCGTCCCGTGCCCGAATGCGTCCGCCAGACCGTGGCGGGTGAGCACGTCCCGCGCCACCGCATCGATCTCGCTCGGCCGCGCACCGGGTCTGACGGCCGCAATCGCCGCGGCATGAGCTTCCCTGACCGCCACGGCCAGCCGGAGCAGCTCCGGCGCGGGTCGGCCGATGTGCAGCGTCCGCGTAAGATCCACGCAGTATCCGTCGTAGATGCCCCCGAAGTCCAGCACCACCCCGTCTCCTGCCTCCAGCCTGCGCGGGCCGGGACGCGCGTGCGGACGGGCGCTGTTGACGCCGGAGGCGACGATCGTGTCGAATGCGGGACGCTCGAAGCCGGCGGCGCGGATGGCGGCGTCGATATCGGCGGCGACAGCCTGTTCCGACCGCCCTTCCCGCAGGAGCGCCCGCACGTCGCGAGCCACACGCGACAGCCGTCGGGCCGCCTCCCGCAGCGTACCGATCTCGAACGCGTCCTTGACGGCGCGGCGCCGTTCGACGACCCGATCCGTCGCAACGAGAGTGACGTCGACGGATACTCTTCCGCGGTCGGGACCCGCGAGCAAGGTCGACAATCGCTCGAAGCGGCTGACCGTCATCGACGATCCTTCGATCCCGATGCGCAACGCCCCGGGCCGGCGCAGCAGATCCGTCAACGTCTCGTCATATGTGCGATCGGCGAGAGCCAGATCGACCAGTCCATCCGGATGAGAGGCGAGAATCTCGCGCGCGGTCGTCGCGTATCGAAAGTCGACAACGAGCGTGCAACGGTTCGGGGTAACGACCGCGGCCCCGGCGGTTCCGCTGAAGCCTGTCATGTAGCGAAGGTTCGGAAGATGCGTGATCACGAACCCGTCCAGGCCGGCGCCCAGAAAATCGTGCCGCAGCATGCCAATGCGATCGCCGAACGGAGCCACGCCCGATGGCATGAGTGCCCGCCCGGATCAGCGGAAGGCGTCGCGCTCGGCGCGCGCGCGCAGGATAGCTTTCAGAAAGTGTTCGAGCCCGGTCGCGCGACCGTGGTCGGGACGGGCCTGAGCGAAGTCGTCCCTCGACTTTGGTCGGGACAACCCTGAGCCTGTCGAAGGGTGAGCGAAGTCGAAGGGCTCGCCCTGGACGAAGTCGAAGGGAGGCGCAGGCTCATCCGGCGTCTGCTCGACTTGGGACACGCGTGCGAGCACCGGCGGCGCGGTTTCTTCCTCCAGTGAGACAACGAAGTATGACGGCGCTGGCTCGGCTTCCGACGAGGGCGGGATCGAGGGAGCGAGAGGCTCGACTTCCCACGCCGAAAGTCCCGATGGAGCGGTCGTTTCGCCTGAGGCGGAGGGGCTGTCCTGAGCGGAGTCGAAGTACGCTCGATCAAGCTCATCATGGGTCTGCTCGACTTGCGACACGCCGGCAAGCGCCGGCGGCGCTTCCGGCGCCACGGTTTCCTCCATCGAGATGACGAAGTCTGGCGGCGCTGCCTCGGCTTCCACCGTGGGCGGGATCGAGGGAGCGGGAGGCTCGACCTCCCGCGCAGGCGGCGCCGGGGCTGGTTCAGCTTCCCACGGCTGAAGTCCTGAGCGAGCGGCCGACTCGCGCGAGTCGAAAGAGGGCGCCGCCGGGGGCGTGTCTGGCTCGGCTTCCCATGGGAACAGCATCGGAGGTGTAGACGGCTCGGCTTCCCAGGGGGCAAGCCCTGAGCGATCACTCGTCGCGCGCGGGTCGAAGCGCGGCTCGGGTTTGACAGGCTCGGGTTCCGCTGGAGTCGGCGAAGAAAACGGCGCAGGTTCGGTGTTCCCGGCCGCCGGCGGAATGAATCCCGAGGCCGCCTGGATCTCGGCCACGGTCATCTCCGAAGCGGCAGGCTCCGGGGCCTGACCCTTCGCAACGGGGGCGTGAGATCCTTCGCCCAGCCGGTCATGGATTTCGGCTAGACCGCGAATGGCCGCGAGATTCTCCGGCGCCAGCCGCAGGACGTATTCGAGCTCGTTCCTCGCATCCTCCAGGCGACCGACTTCAATGAGTGCGCGGCCGAGCGTCACGTGAGCCGACAGATAGGAGGGATGTCGAATGAGGCCGGCGGTGCAGGTCTCGATCGCTTCTTCGAAACGCTGAGCGCGCCGGTATTCCTCTGCGAGCGCGGCGAAGGCGATTGACGCCGGGTCCGAGTGGACCCGGCGTTTCAATTCTTCGATGCGCGGTGAGTCCGCCACAGCTGACAGGTTACTGCACAGTCACGGTCTTCGTCACGCGGCCGACCTTTCCGGCACTGTCGGTCACGGTCAGCGTCACGTTATAGGTTCCCGCGAACGTGAACCGGGTCGTCGGCGTCGCGCCTGAGCTCGTCGCGGGCGTGCCGCCGGGGAAATCCCACACCCAGCTCGCGATGGTCCGCCCCGAGATCGCGCTGGACGCGTTCCCATTGAAGGTGACCGGGGCTCCGGCGGCCGGGCTGGTCGGCGAGTAGCTGAAGTCGGCCGTCGGTGCGTCCGTCCCGACCGTGACCGACCCATTGGCTGCGGTCGCATGGCCGGCGTCGTCGGTCACCAGAAGGGTGACCGTAAAGGTCCCCGAGGTCTGGTAATCGTGTGCGGTAATCGGGCTCGTTGTGGTCTTCTGCGCGCCGTCGCCGAAGTCCCAGTCGTACGACCGGATCGTGCGGCCAGGCGCGGGCCGGCTGGCCGATGCGTTGAAATTGACGTTCTCGCCAATCCGCGGCGTCGCGGGCGAGATGAGGAAGCTCGCCGAGGGTCCGGCGCCTCCACCCACGGTAATGGTCTGTGACGTCGCGGCCGTCCGACTGTACTGATCCGTAACCGTCAGTGTGACGACGTACGTGCCTGCATCGTTGAACGAGTGGCTCACGGTCACGCCGCTGTCGGTCCGGCCGTCGCCGAAGTTCCACGAATACGTGGCAATCGGATTATTGGACGGGGCCGTGCTCGTCGACGCATCGAACAGCACGTTCTGGTGATCGGTGGGCGCGCTGGGCGTGAACGTGAACTTCGGCTGCAACCCGTCAGGCGGGATCACGATGCCGGGCGCGACGAGCCGGATGCTGGCCAGACGCGTCGTCGAATTCGCCGCATCAAAACCGATTGGGGTAACCAGGATATCCACTGTCGTGTTGGGATCCGTAGAGGGTCCGGATGGGGCTGCCGGCGCCGTGTAGACGAGTGTCGCCCGGCCATCGGAGCCGGTGACGATGTTACGGGCCGAGAGGGATCCGAAATCCGCCCGCACCCCCCCGATCCCAATCTCGGTGCGCAGTGACAGATTCCGGATCGGATTGCCGCTGCCATCCCGTGCGGTGACGGTCACCAAAGACTGCGAAGCACCGTCGAGTGTCAATATGTCAGGAGAAACTGTCACGACGATTGACGTCCCGAACTCGGACGGGCCTGTCAGCGGTGGTGCTTCCTGGCTCTTCATCGTGCAACTGGTGGACGCGGCGCTGATCGCGACCGTCAGCGCAACAGTCACCGTTTGCGTAAAACGAAGTGTTCGGTTCATATGTCAATCACCGCTGCTGGGACCTGTTCAATTGATCCTGGTTCCGTGCTACTGCGGATCTCCGAAGTTTCCGAAATCGATGGCAATCTTTGTCGTCGTGCTGACCGCGCGGCCTGTCTGATCGTGTCCATAGAACGTCACCTCCGCGATGGTCAGGATGATGACCGGACTCTGCACCAGCGCGGCGAGGGGCGCCTCTTGTTTTGCTGTGTGGCGAACGAGCTCGAACGATTCGGATCGCTCGCCCGTGACGGTGAACGTCATCGCGCCGTCGAACGCGTAGGGCACGTCAACCCCGGGAGTGTTGCGACCATCAGCGCGGATGTAGTTCACGTGATAGCGCTCGACAGTAATGGAGTTGTTTGCCGTCGGTGTAATCGGCGAACTCGTTGATCCGGGGTCTTTCAACCCGATCGAGAAACTGACGCGCCCGTTATCGGAAAAGATTGTCGGAACGTCTTTGACGATAGTGATCACATCTGAGTGCAGTGTGGCGCCGAGCTTATCGGGCTCGGCGCCCGACGCCGCGACCAGTTCTTCCACGAGCAGGTACGACGACGCCGTGCCCTGCCGCGTCAAATCCCCGCACGAGACCGATGCGAGTATCAAGCCGACCGTCCCGGCCAGTCGTATTCCAACGCCCCATACGGCTTTGGTCATGTCCTTAACCCCTTATGATCCGCGGCGTGATGAAGATCAGCAGCTCGCGGCTTTCATCGGACGTCGTGTCCCGCCTGAAGAGCCAGCCGAGCAGCGGCACCCGGTGCAGGAGCGGCGTGCGCTCGTTCGAGATCTGCTCACGGCTGATGAAGATGCCGCCGATAATCGTCGTCGCGCCGTCGTCGACCTGCACCTGCGTCTTCGCGCGCTGCGTGTCGATCGGCGGGATGCCGTTGACCTGGCGGCTGAAATCGGGTGTCGCGTTCTCGAGGGTGATCTGCATGATCACGGTATTGGCGGACGTGATTTGCGGGGTGACCTGCAACGTGAGCGCGGCATCCTTGAAGCTGACCGTGACGGTATTGTTGGCCACGGTCTGAATCGGAATCTGGAGCCCCTGGGTCACTTCCGCAGCCACGTTGTTCTGCGTCGTCAAGCGGGGGGTCGAGAGAATGCGGCCTTTGCCGCTGCGCTCGAGCGCCGACAGCGCAACGTCCAGATTGAGGGCGCCATTGACCGCTCCGAGCGCGAGCCCGATCGCGGACGTGGCTCCGGCGACCGGCAGATTCACGGCCGTGCCGGTCGTGTCGTTGGGGGTTGCCCGCGGATCGTTCGGCGTGTTGCTGGCGGTGGTCCGGCCGCCGAGCGTCCCGCTGTTCGGAAACGCGAGGCCCGTCGTGTTGCCGATGGCGGGGGTGGCGCGGCCGTTCAGGCCCCACTGAATGCCCATGGCCTTGGCGAACTCGCGCGTGGTCTGCACGATGCGCGCTTCAACTTCGACCTGCGGCTCGGGACGATCCAGCGCACCGAGAAGCGCCGTCACCGTCTGCAGCCTGTCCGGCAGATCCGTGATGATGATCGTGTTGGTCCGGGTGTCTACCTGGATTTGTCCGCGCTGCGACAGCGCGGACTTCACGAGCAGCGGAGACAGATCGCCGGCCTTCGCGTAGCTGAGCGAGAACGTCTGCACGCGCAGATCGCCTGCGAGCGCCTTCGCCTCCGACAATTTTCGCCGTTCCCCTTCTTCTTCGGCCAACACCGATATCGGCGCGATACGCACGATGGTCCCCTCGGCGACGTACCCGAGTTTGTGGGTCCGCAGCAGCGTCTCGAACGCTTGATCCCACGGCACGTCGCGAAGGACGATGTCGATGGGCGTCGCGGGAACGGACGGATCGATGATGATGTTCAGTCCGCTGATCTCGTTGAAATACCTGAGCACGGAACGCAGGTCTGCGCCCGAGAAATCGAGCGTTATGGGCGTGCCCTTGTACTGCCTCTCTGCCGCTCCGGCGATCACCTGCTGATTCGGGAGAATGGGCGGCGCCGGCGTTGGCGCCAGCGGCGCGTTCTGACGCGCCGCGGCAGGGGCTGACGGTGGCGTCAGCGGAGCACTCTGCTGACGCCCGGTGGCGGTCGCCGGCGGTGTTGACACCGGAGCACTCTGCTGGCGCGCAGCGGCGGCCGCCGGGCGTTGCGGCGCGGGCTTCGGTTGTACGACGGGATCCTCGGCCGGGGTGTCCTTCGGCGTCAGACCGGCTGCGTTCGCAATCGCCTGTTCGAGCGGGATGTCGGGCTCCGGCTCGGCGCGTCTGGCTTCGGCAGGCGGCTGCGCGACCAGCACCGTCTTCGACGACTGCGGTGGTTCGAACACGATCGCGAGATCGCTGCCGTTGGTTCCCGCGCGCTCGACGTGGTACGTGGCGCCTTCAGCCACTTCCATCACCACGCGCGTGACGAGCGGCTCGCGGCTGTTCACGCCAATCCGGACACGCGTGACGAGCTGACCCTCAACCATCGTCTGCGCGGGCGCCTTCGACAGGACGTTTGGAAAATCGAGCACGAGACGGCGCGGGCGGTCATGCGATTCCGTCACGTCGGCAGGAGTCAACCGGCCGTTGCCGCTGAGCGTGATTGTTGTCGCAGACGGAGAGCGGATCGCGCGGACGCGATCGAGCAGTGTCGCGCCGGGGGCCTCGGCTTCAATCTGCGCGGACACTGGACTGGGCTGCCGGTCCGAGTGCGTCAGACTATCGAGCAGCGCCGCAGCACCTGAGGCGCGCGAGGGTTGCGTGAGCTCGAGCCAAATCACGTTGCGCGCGCTGTGCACGGCGTATTCAGCCGGCCGCGCGAGCGTGAGGCGGACGCGCGCGAGGGCCTCGCCGTCGACGGCAGGTCCCTGCTCGAGCGTCACTCCCGCAATGGGATCGCGCCGGCCGACGCCGTTCGACGCGTTGGCAACCGACACGTTACGGAGCTCGACCAGCAGGGTCAGTGAGTCCGGACGCTTCACGACATAGGCGGCAGGCTCAGTGGACTCGATGAGCACGGCGTTGCCTTGCGCTGAGACGCCCAGCAGGCGAATCGTGGCGCTGCCCGCCGAGAGCGAGAGTCCGCTTGCCAGCGCCAGCGACGCGACGATCGCCAGCCTCGCGGCGCGCGCGCGCGACAAGTTCGTGTGCGGCAGTTGGTCGCTCATCCGCGCCCTCCATCGGGCGATCTCAGGGGTTTCCTGATCTCTTTCTGCTTCACCAGAGAAAGCGGATCGTTCACGTCCTGTGAGAACACGACCGCGTCCTGGGCGATGGATTTCACCGTGCCGTCCATCAATCGATCTCCCGCCTTGACCACGTATGTCTTGTTGTCCGGCCCTTGAATGAGGGCAACGAACCCGGAGGTGTTTCGCACGATTCCCTTCACGCTGACTTCGTTGATGAGCAGGCCGGGAACACCTGCCGGCCGCGTGCCCTTCGACTTCGGATCGCTCCCGCGCCCAAGCAGGCTGATGAACGGATCCCGACGGCCGTCCGGGTTGTAGGTAAACGAAGAAGGGCCCTCGGCGGGCGGCTGCGCGGTCTGGCCGGCCGGCGGCGGCGCCGGCGCAGGGGTTCCTGGCGTCGGCTTCGCCGGCTGCTGAGCCGACACCACGGTGGTGACGAGCATCGCCAACGCGGCACCGCCGAGCGTCCACGTACGAATGATGCGAAGTGTGTGGTTCGTCATTTCGCTGCCGGTGGCTTCGGCACGATGGGCCCGCCTCGTCCTGTTGCCGGTGCCTTGCTTTCCTGCAGTACGAAGGTCGTCGCGACAAATTCGGCTTCGATGCTCAGGTCCGGTTCCTGCGGCTGCCGCGGCTTGATCGTGAGCTCGCCGACGTTGATGATCCGGGGAAACTTGCCGATGCGATCGAAAAACTGTCCCAGGTTGTGAAACGTGCCCTCGGCTCGCAGTTTGAACGGAAGCGACGCGTAAAGCGATTCCTGCTTGGGTTCGAGCGGCGTGAAGCGCTGGAGGTTGAGGCTCGATTGCGTCGCGAGTCCCTGCACTCGCCGCAGGATGTCAGCGACGTCCTTCTGCTCGGGCAGTACGGGGCGCAGGTTATCGAGCTTGCGCTCGAGCTCCGCCACTTCCGACTGGAACTGCGGCAGCCGTCGCGCCGTCGCGACGCCTTTCGCAATGTCGCCACGAAGCGCCGTCAGCCGCGTCTGCCGGGCATCGATGTCGGACTGCGCTTCAGCGACATAGAACTTCCAGAAGCCAAAGACGGACAGCGCCGACACGACGACAAAGGCGCCGATCTGGGCATACCACGGGAGTTTGCTGAGCGACAGATCCATGAATTCCTGTTTCCGTATCGGAAGCGTCCGATTCCGTCTTTACGCTGAGCTACTTCTTCACCGGGGCCGTTCCGCGGCCCCGCGCGCCTGCCGCTACGGGCGGCGGCGGTGCGTCCGGATTGTTGAACACGGCCTTGATCGAAAACTTGAAGATGTCCCCGGTTTTAGCATCGGGAATCACCTGACTGTCGACGATGTCGATCGGCTTCTTGAACCAATTGCTGGTTTCCAGATTCGCGACGAAATCCGACAGGCCCGAAAAGGAGGTGGTCATGCCGGCGAGCATGATGTCGTCCCCCTTCTCCGTCAGGTCCGTGAGCCACAGGCGCTCGGGCACCGCCTTGTTGATTTCGTCGAGAATGTGCACCGGACCGCTCTGGCCGCGGCGCAAGTGCTCGATGAGCGTGACGCGCTGCTGGAGCTGCGCCTTGCTGGCCTCGAACTTCTGCACCTGCGAGAGCACCGAGCGGAGCTGCTGCATCTCGCGCTCCCCCTTCGCGAGATCCTCGTCGACGCGAATCGATGCCGCGTGCAGGGACCAGAACCACCAGCCGACGCCGAGGAACGTGACGATGAGGATCAGGCTGGCGGCGATGGTGACGCGTTGAGCCGCGGGAATCAGCACGCCGCGCTTGGCCCGCTCACGATCGACGGCGAGCAGGTTGATGCGAATCATCGGTCGCCCACCCGCCGCAACGCGAGGCCGACCGCGACGGCCGCCGTCGGCGCTACGTCGGCCGCCGAATCCACCTGGAACTTCTTCGAGTCGAAACTGACGCGCTTGAAAGGATCGAGCGCTTCGACCGGCGCGGCGAACCGTTCGGTCAGCATTTCCGTGAAGCCCTCGGCACGCGACGCGCCGCCGCTCAGCATGATGCGATCGATGCGATCGGAAGCGGCCGTGGCCTTGAAAAAGTCGAACGTCTTCTGAATCTCGAGCATCACGTTTTCGCTGACCGCGCGCAGCACAGGGCGCGCATCTTCGAAGGTGACGCCGTCGACCGACACGCCGCGCTTCAACTGGTCGGCGAGATCGAAAGGCAGATTCAGCTCTCGCTGCAGGGCCTCGGTGTACGCGTTCCCGCCGATCGTGATGTCGCGCGTGAAGACCGACTGATCGCCGTTGAGGATGTTGATGTTCGTGGCGCTCGCGCCCGCGTTGAGCAGCACGACGACCGCGCCGGGCTCGATGCCGTAGTTAATCTCGTAGGCGTTCTGGATCGCGAACGCATCCACGTCCACCACGACCGCCGATCGGCCCGCCTGCGCGATGACGCCCGTGTAGTCCGCGATCTTTTCCTTCTTCGCCGCCACGAGCAGGACGTCCATCGTCCCTTTGCCGCCCTCGGCGCCCTTGTCGAGAATCTGGTAATCGAGATTGACGTCCTGGATGTCGAAAGGGATGTACTGCTCGGCTTCCCAGTAGATCGACTCGGCGAGCTCCGATTCCGTCATGACGGGCAGGGTGATCTTCTTCACGATGACGGCATTGCCCGACAACGATGCCGCGACATCTTTCGTCTTGATGCCCCGGCCGCCAAACAGCCGGCGGATCGCTTCGGACACCACGCCGCCGTCGATGATGGCGCCGTCGACAATACTGTCAGGCGGCACCGGCTCGGTGCCGAAGGCCGATACCTTGTAGGCCTTACCGGTCGGCTTCAGCTCGACCGCCTTGACGGCACTCGAACCGATATCCAGACCGACCAGGGATTTCGCTCTGCGAAACACCGGCAATGTCCAATTCTGAATCGACCCAACTGTTTATCGGGGAGGCACTTAAACTGACACACAACCGTGTGGCGTGCCCATTCCATCGCACTGGCCCCCGAGGTGTTTGGCCGGTAGCTGGAACCGTGTCGGCTGGGCAGGGGGCAAGCCGAATGCCACGAGTGTAATTGTGATCAATTTCGGCAGAACTGCGCAGTTTTGGGATACCTGGATGGCCACCACGGGCGAGACGATGACGATTTTGGCGTCACGATAACAGAATCGTAACGGCTGGCGTCGCCTGGAGTAGCCGGTGATGGAACCCGGAAATGACCGATTTCTCCTTGGCACGTACAATGCCTCGTCAGCTTGACACCGGGGCTAATCGCCAGTATCCTTTTGGTTTGCCGTCCTTCGAACGCGGCTGACCAACCGCGCACATGCCGCTTGGGTCGGCCGCAGCTTCCGCGGAGGCCGAAAGGGATCTCAATGGGTTCGTTTGTTCCCACTGCTGGTAGTGTGCAGCGGCAGTGGCACGTCATCGATGCCGAGGGGATGGTGCTTGGCCGGATCGCCACCGAAGCGGCTCGCCTGCTCCAGGGCAAGCATAAGCCGGTGTATACCCCGCACATCGACACGGGCGACCATGTGGTCGTTGTGAATGCCGCCAAGGTCAGGCTGACGGGCCGCAAGGAAGAGCAGAAGCTGTACCGGTATCACAGCGGCTACGAAGGTGGCCTGCGCGAAGAGCGCGCCAAGGACGTCCGGCAGAAGAACCCGGTCCGGCTGGTGGAAGAAGCTGTGCGCGGCATGCTCCCCAAGACGACGATGGGCGAAGCGATGTGGCGGAAGCTGAAGGTATACTCGGGTGCCGAGCACCCGCACGCGGCGCAGAAGCCCCAGGCCGTGAAGACAACCAGGCGAGAGGTCGCATAAACGTGGCAGCAGGCATTCAGTATTACGGCACCGGTCGTCGGAAAACATCCACCGCCCGCGTGTTTCTCAGACCCGGCAATGGCGGCATGGTCGTGAATCGCAAGCCGCTCGAACAAGCCTTCCCCACCGAAGCGCTCCGCACTCAGATCAAGCAGCCGCTCGCAGTCACCGAAACCGCCGACAAGTTCGATGTGCTCGCGACGATCGCCGGCGGCGGCATCGCCGGCCAGGCCGGCGCGCTGCGGCTCGGGATCGCGCGCGCCCTCGTGGAATACAACATCGAGCTGCGGCAGCGGCTGAAGAAGGCGGGCTTCCTGACGCGCGACGCGCGCATCAAGGAACGCAAGAAGTACGGACAAAAGGGAGCGCGCAAGCGGTTCCAGTTCAGTAAGAGATAGGAAGGAAGTTTCCAGTTGCCGTTGCCAGTTTCGAGACTGGAAACTGGAGACTGGGCACTGGCAACTTTCATGGAGGCAATTTGAGCGGCATCGCGTTGAAGGATTTGCTCGAGGCGGGCGTCCACTTCGGACACCAGACGAAGCGCTGGAACCCGAAGATGAAGCAGTTCATCTTTGGCGAACGGAACGGGATCTACATCATCGACCTCTCGAAGACAGCGAGGCTGTTCCGCGAGGCGGAGCAGTTCGTGGCGAACCTCGCGGCGGAGGGACGGACGGTGCTGTTTGTGGGCACCAAGCGGCAGGCGCAGGACGCGATTGCCGAGGAAGCGCAGCGCAGCGGCATGTTCTTCGTGAACCAGCGCTGGCTCGGCGGCCTGCTCACGAATTTCTCGACGATCCAGCGCAGCCTCGCGCGGCTTCGCGACCTCGAAGCGATGGAAACCGACGGGCGGTACGAGTCGCTCTCCAAGAAGGAAATCGCGCAGATCGAGAAAGAAAAACGCAAGCTGCAGAAGAACCTCGAAGGCATCCGTCACATGTCACGGTTGCCCGACGCGCTCTTCGTCGTTGACACCCGCAAGGAAAAAATCGCCGTCGACGAAGCCCGCAAGTTGAAGATCCCCGTCATCGGCGTCGTCGACACCAACTGCGATCCCGACGAAATCGACTACGTGATCCCGGGCAACGACGACGCGCTCCGCGCGATCCGGCTGTTTGCGTCGCGCATCGCCGACGCAATCATCTCGGGCCGGGGGATTCGCGAATCATCCCAGGCGGAGGAGACCGCGGACGCCGACGGCGACGACCGCACGCGCCGCGGCCGCGCGGCACGGGCGGCGCGGCCCGAACAGGCCACCTCCCCGGCCTCGGTCTGATGTGGCTGTAGGCTGCAGGCTTTAGGCTTTGATTTTGGCGACGCCGGCCTGAACGATGGGCCGGCGGTTTTATGTACAGTGGCCAGTTGCCAGTATCCAATTTCCAGTTGATCGGCAACTGGGAACTGGAAACCGGGAACTGGACACTTGGAGATTCAGTGAATGGCAGACATTAACGCAGCATTGGTGAAGCAGCTCCGCGACGCAACCGGCGCGGGGATGATGGAGTGCAAGGCAGCGCTGGTCGAAGCGAAGGGCAATCTCGACGACGCGACGACCATCCTTCGCAAGCGCGGTCTCGCGCAGGCGACCAAGAAGGCGGGGCGCTCGACCAACGAAGGGCTGATCGGCAGCTACATCCACATGGGAGGCAAGATCGGCGTCCTGGTGGAGGTGAACTGCGAGTCGGATTTCGTGGCGCGCACGGATGATTTTCAGAACCTCGCGCGAGAGATTGCCATGCACATCGCCGCGGCCAACCCGCAGTACGTCCGTCGCGAAGATGTGCCCGCCGACGTGCTCGAGCGCGAGCGCGCCATCTACCGCGGCCAGATGGAAGGTCAGAACAAACCGGCCGCCGTGATTGACAAGATCGTCGAAGGAAAGCTGAACAGCTTCTACGAGCAGGTGTGCCTACTCGACCAGCCATCCATTCGCGACCCCAAGCTGACGATCGGGCAGGTCGTGCAGGCGGCGATCGCGAAGATGGGAGAGAACATCGGCGTTCCGCGCTTTGTGCGGTTCAAGCTGGGCGAGGCCGTCTAGCGTTTTGGGGGTTGCGTTTTGGGGTTTGCGTTTGAGGTTTGAGGTTTTCAGTTTTCGGTTGGGGTTATAGGTTTTGGGTTTTATGTTGGTGGTTTGCGGCTTGCAGCTAAACCCTGAACGGTAAAACCAAACTAAAAACCTCAAAACTCTAAAACCATAAAACCCCAGTCGCCGATTGATATAATCGTCCGAATGTCTCCCGCCTACCGTCGCGTCCTGCTGAAACTGTCCGGCGAAGCTCTCATGGGCGAGCAGCAGTTCGGGATCGATCCGGGGGTCACGAGCCAGATCGCCAAGGACATCTTCGAGATTCAGCAGCTCGGGGTGCAGACCGGGATCGTCATCGGCGGCGGCAACCTGTTCCGGGGACTGGCCGCGAGCGCGCGGGGAATGGATCGCGCGACGGCCGATTACATGGGCATGCTCGCAACCGTCATCAATGCGCTCGCGCTGCAGGACGCGCTCGAGCACGCCGGCGTGACGACGCGCGTGGCGACGGCGATCGAAATGCGGGCGGTCGCCGAACCCTTCATCCGTCGGCGCGCGGTCCGCCACATGGAAAAAGGACGCGTCGTGGTGTTCGCGGCCGGCACCGGCAACCCGTACTTCACGACCGATACGGCGGCCGCGCTGCGCGCCATGGAGATGAAGGCGGAGGTCATCCTCAAGGGCACGAAGGTGGACGGCATCTACACGGCCGACCCGATGCTCGATCCGACGGCCACCAAGTACTCTCAAATCTCTTATCTGAAGGTGCTCGAGCAGGGACTGAAGGTCATGGATGCCACGGCCATCTCGCTGTGCATGGACAACAAGCTGCCGATTGTCGTGTTCAACCTCCGCACTGCCGGGAATCTCCGCCGGGTAATCGCGGGAGAGCCGGTGGGCACGACCGTGACGGCATAGAGGACTGTATGGATGTCAGCGATCTGAAAGGCCTCTTCGGTGAAGTCAAGAAACGCATGGACACGCAGATCGATCACGTGCGGCGCGAGCTCGGAGGAGTCCGCACGGGCCGCGCCTCGGTCACCATCCTCGACACGGTGCACGTCGAAGCCTACGGCTCGATGATGCCAATCAACCAGATCGCGTCGCTGTCGATTCCCGAACCGACCCTCATCGTCGCGCAACCGTTCGACCCGTCGCTGATGGGGGCGGTCGAAAAAGCCATCCGCGCGTCGAACCTCGGGTTGAATCCAACCAACGACGGCAAGGTCGTGCGTATTCCCATTCCCGCCCTCACCGAGGAGCGCCGCAAGGAGCTCTCGAAACTCGTCCACAAGCACGCCGAAGAGGGCAGGAACGGCGTCCGCCAGGTCCGCCGCGACGCGAACGACAAGCTCAAAAAACTCTTGAAAGACCACGCCATCTCCGAAGACGACGAGCGGCGCGGTCTGGAGGACGTGCAGAAGATGACCGATCAGCACATCCTCATGATCGATGAGCTCCAGAAGAAAAAAGACGGGGAGCTGCTGAACAAGTAGGGAATGGCTTTGTTGATGGCTGATTGTTGATTGCCCCTTGAACCAAATCAATCCGCGATACATCAGCAATCAGCAATCGCCAATCAGCAATTCTTGATGTCGTACTTTTCCCACCTGGAATGCAGCGTTCCCTGCGGTGTCGCGCCCTACGATCCGCGTAAAGAACAGCACCTCTGCACGTGCGGCGCTCCCCTCCTGGCACGCTACGATCTTGAGGCCGCCCGGGCGTGGAAACGGGAGACACTGGTGGGACGGACCGCCAGCATGTGGCGGTACCGCGAGCTGCTGCCGCTTTTCGACGGCGAAGAGCCGCTGACGCTCGGCGAAGGCTGGACCCCCCTCATCCACGCGACGCGACTCGGCCGGGACCTCGGCCTCGAGCGGCTGTTCGTGAAGGATGAATCGCTCAATCCGACAAACTCGTTCAAGGCGCGCGGACTGTCCGCCGCGGTGACGCGCGCGAAATATCTCGGGGCGACGACGCTCTCGGTCCCTTCCGCCGGGAACGCGGCCAATGCGATGGCCGCTTACGCAGCCGCCGCAGGTCTTCCGGCCAAGGTCTTCATGCCGAAGGACGTGAAAGTGCCGTTCATCCGCGAGTGCGAGTTGTACGGCGCGGAAGTGAACCTCGTCGACGGACTGATCACCGACGCGGGACGCATCGCGGCCGAACGAGGACAGCGGCTCGGTTGGTACGACGTGTCCACGCTAAAGGAGCCGTACCGGATCGAGGGCAAGAAGACCATGGCCTACGAGCTTGGGGAGCAGATGGACTGGAGCTTTCCCGACTGGATTATCTATCCAACTGGCGGGGGCACCGGCATGGTCGGGATGTGGAAGGCCTTCGAAGAAATGGAGCGCATCGGCTGGAAGCGCACCGGATCGCGACCCAAGATGGTCTCGGTTCAGGCCGAAGGTTGCGCACCGATCGTCCGGGCTCTGGAGCAGGGGGCGGAACGGTCGGAAATGTGGCAGCACGCACGGACGGTCGCGGACGGGCTGCGGGTGCCGAAGGCCGTCGGCGACTTCCTCGTTCTGCGCGCCGTGCGTGAAAGCGGCGGCACCGCCCTCGCCGTCAGCGATACCGAGATGGTGCGCGCGATGCGCGAGCTCGGGTCGCGTGAAGGCATCAGCGCCGCGCCGGAGGGAGGGGCCGCCCTGCACGCCGTCAAGGTGCTGCTCAAAGATGGCCGCATGAAGCCCGCCGACACGGTGGTGGTCTTCAACACCGGCGGTGCACTCAAGTACCTCGACGTCCTCAATTGAATTGGTGTCAGGCTCCGAGCGGGCCTTTGAGCGTCAGCGGCGAGCCGTGGGACCACTTCGAATAACAACCGCCGCAGAGCAGCGCCGCGAACTCGTGGCCACCGCGAAGAGTCAGCATCCGGGAGCCCGAATCCTCCGCGGGGACGAACGCGGCGGCGCAGCCACTGCACTGCTTGCCTTCGTGGACGGCAGCATGTTTCAGCGCCATAGTCGTGGGAGTCATGTGCCTAGTGTAATGCCACTGACACACACGGACGAACACGGACCCTGGGCCACTGACGAACACGGACCAGATCCGTGTGCCTGTGCGTTGCGCCTCATGTAAACCGCATGTTAGAATCACGATTCGTGCTCAGTCGCAGGGGATGTGCCGTGCGGGTGCGCGCGTCACAGAGTGGGGGCGCGTAGCTCAGCTGGGAGAGCGCTGCGTTCGCAATGCAGAGGTCGGGAGTTCGATCCTCCCCGCGTCCAACCTTCGCTCGCTTGCTACTGCCACGCGTCGCGAGTTTCGGTTGCCAAGCCAAACGAAGGTTGCAACTTACTCAACCTTCCTCTCAATTCCGGGCAGTTCAACATCGTCATGCGTTTCGCCGACTAAAGGTTCGGCGCAGGACGACTCTCTATACCAATTCGCTGTGTTTCATTGAAAACACAGGTGGTGGCCGTCTTGCTTGAGGGCGTGTGGACCGGACTGCAACGGGTTCGCCACACGGCGGGCTGGCGATCTTCGAATCGATCCTCGATGGCGACCAGAGACGAGCACCAGCAATCAAGAGAGTCCGTCTTTCTCGTAGACGACAGCGCAGGCGGCACGCCGCTGCTGTATCGGCCGGAGACGCCTGCCTTGACGACCGAGACCATTCTCGAACGGTCCCGACAGCGCGGCGAGCCGGTCAGGT
Source organism: Vicinamibacterales bacterium (assembly GCA_038320555.1). Classification (GTDB taxonomy): domain Bacteria; phylum Acidobacteriota; class Vicinamibacteria; order Vicinamibacterales; family 2-12-FULL-66-21; genus JALZOC01. The sequence continues at coordinate 19,231 of JBBQEJ010000014.1, read as the reverse complement.
TACCCCTTCTCGGAAGTGTCCGGCGTGCGGCGACCGCCGGCGCCGGCCGCCTGTCCTCAACGGGACGAGCTATCCGCGACCAAGCCTCAAGTCTGGGTTCGAGCATCAAGGGTGCGGCGCGAACGGCGTCACTCGTTCCGGCCGCGTACCAAGCGGCGCCCGTGATGACTGCAGGTGCTGCGACCATCGTGCTGCTGGTGGCGGCCGTCGCGCTGGCGCCGAGAGCGCGTCGGACATCGATCGAAAGCCAATCCCCTCGGTCCACGGCACTCCCCGCACCGTCGACGCTCCCCGCGACAATGCCGGACCCCCCGAAGGTGGGAACGGCTGGGAAGCGGGGGGGGGTTGCACCACCCTCAGGAGCGGCGGACGGCCGTGTTGCCGCCGGGCGGGAGAAGGTCCACGCGGTCCAGGCGTCCGATTCGACACGAAGAAACATTTCACCCGGGCTTGTTGGAAGCCTGCTGGTGGACTCGAAACCTTCGGGAGCGGACGTATGGATCAACGGCGTCCCCCACGGGCGTACGCCCGTGCGCGTCTCGGCGCTGCCGGCTGGAAGCAGGGTGATCCGGCTGGAACTTCCGGGCTATGAGCCCTGGTCGTGGGCCGTCAGCATAGTCGCCTACAAACGAACGCCGCTACGGGTGAAGCTCCAGCCGGAGTACCGTCGCGTCACACCCGGCTCCTGATCCATCCTCGTCGTCCTTCCGCCTGAAGGCGGAAGCCACAAAGACAGTCGTAATCCCAACGCATACGCGCGCTCGTCGCGCACGCCCGCCCTTCGCTCACAATAGATCCGCGCGAGCTTCGGCGAGGCAAGCCCGACCTTGCGCACAACATCATCCGCGCGAGCCTCGGCGAGGCAGGCACCTTCACGTGCGCCGCGCGCGCATGGACTCGATGAACCCTCGCAGCGCCTGCGACGATACCGCGTGCGCGAGCGTCACCCGTCCAAGTTCGTCCAGATCTTCAGCTGGAATCTCTCCGCGCGGATCGAGCGCCAGCACCCTGCCTTCGATGGCGGCGAGCGCCGCCGCCGTGCCGAGAGCGCCGCGAAATGACGCCTTCAGCGCCTCAATCTCGTTCGAGTCCCTCATGGCGCTTCAATTTACAGCAATTACAGGATTGCAATCGGGCGTTACATTTTCGTGCACCGCGGACGGAACTGGTATCTGACAGCAGGATAGTGTGTGACGAAAGCGGCCTGATTCCCTCGGGGGGGCGCACACCTCTCGTGGAGCGGAGGTTGCACTTGACGGTCTGTTCCAGCGATGTCAGAACCCGCCACCGTAATTCCGGTTTCGGTCTCGGCCTCCGGCTACGAGGACGGCCTCGGGCGGCGTACGCTCGAATTCGATCGCGAAACGGGCGTCATGCTCGAACGGCTGCATCTGCGCCCGGAGCTTGGAGCATTCGAGACATTTCTCCGGGAACGGGTGGCGCGCGCGGTTGTGTTCGACGACGAGCGCTTTGCGCGCGTCCGAGGCGTTGAACGGGACTCCCGCAACGTCCTGACGGTCGTCTCGCAATTCGTGACCGGCAATCGACTGTGCGATCTGCTCGACGCCGCGACGAGCCTGCCCGCCGACGAGGCGACGAGCCCAAGTGTCGACGCCGCGCTCGGCTTCCTCCTGGGAGTTCTTCCGGCACTCGGATCCCTTCACGGCGCCAGCCGCCACGCGCACGGAACCCTCGAACCCGGCCGGATCGTGCTGGCGCACGATGGCCGCGTCGTCATCCTGGATTCCGTGTTTGGACAAGTCATCGAGCGCCTGCAATTCAACCGTCGCAGGTTGTGGCTGGAACTGGGGATCGCCACCGCGCCCGCAGCGGGACCGGCCCGGCTCGACATCGCGGGCGACATCGCCCAGGCGTCGCTCGTCGCGATGATGATCGTGCTCGGCCGGCCGCTTCGCGAGAACGAGTATCCCGAGGCGATTTCAACGCTCCTCACAGAAGTGATCGAAATCGCACAGATTCGCGGCAGCGGCCGGTTCGCCTCCGGCCTGCAGGCGTTCCTGTCGCGGACGCTGCCGCTGCCGGCGCGGCGCCCGCATGCAACCGCCGAAGAAGCCGCTGCCGAAGTGCGCCAGGTCGCGCGAGAGATCGGTGCGCCGCGATGCCGTACAGCGCTGACCGCCTTCATCGCGGACATGAACCGCGTCCTCGCAGATACCCGGGACCACGCGGACTGGGCGCCGCCGGATCCTGTAGACGACGCCATCGCCGCGGCGATGGCGCTCGATGATCTGCCGCTCGAGATCCAGGTCACGGCCGAGGAGACGATCCCGGACACCGTGCCGCCCGAAGCGCTCGCATCGCGCGAGAGCGAGGCGGCTGAAGGTCCGATCGAAACGCCGACGCCGGACCTGCAGGAATCGGGCGGCGCACTCGCGTACGAAACGTCAGGGTCTGTGGATCGACCCCAGGAGATCCTCCCCGAGCCGACAGTGTTAAACGAGCCGGCGCTCGGCATCGAGCCGATGCAAAGCCCCGCGGTCCAACCCGAGCCGGTACCGGAAATCGCGGTCGCTGCACCACCCGAGGCGATATCGGTCGAACCCGAACCCATTCCGGTAGCAGTCGCCATCACCCCCAAGCCGGAACCGGTGTTCGTGCCCATCGCCATTGAACCGGAACCGCCTTCTCAAACGATCGCGACGATCGAGCTGGTCCCTGCACCGGAACCCGTCGTGGCCAAACGGACGGAGCCGCCGGCCCCTCCGTCCAAGCGCAAACGACGCGGCTCGAAGCCACATCGCGACAAGCTGCGTTCGAACGCCATTCCGAAACCAACGCCCCCGCCGGTGCCGGTGCCGATGCCGATGCCGCTGGGCGCAGGAGGCACGCCCCAGGCCTACGGTAAGGTCAGCGAGCCACTTCGTCAGGATCAAGTTCCCATGCAGGTCGCAGCCATTCAGGTCGCGCGGCCTGCGATTGCGGTAAAAGCGCCTGCGCCGCTTCGGTTGAAAGCAGACGCCCCGGCCGGCTACAACCCGGGGCCGCCGCTGGCGGATTGGCGGGAAGACTCCGACGTTAAGGCGATTCCGTACGCACAGCGCGGCGCGCCGGAATCAGGCGGCGCCGGGTTCCCCAAGCGGCTGGCTGTCGCTGGCGTCATCCTGATGGCCCTCATCATTGGTGCTGGACGTATGTACCTGGCCCGTCACGAGGTAATCGCAGAAGAGATGCCTCTCAGCAGCACACCAGCGCCGGCGGCCAAGCCGGTGGAAGTGCCCAAGGTTGGCACCATCGCGCTCACCACGCAACCCGCAGGAGCGCACATACTTCTGGACGGCAAGGCGGTCGGGGACAGCCCGCTCACGCTGGCCGACGTTGCCGCGGGCAAGCACACGTTGACGATGGTCACGACCGCGGGTTCGGTCAAGAAGACCGTGCGCGTCGAAGTCGGCAAGACGGCGACACTCGACGTGCCGATCTATTCCGGTTGGATTGCGGTGTTCTCGCCCGTCCCGCTTGATATCGCGGAGAATGGCCGAGCTATCGGCACGACCGAGCAAGGGCGGCTGATGCTTTCGCCGGGCCTGCACCAGCTGACTCTGACCAGTCGCGAGCTTGGATACAAAAGCGTGCAGATTGTAGATATTGAGCCCGGGGAGGAACGATCCATCAGTGTCCAGCCGACCGGCGAGCTCAACGTCAACGCCGTGCCCTGGGCGGAAGTCTGGATGAACGACAAGAAGGTCGGCGAAACGCCCGTTGCCGGGCTGCAGGTTCCGCTCGGCACCCACGAGATCGTTTTCAAGAACCCGCAATTCCCCGAACGACGCGTCACCGTGACCGTCACCGCCAGGACGCCCGTGGCCGCCTCCGTCGATTTCTCCAAATAGTCGAGTTGGCGAGCGGAGGGCACGCTGCGCTTTCACTTGTAGCCTCCGTGCGCGTAAAAAGTCTGACTAGCCGGAACCTAAAGTCTACAATTCAGCCGCAGCAGAGCCGGCTCGCCAGTCGAACTCTGGCGCAATTTCGTCGGACGCGGCGTGCTGCCGCTGATAGCTGATTCGGTGATGAAAGTCAATTTCAGAACCGTAATTTCGGTTGCAAGTTGGGTTCGTCGCCGAAGCGATGCAAGCATGGCACGGGACTCGGGTCGCACGCTTCTGCACAAATTTTCACATAGGTCAACCGCCCGTGCACATGGCACTCCCCTTGCCATTGCGCGAGTATCGGTGTTCAGGAAAAGGTGATCTTATGTGGAGCTGGATCTGCTGTTACGTGACCGGGCATGACTATAGCGTGTCCTGCAACCAGGGGGCGATGTTCCTCCGTTGCATCGTGTGCGGACGCCGCTCGCAGGGCTGGGTAGTCCACGCGGGACAGGAGCATTCGCACGCGCACGGCGCCCGGTAGATGGGGTCAACCCCGTCTCGTCGATGATACGGGGGTCAGACCCCGGTCGCGTGTTTGCGTGCTCGCACCAGGCACTTCCCCGCAGTTGACACCCCGCGCGCCGGCTGACGACAATACCCGACATGATCGTCCCGCGGATCACCAGCGCAGAGCTGAAGCGCCGGATGGACGATGTCGCCATCGCCCCACTCGTCGTTGACGTCCGCCTGAAGTATCCCTACGAGCACAGCACGATGACGCTCCCCGGCGCTCTCCGGACCGGCCCGGGCTCCGTCGATTCCTCCATTCTCGCTGCAGATCGCGAAATCGTTCTGTACGACTCGGACCCGGGCGAGATCGTCGCCGAACGGGCAGCCGCGGACCTGATCGCCAGCGGCTATCGTGCGTCCGTTCTCGAAGGCGGCATCGCTCAATGGGCCGCTTCCCGGTTTCCCACCCGGACGAAACCTGCGCCTCAACTTGCAGTGCCGGTTTCCAGCGTATCCAAGGGGTGACTGTCGCCTCCTCACTCGTCCGCACGCTGCGGACGCTGGCCGACCTCGCCGAAATCCGGGGTGAAACCGCAGAAACCGCGGACCTTCGGCGCGCGGCAGAAGCCATCGACGCCCTCCCCCCTGACGTGGCAGCCGGCTTCGTGAAACGTGCGCGGCGCGATCACCTGGCCGGCGAACCCGGCATCCCCGCGACGCTGTACCATCGGTTGCGTGAGCTCGCGCGCGGCGGTGGTGAAATGACGGCCGGCGCGGCCCCCACCCCTCTGCCGGCGTTGTTCACACAACTTCTCAACCTGCGGCTCCTCGGGACCGACGAAGCCGCCAGCCTGGTACGGCACCTCGGCATCCTCACATTGGCTGATCTCGAGCTGGCGCTGCTCGATGGGCGGGTGCGGGAGCTTGGCGGAGACGTGCTCGACGGACGCCTGCGCCGGGCGGCGCGGGCACTCGAAGCCGACGGGCTGTCGACGCCACTCGGGCGCGCACGCGACCTGCTCGACGGCCTCGCGGCTGATATCGGCACGTCATCACCCGGGGTCGATCTCGTCACGCCCGCGGGCGATATACGCCGTTTCGAGCCGCTGGTCTTCGACCTCGTGATCGTGGCGCGTGCGGTCGATCCGCCATCGGCGATCGACGCCGTCTGTGCGATGCGTGGCGTAGAAGACGTGCGTCACCACAGCGCGTGCCGCGCGATGGTGACCGTTCGGCAGGCGGAGGTCGACGTCAGAGTCGCGGCGCCCGAGGCATACGGAACTCTCCTTTTTCACGCCACGGGATCGCCTGCGCATGTTCACGCGATACATGGACGGAGCGGGCCGATTCAGCTGGCGCCGAGGGAGAACGATGTGTATGCGAAGGCCGGCCTTCCCTTCATCCCGCCGGAACTGCGACAGAACTCCGGAGAAATCGAGGCGGCGGTTGCAGGTGGGTTGCCGGCATTGATTTCGCGCGAGCACATACTCGGCGACCTCCACATGCACACCAATTCCAGCGACGGCGCCGATACGCTCGACGCGATGGTCGCGGCATGCCGCCGGCTCGGGTACGAGTACATCGCGATCACTGATCACTCGGAGCGCGCCGCCGCGTCGCGGACGCTTACGCGCGCGGCTCTCTCCCGACAGCGTGACGAGATCGACGCCATCCGCGGGCGGTATCCCGGCATCACGATTCTGCACGGCGTTGAGGTGGACATCATGCCGGACGGCCGCCTCGACTTTCCCGATCGCGTGCTCGAGCCGCTCGACATTGTCCTCGCGTCGCTGCACGATTCGGCGAACCACGATGCACAAAGGCTGACCTGGCGATGCATCCAGGCGATCAGGCATCCGCTCGTCACGATCGTCACGCACCCCGCCAACCGGCTGGTCGGACGCCGTGAGGGATACCCGCTGGATTTTGGCGCGGTCTATGAGGCGGCCGCGGAGACGGGCACCGCCCTTGAAGTGGACGGCGCGCCTTCTCACCTCGATCTCGACGGGGAACATGCGCGCGCCGCCGTCGCCGCCGGAGTCACGCTGTCGATTGACAGCGACTGCCACCGGGCGCGATGGCTGGAGCGCCAGATGCAGCTCGGAATCGGGACCGCGCGGCGGGGATGGGTCGAGCGTCGCCACGTGCTGAATGCACGCCCCCTCGAGGACGTGCGCGCGTTCATCGCGGCCAAGCGGTCCAAGGCTACTTCTTGACCGACAGCTTGTCCACGACCTGCGTGACGCCTTCGATCGACCGCGCGTCGGCGATGGCCTTCTGCCGGGCCGTGTCGCCGTCGACGGTGCCGCCGAGGGTGACCACGCCGCCTTTCGTGGTGACGCTGATCTGCATGCCCTTGACCTCGCGATCGAGGAAGTACATCGCTTCGACTTGCGTCGTGATCCACGTGTCGGAGATCTCCTTGCCGACGCGATCGGCCGCGGTCCTGGCCTGAGCCTTCGCCTGCTCCTTGTCGCGCGGCAATGAGGCGGCCGCCTTGTCGCGGATATCCGCGGTGATCGGACGATCTCCAGGGGTGACCACGAGCTTGTCGACCACGCGCTTTACGCCCTCAGTCGCCTTCGCCTTCGCGAGCGCCTGATTGTGTTCGGCGGCGCTGTGCACTTCACCGCGCAGCGTCACGACGCCGGCGGTCGTATCGACGTTGATGTCCCGGCCTTTGATATCGGGATCCAGGAAGAACTTCGCGTGAATCTGGGTCGTAATCCAGGCGTCGTTCATCATCTCGGTCGCGTGGCGCGTGGTCTGCGCCGAGGCGGGCGTCGGCACTGCCACTATTCCGAGAAGCAGAATGCCGCATCGGATGAGCTTCGGCATCAGAACCTCCAGGCGCATCGTATCAAAGGCAGCCCTGAAGGACTGCCTTTGGACCGGCTTGAAACAGCAAGGTGCTACCATGGAAGAGCATCCAGCAGGAACCCATGCAAATCCTTCCCTTCGTCCAGGCCGTCGTGTTGGGCCTGTCCCTGACGCCGCAGCCCACGGCCCAGCCGCCCGCACAGGAAGTGGCGGCCGCCCTCCAGAAGAAATACGACGCCATCCGTGACTTCACGGCGGATTTCGTCCACGACTCCGAGGGGGGGATCCTGCGCAAGAAGCAAACCGAACAAGGGTTCGTGCAGGTGAAGAAGCCGGGGAAGATGCGGTGGGACTACAAGGCTCCCGAGCCAAAAGTCTTCATATCCGACGGCCGGCGGATCTATCTGTACGTGCCGGCCGACAATCAGGTCATCGTCAGCCCGGTTCCGGAGCAGGATCAGGCGACCACGGCGGTTTTGTTTCTCGTGGGCAAGGGCGACCTGACGCGCGACTTCACCGTGAGCTTCGCAGACGGAGGAGGTCCGGACACCTACGCGCTGCGGCTTCAGCCCAAGCTGCCGGAGCGCGATTATGACTGGCTGCAGATTGTCGTCGATCGCCGGACACTGCAGATCCGATCGCTGAGCGCGGCCGACAGCCAGGGCGGCAGATCGACGTTTCAGTTCTCGAACTTCAAGGAAAACATCGGATTGTCCGATAAGACATTCACGTTCAAGATCCCGCGTGGAGCCGATGTCACGACCAATGGCGCACCTTCGCGCTGACGCGCTCCGCCTCCTCACCGTATCGATGTGCCTCGCGGGTACGCTGGTCGCGGGCGCGTGCGCGACGACGTCGCCCTACCGGATGGGCGAACGGGCCGAGCGGGCCCAGGATTTCGACCGCGCGATCGTGGAGTACACGAAAGCGGTTCGTGCCCGCCCCGACGATCGCACTGCGCGGCTCGCACTTGATCGTGCCCGGCTTCGCGCGTCGGAGGAACACTACTTCCGCGGCCGCCGTCTGGCCGCGGCGGAACGGCACGAGGACGCGCTCGTCGAGTTCCAGATGGCGTCGGAGCTCAACCCCGCGTCGGGCGACGTCGACGCCGCGCTGCGCGACACGCGGCTGAAACTTCGCGCGCGGCTCGCGGTCTCGCGCGAAGGCAAGACAGAGCTCCAGTCGCTCATCGAGCGCTCCCGCGGTCTCGCGCCGGCTGGGCTGGATTTGCCGCCGGGGATAAAGCTCCCCGATTCGCTGGTATTCAGCAACGCGAGCAGCCGCATGGTGTTCATGGCGCTCGGCCGCTTCGCGGGCTTGAGTGTCGTCTTCGATCCCGCCTTCCGCGACGTGCCGATCACGGTGGACCTTCGCAACAATTCCCTCGAGGACGCGCTGACGTCGCTCACCGCGAGCACGCACACGTTCTATCGCGTCACCGCGCCGCGCACGATTACCCTCGTCCCCGATTCACCGGCCAAGCGCCGCGAGTACGAAGAATCGGTCGTCCGCACCTTTTACCTGAGCAACGCGGACATCAAGGAAGTGATCGATCTGCTCCGCGTCGTAGTCGACGTGCGACAGATTTCTCCAATCACGGCGACCAACGCGATCTCGCTGAAAGACACGCCGGAACGCATCGCCGCGGCGGCGCAGTTGATTGCCGCCATCGACAAGGCTCGACCCGAAGTCGTGATCGACGTCGAGCTGCTCGAGGTCAACCGAAACCGGCTCCGGGATTACGGCCTGCAGTTCGCGACGGCTGGTGGGCCGGGCGTTGCAGGCTCGGTCGATATCAACCCGTCCAACTTGTCCCTGCAATCGATCAGGAACCTGACGCAGGCCGACGTGCTCCTGTCCGGGGTCCCGTCGCTTTATTATCGACTGCTCAAAACCGACGCGAGCACGCGCACGCTGGCCAACCCGCAACTGCGCACATCGGATGGGCTCCCCGCGCAGGCACGATTCGGCGAGCAGGTGCCCGTGCCGATCACGCAATTCGCACCGATCGCCACGGGCGGCATCAACCAGCAGCCGATCACGTCGTTTGACTACCGGAACATCGGCGTAAACATCGACATCACTCCGAGGACGCATCACGACGACGAGCTCACCCTCGCGTTGAAGCTGTCCCTGACCAGCCTCGCAGGTACCGGCTTCGGAGGTCTCCCGACGTTCGGGAACCGCGAGATCACGACGACAATCCGTCTGAAGGACGGCGAAACGAGCATGCTCGCCGGGTTGATCCGCGACGACGAGCGGACTGAGCTGGCCGGGACGCCGGGGCTGAGCGATCTGCCGCTCATCGGGCGCCTGTTCGCCACGCATCACAAGGAGTCACTCCAGACTGATATCGTGCTGACGTTGACGCCGCACATCGTGCGGGTCCTCGACGTGTCGGAAAGCGACCTCCGACCGTTCAGGCTCGGGCGCGACTCGGGCAGTGGCGGGGTGGCGGACCTGCCGAACATCCAGTTGCCGCCGCGCGATCGCGACGGCCTTCTCGCGCCGCCGCCGTCTGCGGCGCCTGCGCAACCAGCGGTTCCGTTCCCCCAGCCGCTGCAGGGTCCGCTTCCCGGCAGCGTGTCACCGCCGCCGAAGAAACCGGGCGGGGGCAATCACTAATCGCTAGATCTTCCGCCTAAAGGCGGAAGCCAGAAGAGAAGCAAGAGCGCGGAAGCCACAGGAGAGGACAAGAGCCGCGAGTCGTCAGCCCACCAGCAGTCAGTCGCACATCACGAATCGCCAGTCGCGAACCGCGCGCCGCGAGGCGCCAGGCGCTAGGCGCTAGCCGCCAGCCACTAGTCGCCAGCCGCTAATCGCTCCTCTTCGCGCTGAACCTGTGCGCCTAAGGAACGCAGCCGCTCGACGAGCGACGCATACCCGCGCTCGACTGTCTCGAGCGGAGTGACCGTGCTCTCCCCTTTCGCTGCCAGCGCGGCAGCGATGAGCGCCATGCCGGAACGCAGATCGCGCGCGTCGAGGAGCCGGCCGCGCAGCTTCGTGGGACCACTGACGATGATGCGATGCGGATCACAGAGAAAAAGTCCGGCGCCCATGGCGCTCAACTGCTCCAGGGCGAACAATCGGAGCTCATAGAGCCAGTCGTGCACGAGCGTGCGTCCATCGGCCTGTGTCGCGAGCACGGTGACGAGGCTGACCATGTCGCTCGGAAACCCGGGCCACAGGCTGGTGGTGATTCGGCCGGCCGCTGTCATGGTTGACGGCTCGACGACCAGACGATCGTCGCCGTAACTGCACCGAAGCCTCATCTTCAGAAGCGGCGCCGCGACCACCTCGAGGTCGGCGGTGCGCGCGCCTGCCACTTCGATTTCGCCGCCCGTGATTGCCGCGATCACGCCCCAGCTTCCTGCCTCGATGTAATCACCATCCAGACGGTGCACTGCCGCACCGAAGCGCGCGGGCCCTTCGACGCGGATCGTCGGGGTGCCTTCCCCTTCGATGGACACGCCGAGCGCGCGCAGGAACCGGCAGAGCTCGACGACGTGCGGCTCCATGGCGGCATGCCTGATCTCCGTCCGCCCTCTCGCACCAGCCGCCGCGAGCAGTGCGGTTTCCGTTCCGGTGACGGACGCCTCGTCAAGGTAAAACGATGCGCCCGAGAGGCCATTGGGCGCCTCCAGCGCGTGCCCCGGTTCGTCTCGCTGCACGGCGCCCATCTCGGCAAGCGCCTGCAGGTGCGTCGAGATCGTCCGGCGAGCCGGAAAATCTCCGCCGGGTTGGGCGAGCCTGGCCGATCCCCGCCGCGCGAGGAGCGGCCCAAGGAGCAGGACCGATCCTCGCAACTTGCCGACGAGAACCGGATCGGGACGATCGCTGGTAATCTGCGGGCACCGGATGCGGAGCGTTCCGGTGCCTGCTCCCTGGACTGTTGCGCCAAGTCCCGTGATCAACTCGAGCAGGACGTCAACGTCGCGGATCCGCGGAACATTCGACAGCACGCATTCCTGGTCGGTTAGGAGGCAGGCCGCCACCAGCGGCAAGGCGGAGTTCTTGTTTCCCTCCACCACAATCTTCCCGGAGAGCCGTCGTCCCCCTTCGATTTTCAACTTTGCCATCGATCGTCAGATCCCTTCGCCGAGGTACACGATCTCTTCGCGAAGCGCCACGCCGAATCGCGCGTGGACCTCTGATTTACAACGATCGACCAGCGCGCGAATGTCCCGCGCGGTGGCCCCCCCTTCATTCACAATGAAGTTGGCGTGCGTCGTCGACACGCGCGCCGCTCCTTCGCGGGCCCCTTTCAGTCCGGCACGATCGACGAGCGCACCGGCCGATGCCGGGATTCCTTCGGGCACTCGATCGCGCGCGGGATCAGGGTTCTGGAAAATGCAGCCCGCGCTCGCCGACTCGAGCGGCTGGGTGCGTTTTCTGAACGCGAGCGATTCGCGCGCCGTGGCACGAAGCACCGCGGGATCGCCGCTGGACACGTGAAAGTCGGCGGACACGACGAGCTCGTGCGTGCGGTGCAGCCGGCTGAAGTCGTAGCCGAACTCCATCTCGCGTGCAGGCACATCGACGAGCGTGCCGCCGGAGGTCACCAGCCAGACGCGCGCGATGAGCTCACTGATCAGCCGGGCCTGGAAATGAGCGTTGCCGTAAATCGCGCCGCCGACCGTGCCCGGCGTGCCGGCCCAGGCTTCGAGCCCCGCGATTCCGCGATTGATCGTCCACCGGACGAGGCCGTTGATGGTGACCCCGGCGTCGGCTCGAACCACGGACGCATCCAACGCGCGCACGTCTCCTCCGTGCACTCGGATCACGATTCCACGGATGCCGGCATCAGCCACGAGAACGTTGGAGCCGCCGCCAAGTGCTGTCACGGGAAGCCCCGCGTCTTTCGCAATCGCGACCGCCTCGCGTAAAGCCTCGCTTCCATGCAAGTCCACGAGCCACTCCGCCGGCCCACCCACCTTGAAGGTCGTCAAGGGCGCAAGCGGAGCGTCGTGACGGACATGTTCCGTGCCGAATGCTTCGGCGAGACGGGCTCCTACATCGATCACCGATCGGCTCCCGAAAGGGCGGCTTCCTGTTTTTTTAACGCGTCGATCGCCTCCGCCCTTGTGCACTCGCTGAAGGCGATCCAGTCGCCCGGCGCAAGCTGGCCGGCGATCGGCAGATCGGAGGTAATGACCGTTCCGATCTTCGGATACCCACCGGTCGTTTGACGATCCGCCATCAGCAGGATCGGCTGGCCCGACGCGGGGACCTGCAGCGAACCGATCGGAGTGGCGTCGGAAAGGATGTCGGCGCCGCCCGCGTGGCGAATGACCGGACCCTCCAGGCGATAGCCCATCCTGTTGGATTGCGGAGTGACGACGAAACGTGAGCCGAGGAGCGCGTCGAAAGCGCCGGACGTAAACATCGTGTCATGCGGTCCGCGGACGATCCGGACGCGTGCGCCCCCGTCCGGCATGGAAAGCGCCCGGCCCGCGGGAAGACGTGTCTCTGTGGAGGGTCTGCCGATCGGAAGCACGTCGCCTGTCAGAAGCGGACGGCCTCCGAACGGGCCAATGCGACTGATGATACTCGTCGCGCGGCTTTCAAAACTTCTCGGCACCGTGAAGCCTCCCCGTACCGAGAGGGTCGCTCGACTTCCGGCGCGACGCGCACCGAATCGCACGCGGCCGCCCGCGGGAACGACAAAGGGACTCGACACGCCTGTCGCATCTCCATTCACGGTCACATCGAAGTGCGCGCCCGCGACCGCGCAAAGGACTTCGGCATCGGCTTCGAGCTCGGGGCCAAGCAGCGTAATTTCAAGCGCCGCGGCGTCGTCCGTGTTCCCGACGAGGCGATTCGCCAGCCTGTGCGAGTAGGCGTCCATCGGGCCCGCCACAGGCACGCCGCTGCCCTGCCATCCCCAGCGGCCAAGGTCCTGCACGGTGGTGAGCATCCCGGGACGAATGACGATCAGCGCCATCACGCCGTCCCGTCGAATTTCACGCGATTGACCGCGTGGAAACGGACACGATCGCCGGGTTTGAAGAGAAACGGCTCGGCGCGCGATTCGTCGTAAGCTTTCACGCCGGTGCGGCCGATGAGGTGCCATCCGCCCGGCGTCTCGATTGGGTAGATCCCTGTCTGTCCTGCCGCGATCGCGACCGAACCAGCCGGCACCCGCGTGCGTGGCGACGCCCGTCGTGGAAGCGCGAGGCGCGGATGCACGCTCGCCATGTACGGAAAGCCGGGCACGAATCCGACGACGTAGACGCGATACGTCGTCTGGCTATGAAGAGCGATGACTTCCTCTTCGGTCGCCTTGGCGAACGCCGCGACATCGGCGAGATCGGGTCCGAATTCTCCTCCGTAGCACACCTCCACGTCGATCAACGCGCCTTGGTCGATCGCGCAATCGGGAAGCGCCATTGCGGTCTGCCGGAGCTCCGCCTCGAGCGCGGTCGAGTCAACATGAAGGGGATCGAAGTAAACGGTGACCGAGCAGTAACCGACCACGACGTCGCGCAGGGAGGCGGCGCAGCGGCTCTTGACTGCGCGGGCGAGCGCAACCGCCCGGCTGCTGACGGCCGGATCGATCCGGGCCGGAAGCTCGACGAGCAGCGCGGCATCGCCCGCAGAGACGATCCGTAGGTCGCTCATCGGTCAGTGCGCGCGCGCCTCGAGGGCCGAAAGCAGTTTCTGGTGAATATTGTCGAACCCGCCGTTCGACATCACGATCACGAGGTCACCAGACCTCGCGTCCTCGGCGACAGTCCGGACAATGTCCGCCGTGTCCGGAATGTACCGGGCGTCAACGCCCGCCGCCTTGAGATCGGCGATCAGCCCCTCCGTCGAGAGCCTCTCGTTCTCCGGCAACGTCGAGCGGTACACGGCGGGCAACACGACGTGATCGGCCCGGGCGAGCGCCTTCGCGAAATCCGATTGAAACACGCGCCGGCATGATGTGGCCGACCGCGGCTCGAAGATCGCCCAGATCCGCCGGCCGGGATATGCGGATCGAACGCCTTGCAGGGTCTCGGCAATTGCGGTCGGATGATGCGCGAAGTCGTCGTAGACCGCCACGCCCGACGCCGTGCCCCGGTGCTGAAGCCGCCGCCGCACGCCCTTGAACTCGCGAAGGCCGGCGGCCATCGTGTCCGTGCTCAAGCCGGTTGCCGCGCCCACCGCAATTGCGGCAAGGGCGTTGCGCACGTTATATGCGCCGAGGAGCGGCAGGTCGAATGTTCCAACGGATGCGCCGGCGCGGCGCACGCCGAAGCGCGTAGAGACAGCGGAGACTTCGAGATCGTGCGCCTGCCAGTCGGCTCCATTCGAAAGGCCGAACGTTTCGACCTTGCAGTGCGCGTGATTCCTGAGCGCGAGGGCATCGGCATTGTCGGCGCCAAGCAGCAGAAGCCCGCGTCGCGGCACGAGGTTCACAAGGCGCCTGAATGCCAGCCGGATCGCGTCGAGATCCGGATAGATATCCGCATGATCGAATTCGATGTTGTTGACGACCGCGATGTCCGGCAGGTACTTGAGGAACTTCGCAGTCTTGTCGAAAAAGGCGCTGTCGTACTCGTCGCCTTCAATGACAAAATCCCGCCCCCCTCCAATTCGATAACTGCTTTCGAAGTTCTCGGCAATACCGCCAACGAAGACACTCGGATCGGCTCCGCCGTGCGCCAGCAGCCAGCCCGCAATCGACGTCGTCGTCGTCTTGCCGTGTGTTCCCGTGATCACGATCGCCCTCGACGCCCAGAGAAAATGATCCCGGATCGCCTCGGGGAGGGAACAGTAGCGGATCTTGCGATCGAGAACCTCCTCGAGCTCCACGTTGCCGCGCGAGATCGCATTCCCCACGACGACGAGATCGAGCTCGGCGCTGATGTGATCGGCGCTGTATCCCTGGAGGAGCGTAATGCCCTGCTGAATGAGGAAATCGCTCATCGGCGGGTACACGTTCTGGTCGGAACCCCGGACGTCGTATCCCCTGCTCTTGAGCAGAGCCGCCAGGGTGGCCATCGCTGTCCCGCAAACGCCGATGAGGTGTATCCGTTTCATCAGACTCCTGGGCAGCTGGCGCTCAGATCCTCACCGACCGTGTGACCGCGGCTTCTTCGATGATGAGCGCGGGACGCGGGGCGGTGAGGACGCGCGCCCGCACGCCGAATGGCAGCGTGAGCGTCGGACCCGCCGTGTGCCCCGATGGGAGGCCGTAGAGGATAGGTCCGCGGAAACCCCGCGTCAGTTCCTCGACCACTTCTCGCGCCGTCGGCGAACCGCCGACTTCGTCGCAGCGTGGCAGCTCGCCGAAGACCAGCGCCGAAGCACGCGACAGGATGCCGCTCAGATAAAGCTGCGTCAGCATTCGATCCAGTCGATAGGGACGCTCGCCAACCTCGTCAATGAAGAGGACACACCCCGTCGGCGGGTCGAAGGCATATGGCGTTCCCAGCGACGCGCAGAGTTGCGTCAAGGTGCCGCCGATGAGCATGCCCGAGGCTTCGCCGGAATGCAGAACCTCCACCTGCGGGTGCGTGATTTCATCGGCCGGTTGCGGGCGGCAAAGGCATCGGACGAACGTGTCGCGATCGTATCCGGCCGGCCCACGCGCCAGGCGTCCTTCGAGCATTGGACCGTGGAACGAGACGATGCGGCCGGTCAGGGTCAACCATGAAAGGAGAGACGTATTGTCGCTGTAGCCGATGAAGGCTTTGGGCTCGCCGAGCAGAAGCGCGTCCCCGAGAAGCGGCAGGAGGTGAACGCTTCCATACCCGCCACGGACGGCGATGAGGGCGGCAATCTCCGGGTCGCGCCAGGCGCGTTCGAACGCGGCCGCCCTGGTCGCGGCCGAGCCCGCCGCATAGGCACGGCGCTCGAACACGCTCTCGTCGTAGACCGGTTCGAACCCGAGCGATCGAAGCTCGTCGACCCCTGCGTCGAATTCCGCGCGGATAAACGCGCTGGCGGGTGCGACGACGGCGATGCGATCGCCCGGCCCGAGCGCGCGCGGCTTGCGCATGCCTTACGCGAACCTCGCCATTTCCGCAGCCACCGCCTGATGTTCTGCGCGGCCCAGCAGCGCCCGCAGCGCCGTCCCGGTCAGGGGCAATGGTCTGGGAGGCGCCAGGAACCGCTCTTTCACGCGCCGATGCCGCGCAAGCGCATCCTCGACCCGTTTGAGCGGCAGGGTCCGATCCTCGACCGCATGAATCACCGCTTCGATAGCGGCGACTTGCGCCCCCTGATCCTGGCCGCACAGCAACACGGCGTCGCATCCGGCCGCAATGGCGGCGACGGTTGCCTCGGCGGTTCCGTACTTCGCGCTGATGGCCTTCATGCTCAGATCGTCGGTCACAACCAGTCCCTGGTATCCAAGTTGTCGCTTCAACATCCCGTCGATGATGCGCGACGACAAGGTGGCGGGCTGCTGGTCGTCGAGCGCCGGAATCAGAATGTGCGCCGTCATGACGGACGCCACGTTCGCCTCGATTGCCGCCTTGAACGGCACGAGCTCCACGCGATCGATTCGGTCCGGCGGATGATCGACGACGGGCAGCTCATCATGCGAATCGACGCTGGTGTCGCCGTGTCCGGGAAAATGTTTGCCGCATGCCGCGATGCCTTCAGCCTGCAGCGTCCGAATGATAACGCTTCCGAGGCGAGCAACCTCGTCCGCGCGTTCGCTCAGCGCCCGATCGCCTATGACGGGATTGGCACTATTGGTATGAATATCGAGCACAGGCGCGTAGTCCAGCGAGATCCCCACCGCCCGCAGCTCAGCCGCCAGCGCGCGCGCGAAGCGTTCCGCGAGACCTTCATCGCCGCTTCGGCCGAGCGTCATCATCGGCGGCCAGATAGTGAACGAGCTCTTCAGCCTGGCGACGCGCCCGCCCTCCTGGTCCGTGCTGACCCAAAGGGGCAGCTCACTTGCCAGGGCCTGCACGTCCCGCGACACTTCGGCCACCTGTTCCGGCTCCTCGACGTTTCGTGCAAAGAGCACGACGCCTCCGAGGTCGAATTCGCGCGCGAGCATTCGCAGATCCGACGGGATCGAATACCCGGCAAAACCCACGATCGCAAGCTGTCCAGCATGGCGGCGCATGTCCTTCATAGACATCCGCGTAATTATAAGGGGTCGCAGGGTTTTCAGTTGAGGCTCAGGACGTCGCCGGGCGCGAACGCGCTCATATCGACATCGGGCTGCGGCCGCCGCAGCCACCTGATGCGGAGCAGGACGCTCGCCCCACCGACGATCCCGAGGAACACAGCGGTCCCGAGGGCATGTCCGTAGAGTGCGAGCTCCAGACCGGGCAGGTTCGTGGTGTAGATGATGAAGCCAATCAGGTACACACCCCACAATCGGTCAAGGTTGAGTCCCTGCAGATCCCAGGGCCGCGTGCAGGGCATGCCGCCCTGCCGCCGAAGCGCGAGCTGAATGACGAACATCCCGATCACGATGAGGAACATCGCGTGTGTGATCGCGAACGTCGCGCCCCACAGGACGGCGTACAGCGGAAGAAAGACCATGAGCACCGGCACGACACCGAAGAGAAACATGGTCCGTTCCAACGCCGCGCGCGCGTGCGCGGGGCGCGGCGGCGTGACGTCGAACATCCATCCGCTCTTTTCATCCGCCGGCATGGATGCGGCCATCGCGACGCCAGCGATCAGAAAGGCCATGGCGCTGAACGACAGGGACAACAGCGAGATCCGAGGGGCGTCCGGCTTCGAAGACGCCATCGCCATCCACCCGGGCATGACCCATGCAATCGTCACGCCAACCGATGCGGCAATGATGAAGCGCTGGCGTTCCACCCTGCCGGCGGTTGCAAGGAAGAACTGCGAGACAGCGCGGATGTCGGAAGCGCGGCCGGTCGCCAGCGTCAGAACGCGCTCGGCACTGCGAAGCCGAGAAGCGAGTCCCGCGGTGGAGCCTTCCTGCACGACGGCAATCATGACCCGCCGGTACGCGAGCGGATAACTGCAGACGGTCGCGATGAGACCCGCAGCCGTCACGAGCATGGCCTGCCTCGCCAGATCCTGGAACAGCGGATTGTTGGTGCCGAGCACGACTTCGTACAGGCCGAGAAACCAGAGGGGCGGCGTCGACAGAATCCACGGCCGCACCTCGTGTCCCCGATGCGCCAGGGTATCAACGACGGACACGTCGATCGCCGGCAGCATCACGAAGCCGGCCACGACGAGGCCGACAAGTGTCAGCTGCATGAGTGGAGCGAGGCGCGCAAAGATGCGCGGACCGAAGGCAGCCAGCGCGATCCCCTGGAACCCGGCGACGCAGATGAAAACGCACGCGCTCGCACCGACGGAAGCGATAAAGTGAGCGGCGGCCCCTCGCGCCGCGAACGCAATCGTGCTGCCGCTTGCGAGGAACAGCCCGAACGACAGCGACGCGAGCGTGTTCATCGCCACGCCCACGAGCGCCACATACAGCGCCAGCGCACCCAGCCGGGCCGCGACGATGACGAGGGGTCGCACCGGAAGTACGCCCAGCACCAGTCCATTGCGGCGATCGGCCAGCAGACTGTTCCACGCAATCGCCGTGATCGATGCGGTCGCGATCATGACGAACCCGAGGTAGAACGCCTTGTCACCCCGCGTCAGCGCCCGCAGCGCTTCCGGCCCCTTCATCATAGCGACGAGCTGCCACGAGAACGCCATCGTCATCGGCATGAATAGGCCCGGGACCGCGAGAAACGACAGGAGCCAGAAGAAGGAGGTCTTCAGATCGTCGGTCCCGCTCGTGATCTCGTTCTCGAAGAAACGAGCCAGGAAGGCGCGCGTCAGAGCGTGGACCTGTTCGCGTTCGTGGGGCCGGAGCATCATAGGCATTTTCTTCGGCATCGCGTGTGAGAGGCAGCAGAGCGCAAGCGAGGAATCGGAGGATTTCACCACAGAGTAAACGGAGTGAGCGGAGAACAGCTAATGTCTCTCCGTTTACTCCGCTAGGAGTCTTGACTCCTAGAAGTATGAGTGTTTGAGTCAAGTTTTTCAGGCCGCAAGTTTAACCTCCGCGAGGAACGTCGCGAGCGCCGCATCGAGACGGTCGAATGCGCGTTGCGCGCGGGGCGATCCCATCGGCGTGA
>JBBQEJ010000013.1:0-58660 GCA_038320555.1 Vicinamibacterales bacterium | reverse complement strand
CGAACAGGGTCTATTACGTAGGCGCAGGGTACAACCCCTGCCTGCTCCCGGGGCTCCTCTTTTTCTCACGAGGCCCTGCCTCAGACCGCCACGCCCTCCGCTCAGTGCACCACATGCTCGACGGTCTGAGGCAGGGCCTCGCTAGCTCTGTGGTGACATGCGCTGCTCTGCTATCTCCTATCTCTGACTACGCCGTCAACCCTACAGCCGTGCGACCTCGACCAGTTGCGCGGCCATGCCTTCGACATCTTCCTGCACAGCGAGCTGCGAGAACACGTCTTCGAGCGAGGGCGCGGCCATGAGCTCGCGCAACCGGGACGCCGAGTCGTCCGCCACGATACGCCCGGCGCGCAGGATGATGACGCGCGTGCTGAGTTTTTCGACCGTCTCGAGCTCGTGCGAACTGTAGAAGATGATGCGGCCGTCAGCCGCGAGCGCGCGCACCACCGCGCGCAGCACCAGCGCTGTGCCGACATCGAGACCCGACACCGGTTCGTCCAGGATGATCAGCCGTGGGTTATGGATAAGAGCCGCCGAGAGCAGGATCTTCTGCCGCATGCCCTTCGAGAAGGAGGACAGGGTGGCGTGATAGTCGACGTCCAGCCCAAACAGATGCAGGAAGCGATCGATTTTCTGCTCCAGAGCACTCGAGGGGACCCCCCGCAGTCGTCCGCACAACCGTAAGTACTCGGGGCCGGTGAGGTATGTGTATACGTGCGCTTCTTCGGGGACGTACCCGACTCGCGCCTTGTGGGCGACCAGATCCTCCTGGATATCGGCGCCGTCGAACAGGATATGGCCGGAGGTCGGCGGCATCAGTCCCGTGAGCATCTTGACCGTCGTCGACTTCCCGGATCCATTGGGGCCCAGGTAGCCGAGCACTTCTCCAGGTTTCACGGTAAAGCTGACGTGGCTGACGGCCGTCAGGGCGCCGTAGCGTTTGGTGACATCGCGGACTTCGAGCACGAGGCATTAGACACCGGAAATCGTGGGGCGGCCGGTTAGCGGAGTGCAATTGCGGAGGCGCAATTGAGGGAACGGAGGATTTTCACCACAGAGCCAGCGAAGAAAACGGAGAAAACACATTATTGTTCTCTGCTTCCTCCGCTATCTCTGTGGTGCCATACCTCTGCTGTCTCTCTCTCTCTCTCTCCTCCGCTGACTCTCCTCGCCTATAATGACGCGCGTGTACATTGAGGCTTCCGCTCCGACGCGAATCGATCTGGCGGGGGGAACCCTCGATATCTGGCCGCTCTATCTCTTTCACGACGGCGCGCAGACGCTGAATGCGGCGATCAGCCTGCGGGCGCGCTGTTCGATCGAGCCCCGCAAGGACCGGCGGATCGTGATCGTCTCGGAAGACACCGGAGACCGGGTGGAGGCCAATCACTGGTCGGAGCTTCGAGATACGCATGAGCTGCGGCTGCTCGGCCGAATCCTCCTTCACTTTCAGGCACAGGGTCTCGAGTTGCACACGCGGTGCGAGTCGCCGGTCGGAGCGGGCATCGCCGGCTCCTCCGCGTTGAACATCGCCGTATGCGGCGCGGTGGCCAAGTGGTGCGGCGTCGCGCTGCCGGCCGATGCCATCATGCAGATCGCGATGAACGTCGAGGCCCAGGCGATCGACGTCCCCACCGGCGTGCAGGACTATCGCCCCGCGCTCTATGGCGGCATTTCGGCGGTCGAGCTGCGAGTGGACGGCGTCCGGCGCGTGGCGCTCCCCGTCGAACCGCTGCAACTGCAGCAACGGCTCGTGCTGGCCTACACGAACGCATCCAGGAATTCGGGCATCAACAACTGGGACGTGACGAAGCGCCACATCGATGGAGATGCGACGGTCCGTTCGAGCTTCGCGCGAATCCGGGACATTGCGGCGGCTATGCGGACCGCGCTCGAGGCCGCCGACTGGCCCGAAGTGGGGCGACAGGTCGCGGACGAATGGGACAATCGCAAGCGTCTCGCTCCGGGGGTCACGACCCCCGAAATCGACGCCATGCTGAGCGCGGCGCGCGGCGCCGGCGCCCACGGGGGCAAAGTCTGCGGAGCGGGTGGAGGCGGCTGCCTGTTCTGCATCGGAGACCCGGCCGATATTCCCGCAATCCGCCGGGCGCTCGCGTCGGCCGGGGCGCGCCTGCTTGATTTCGAGGTCGAGCGCGACGGCCTCAAGATCGAAACGCGCGACGCCGCGGCCGCGCACTAGAGTGGACAACCTCGCCATCGCCCGCGTGTTCGCCGAGATCGGCGAACTTCTCGAGATCAAGAACGAAAACCCGTTCAAGATTCGCGCGTACCGCAACGCGGCCGACACGATTGTGCATTTCGGCGACCCCATCGCCGGACTGGCGCCGGCCGATCGGCTGCGCATTCCCGGCATCGGCAAAGACCTCGCCGCGAAGATCGGCGAACTGCTCGATACCGGTGAGTGCCGGTATCACCGGGACCTGCTGCAGGAATTTCCGCCAACAATACTGGACCTGCTCCGGCTACAGGGGGTCGGCCCCAAGACGGTCGCCCTCCTCTATCGCGGCCTCGAAATCCGTACCCTCGAGGATCTCGAGCGCGCTGCGCGCGACGGGCGCATCCGCGAGCTCAAAGGCATGGGCGCAAAAAAGGAAGCGCTCATCCTCAAAGCGCTCGAGGAGCGCCGGAGTTTCGCGGGGCGTCGACTGATGCCGGA
The DNA here is from genome assembly GCA_038320555.1 of Vicinamibacterales bacterium. Taxonomy (GTDB): domain Bacteria; phylum Acidobacteriota; class Vicinamibacteria; order Vicinamibacterales; family 2-12-FULL-66-21; genus JALZOC01. The sequence goes on along the minus strand of JBBQEJ010000013.1, from coordinate 55,983 downwards.
GGCCTACGACACCGCCGCCGCGATCGTCGTGGAATTACGCAACCACGCCCCGTCGGCGGATATCTCGATCGTCGGCAGCCTGCGCCGCGGCTGCGAAACGTGCGGGGATCTCGACATCCTCGCCGCCGGGGGTCCCGCGACCCTGATGGACGCGTTCACGGGCTACACCTTGGTCGAGCGGGTACTCGCGCGGGGGGACACGAAGTCGAGCGTGCGGCTCAGCGGCGGCTTTCAGGCGGATCTGAGGCTCGTGCCGCTCGGGAGTCTCGGGGCCGCGCAGCAGTATTTCACCGGCTCGAAGGCCCACAATATCGCGCTTCGCGACCGTGCGATTCAGCGCGGACTCAAGCTCAATGAATACGGGCTCTTCCGCGTGGATGACGACAGCAGGATTGCCGGGGATACGGAGGCGGGCATTTATGACGCCTTGGGACTGGCGCTCGTGCCGCCGGAACTGCGGGAGAACCGCGGTGAAATCCCCGCCGCCGAGCAACAAACGCTCCCCCGGCTCATCGCGGTGCAGGATCTCCGCGGCGACCTGCACATGCATACCACCGCGACCGACGGACGGGCCGACGCTGAGACGATGGCCCTCGCGGCGCGAGCCGCGGGCCTGGAATACGTCGCCATCACCGATCACAGCCGCGCCATCGCCATGGCCAACGGCCTCGACGAGACCCGGACGCTCGAGCATACGCGGGCGATTCGGGAGCTCAACGCGCGACTGGACGGGATCACGGTGCTCGCCGGCATCGAGTGTGATATTCGCGCGGACGGCTCGATGGATCTCGCCGACGATTGCCTGGCCGAGCTCGACCTCGTCATCGGGTCGGTGCACTCCGCCTTCAACCAGGATGCCGAACAGATGACGGATCGGTTGCTCCGCGCCATCGCCTGCCCGTGGGTGGACGTTCTCGGCCACCCGACCGGCCGGTTGATTCTGAAGCGCGAGCCGTACAGGTTCGATGCCGAGCGTGTGTTCACCGCGGCGGCGGCCGCGGGTGTTGCCCTCGAGATCAACAGCCAGATCGATCGTCTGGATCTCGACGAGATCCATGCGCGACTCGCGCGCGAGCGGGGCGCGAAGCTCATCATCGATTCCGATGCGCACTCGCCCGCCGGGCTCGGCGCGCTCCGCTGGGGCGCCGCGGTCGCGCGGCGCGCGTGGCTGCAAGCCGGCGACGTGTTGAACACCCGGCCGATTGACGAGTTTCGCGCCCTGCTGCGGCGCAACCGGCGGTAATCGAAGGAGCACGTCGATCAGATGGCTGTCGATCATCTCGAGGAAATCAGGCGGCTCTACTTCACGACGACTCGCGCGACCATCGACCGAGACTTCGATCGCGCCATCGATTTGTTGAAGGCGATGCCCGAAGGAGCGCGCCACCGCGCTACCGTCTTCATGGAAGGACTCGCGCAGATGCGCAAGGAATTCAAGGGCGGCGGGAAGAAATCGTAAGGCTCACGACATATCCTTGGGCCCCTTCCTGAGGAATTTTCTGGCTGCCAGGCGCACGGCTTCCGGCACGTTCCGATCCATCGTCAGCATCTTCAGATCGCGCTCGTTCAAACGCTGGACCATCTGCATCGAGATCCCTGGCGGCGTCTTCGGATTCCGCGTCAGGCCGGCCACGACGCCGTAATTCTTCACCCACGTCCGGTTCATCGCGATAGTCCGCAGCACCTCTTCGCTGACGTTCGCCATCTTCGCGAACGCCTCCACTTCTGATTCGGTCAGCTTCGGGCTGCTGAGAACGGCCGCAGCCACGAGCTTGTTCGAGTCGCGAATGAGCCGCGCGCGGTGCGCCTTCGTCCCTTTCATCCCCAGCTTCATGCGCTGGACGATCGACAGCCGGGACACATCCTGGATGGCGGCGGCGTCCTCATCCTCGGTCTCCTCGAGGACCGTGTCGTCAACGGCCTCGTCAGCGGCTGTGTCGACCAGCGGCTCGCTGGCGTCGGACGATGGAAGGGAGCCCGCGGACACGCCGCGTGTGGCAAAGAAGTCCCGCATCTGGCCCGGCACGTCGGACCGGGCGAGAAAGGCCTGGAGCGGCTCGACGGGCAACGCGTCGAGCGTGGCGTTGGCACTCGTCGAGATCTCCGGCTCCGGATCGTCCGAGAGGAGGATCAGCAGCGCGAGCTGCTCGTGGGCCCGCGGCGCGAGCGCGCCCTGGGCCGCCATCAGCCGCACGTCGCGAGCCACTTCGCCGCGGCGGAAGAAATCGACAAGAGGTGAACGAAAACCGGGTTCCATCAACGGGCCTATTCGAGGAACTGAGCGAGCGTTTCTCTCGTGATCCGCGCGGTCCGGACCTGGCCCGTTTGTCCGAGCGATTTGCCCGGCCGGCCATCAACGGAAAACGCCAGGGCGCCAGCGTCACCGGCTTCGATGACGACGATGTCGTGGATCTGCCGCACGTCTTTTTCGCCGACGCGCATCAGACGCGAGAGCACGGGCCGGCCATCAACCGTCAGCTTGATCCAGCAGTCGCCGGTCGGATGCAGCTCGAGCGTCATGACTCCTGGTGCCACCGCTGGCGTGGGCGGCATCGGCACTGCGGGGACGGCAGAAGACGGCGCGGCTTGCGCAGAGAGCGGCGCCCGGGACTCAACCGGTGGCGGGGCCGACGTGGACGTCTCAGGCCGTACCACCCGATCCGCAGGACGTGATCGCATCGTGAAATACAGAACGAGCCCGATAAGCGGCACGCTGATGAGCGCGAGCTTCAGGACGACTCCCGCGATTCGTTGCTGCGTCTCGAAGGTGCTGTCCTCGTCGGAAACCACAGCAGGCGCCGCGACGGGCGCCACGTGGCAGCCGTGAAACCGGTCGAGGAACTCGCGCGCCGTTTCGTCCGGATCGAGTCCCACCTCAATGGCGTACGACCGGACGAAGGCCTTGCTGAAGATTCCCCCCGGCAACTTCGACATGTCATTGCGCTCGAGCGCCTCGAGCGCCGCAATCGGAATCTTTGTGCTGGCGGCGATTTGCCGCAGCGAGATTCCGCGCCGTTCCCGTGCAAGGCGCAGCTTCCCGCCAAAATCGGTCATGGAGTGAGGACCGTGATTCCGGCTCGATCGCCGGACGGCCCGTACTTTAGACAACCTCGCGATCAGGTGTCAAACCGGAGCCGCAGCATGGAGACGATCGCCGAGATCGGATCTCCGCCTTCAAACAGGCTGATGGCCGCGATACCGGCGGCGCCTGTCGCCGCAACCTGGCTCACGTTTTCGATCGAGATGCCCCCGATGGCGAGAACTGGGATCTTTACCGTCGCGCAGACCTCGCGCAGCGCTCCCGGTCCTGCGATTGGAAGCGTTGAAGGTTTGCTCGTGGAGGGGAACATCGTTCCGAACAGGAGATAGTCGCACCCTCCGCCGGACTCGACAGCCGCGGCCTCAACCGGATCGTGTACTGATCGGCCGATGAGGAATCCTGGCGGCGCCAGCGCGCGAATACGGCCCGCCGCGAACGAATCCCCGCGCAGGTGCACGCCTGACGCCTGCGCGGCCAGCGCGACGTCGACGCGATCGTTGACGACGATGCGGGAGCCGGTTCCGCGAGTGGCCTCAACCGCTCGCCGTGTGAGGCTCAGCAGCGCGCGATCATCGAGGCGGCGTTCGCGGATCTGAATCAGGTCGACGCCGGCGTGGGCGGCCCCGGCGATCAGGTCGAGCACTGGTTGTTCGCGTCCGTGACCGGCGGTCACAAGACAGATGATGGGGGATGGCACAGTCAGGATCTGGAACCCGCGAGCGCGGCCCGCCGGCGCGCGGTACTCAGGGTCGAGTCTTTTCGGCCGTTTCCTCGTGACGCCGGCGCGTGGCGAAGATGCCGGCGACCTCCGCCAGTCCGGCGAGCGCCGTCAGGCCGCCGATCCCCGAGACGGCGCCGCGGACGAAGACGTTTCGGAGCAGATTCTCGAAGAACGGCAGGCGCTCGATGAAAAAGTTGCGATCCCAGAACGCCGTCCTCCAGGGGGCCACGATCAGCACGAATCCCGCCTCGAGAAAATACGCCGCGAAGAGAATGCGGGAGATGATCGAGATGATCAGCCTCCGGTCTGCACGCGCGAGAGCCGATCGGCCCGTGCGGAGACGTCCTGGTAGTCTCCGCTCTCAGCCAGCAGCTCGAGAAATACCGCGAGGGCACGCGTGTTCTCGCCCGCTTCTTCGAGGGCGACCCCCAGGTCGTACAACAGCGCCCGTCCATCTTCAGTCCCGGGTGCCGGCGCTTCTGCGGCACGCTCGAGCCACTCGATGGCGTGCGGAATATCGCCGTGCTCCTTGTACAGCCGTCCGAGCCGCGAGGCGGCCTCGAATCGGTGTCTGGGGGACCGGGCTGCGGTCTTCAGAGAGGAGGTGGCTTCCTCGATCATCCCCATCTCGAGGTACGTTCGCGCGAGCTTCATGTGCTGGGCGGACTGGTCAGCACCTTCATTGCGCGCGGCCTCGGTGCGGAATCCCTTGAACGCGCCGTCGAGCTCGGCGGTCCCGGACGGAGTTGCCTCGGGGGTGGGGCCTTCGAGCTCGCCGAGTGCATTCGTGAGATCGATCTCGACCGGGCGCGGCTTGGGCGCCGGGGGCCCCGGGGCTGCGGCCGCAGGCTGCCGCTCGACGGAGCGTGGAGCGGATTCAGGTGTCCGGACTTCGGGGACCGGCGGTGCCTGGAGGCCCGGGTCAGCGGGGAATTCGGACGCCGGAGCCGTTTCGACCGGCGTCGACGTCGAAAAATGATCGGTCGCAACAAATGGCATCTGCCCGCTCAAGCGTTCGGCAATGACCGTGTCGGGCTCCGGCACACGCAGCATCACCAGCGCCCGGCGGAAACGGTCGATATGCGAGCCTTCCCATGGCTCGCGAGCGACGAGATCCTCCGCGATCGCGCGGGCTTCCGCGCCGTTGCCGGCCGCGAGATAGGCATCGGCCAGCTGTGCCTGCGCGTCATACATCGTCGTCTCGAGGCCGCCGTCCACGCTGACCTCGACGAGCTTGAGGAGCGCAGGCACATCCCCAGACCGTCGCGCGATGAACTCCTGCAGGACCGACGCGGCCTCATCGAACTCATTTGCGGCAAGTGAGGCATCCACGGCCGCATCAATACAAACGAAGGCTCCATCCGGTGACGATTTCGACAGCAACGTCCAGCCCAGCTCGATGATGTCACGACGGAGTTCGCGCTTCCGAGCGAGAAGCTTCGGCAGCAGTTGTCGCGCCTGATCCCAGTCGCCGGCCCGAAGCTCGATGTCCACGAGCGCCATCAGCAGCGACGGATCCTCGCCGGCCGTTTCGGGATTGAGATAGACACGAGCCCCCGGAATGTCGCCGGCGGCGAGAGCCGCCTTGGCAAGGATCGCGCGGCCTTCTACGTCGCCCCCGTTGAAGCGGACGGCTTCGGCGAGCGCCTTCAGCGCATCGGCGTCGCGCCCTTTCTCGGTGAGATCGGCGTACAGCTCGCGGAATCGCACGAACGCGCCCTTCTCGTCGCCATTCTTCGCGAGCACGCGCGCCGCAATCGTCCGCGCGTCGATGTCCGACGGATCGATCGACCCCAGTCGCACGACGATTTCGTCGACGCCGCGCTGGTCCCCCCGCACGCGCCGGCGCGTCGCGACAATCTGGTAGTACGACTTCGCGTCGGCGAGCAGACCCTGTTTCGCCGAGAGGTCCGCGAGCTGCAGCTGCGACTGCTCGTGGTTGGGCGAGATCTTGAGAATCTTCTTGAAGAGCGCAGCAGCCTTCGGATAAAAGCCGTCGTGAAAGAAGTGCTCGGCGATGCGCGCGTACTGCGCGACGGCCATATCGGCCTGCTTCGCACGCACGTAGAGATCCCCCAGCGTGTTCGCAGTATTCCAGTCACGCGGCTGATCCTCGACCACGCGCAGGTACTCTGCGATGGCGGCGTCGAGACGCCCCTGGCGCAGCAGCTTGTCCGCTTTTTTCAGCGTGTCTTCGCGATCGAGGGCCAACGGTTACTCCACCAACCGCTCGGGGACGGCAGGTCTACGCGTCCATCCTATCAAACAGCGAAGGGGGCCGGAACGAGCGGCGGTGAACGTCGGAATAGCCGAACCGCGACATTGCCTCGAGGTGATCCCGTGTTGCGTACCCCTTGTGGCGATCGAAGCCGTAACGCGGATCCTGCGCGTGAAGCTCGAGCATCATCCGATCCCGCGTCACCTTCGCGACAATCGAGGCCGCGGCAATCCCCGTGCACCGGGCGTCGCCGTGGACGATGGCGCGCTGCGCCATCATGAGGTCCGGCACTCGAAACGCGTCGACGAGCACGAAGTCGGGCAGAGGAACCAGCTTGAGAATGGCGCGCTGCATCGCGCGCAGCGAGGCCTGGTGGATGTTGATGGTGTCGATTTCCTGCGGGTCGGCGGCGGCCACACCCCAGGCGATCGAGGCCCGTGTGATCTGATCATAGAGGCGCGCCCGCTCGATCGCGGTGACGGTCTTCGAATCACAGATGCGCGGGATGTAGCGATCGGGATCCAGCACGACCGCCGCGGCCACGACCGGGCCGGCCAGGCACCCCCGGCCGACTTCATCGACGCCGGCAACCAGGTTAAAGCCCAGCCGCCGGATCGTATTCTCGAGCGTCCTGAAGGCGCGAACCTTGACCACGGGAAGGCCTGGCTTGCGCTTACGCGGTCTGCTTCCTGGCGGCGTCCTTCATTCGAGCCGCCTTGCCCTTCAACTCGCGCAGGAAATACAGCTTCGCGCGACGGACACGGGCTGTCCGGACGACGTCGATTTTGTCGATGATCGGCGAATGGAGCGGGAAGATCCGCTCGACCCCCTGACCGAACGACACCTTGCGGACGGTGAACGTCGCGCGCGCGCCGCCGCGGTGCATCCCGATCACCATTCCCTCGAACACCTGGATCCGTTCCTTGTCGCCTTCGCGCACCTTGACGTGGACGCGAACGGTGTCGCCAGGCTTGATCGCCGGACGCGTCACCATGTTGCTGCGCTCGACGGTCTCTACGGCAGTCATAACCAACTCCTTGTTTATATCGACGTTATATCGACGGGGCCTACACCCGCCGAGTCGTCGCTCGCGGGAGGCCGCCGCCCCGCTCCTCCGCGGCCTGCCGCGCCGAAGCAACCGGTCGTTTCGCCAGGTTGCGAAGGCCGGGCCTTCACTCGCTTTCGCTCCGTTCAGACTGCGCCAGTTCTCGTAAGAGCGCCGCGTCTTCCGGGCCGAGCGTCGCCTTTGCCAGCAGATCAGGCCGGCGATCGAGCGTGCGCGCGATCGCCTCGCGGCGCCGCCATCGCTCGATATCCCCGTGGTGCCCTGACAGCAGCACCGGCGGCACGGTCAGTCCGCGGTACTCCGCAGGGCGCGTGTACTGCGGATAGTCCAGCAGGCCACGCGCGAACGTGTCGTGAGCCACCGAGGCCTCGTCGCCCACGACGCCAGGCACCAGCCGGGCGACCGCGTCCACAATCACCAGCGCGGGCAATTCTCCGCCAGACAAGACGTAATCGCCGATTGACAGCGTCTCGGTCGCCAGGTGCACGCGAACGCGTTCATCGACCCCTTCGTACCGGCCGCACAGCACCACGATGTGCCCGAGTGTGCTCAGGCGCTCAGCGGTTGCGTGCGTCAACCTGTCGCCGTCCGGCGACGTCAGGATGACCGCCGCCGGCACCCCCCGCTCCGACCGGATGTGCTCCACAGCGGCAAAGAGCGGCTCCGGCTTGAGCACCATGCCGGGTCCCCCGCCAAACGGCACGTCGTCGACGACGCGATGACGATCCGTCGTGTGATCGCGCAGGTCGTGCACGCGCACATCTAGAAGTCCGCCTACGATGGCCCGCCCGACAATTCCCGCCGCGAGCGGCCCTTCCAGCATCTTCGGGAAGATCGTGACAATGTCGATCGTCACCGCGATCCTCCGTGTTTGTCCGTGTTCATCCGCGGCACGGAAAGATCGTAACGATGTCGATCTTCACGATCTCTCAGTGTTCTTCCGTGTTCTCTCAGTCTTCTTCCGTGGAGATCCGTGGCCGCGATTGAGATCGAGCAACCCTTCCGGCGGATCAACTGTCACCCGCCGGGCTGCAATGTCGACCGACACGCAGATGCCCCTGACGAGCGGAATCAGCATGTGTCCGTCGACCACCAGGTAACTGCGATCGATCGGCCCTTCAACGCCGCTGACGCGCCCCAATGCGGCTCCCTGCATGTCGTGCACGTCGCACCCGATGAGGTCGTGGCGGTAGAACGTACTCTCGGGCAACGGTGGGAGCCCGGCTTCCGGCACCCAGAGGTCAGCGCCGGCAAGCGCCTCCGCGTCGTTCATCGTGTCGATCCCGGCGAACTGCACGATCGGCCTTCCCTTTTGAAACCGGACATCGCGAATCTCGTACTCACGCGTCCGTTCGGGCGGTCCAACCCGGAGAATCCGCCCCACGCTGAAGCGGTCTTCCATGAAGTCCGTCTCAGGATTCACCGCCACCTGTCCGCGGATGCCGTGGGGCCGCGCAATGCGGCCGACGAGCAGAAGGGCCTCGTTCAACTCAGGGCCACACATCACCCCGCACCGGAGACTCTACTCATCGTCGCGGAACTCCAGGGTCGCCTTGGTTCCCTCGAGCTCGGCCGTGGCCCCAACAAGCGTGCGTATCGCGGCCGCCGTGCGCCCCTGTCGGCCGATCACCCGCCCCAGATCTCCGGGCGCCATGAACAACTCTACGAGCGTCTGGCCCTTGTGCTCGCGCTCGGTGACCCGGACCGCCTCAGGTCGGTCTGCCAGCGCACGGGCGACGACCTCGACGACGTCCCGGCAGCGGCTCACGACGCAGGCTGGTCGGCACTCGCCACGGCTTCGGCGGCGGGCGCAGGCGGCATACGGGCCACGAGCGTGCGCACAGTATCGGACTGCACCGCGCCCGCCTTCACCCAGTGCTCGAGCCGATCGCGCTTCAGCTCGAGAGTCTCCGGTTTGGTGCGCGGATTGTAGAACCCGAGGACCTCGACGAAGCTGCTGTCGCGCGCCGCGCGCGAATCGGTCACGACCACGCGGAAAAACGGCCGTTTCTTGGATCCCGTACGCCTCAGACGAATTGCTAACATTCTCAGCTCCGCTCCAGTTGCCAGTTCCCAGTTCCCAGTCGCCAGTGACGAGCCGCCAGTTCTGGAGACCGGCAACTGGAGACTGGTAACTGATGCTTACCTATTCATCAACGACTTGATCATGCCGGGACCCTTTTTCTTGCCGCCGAGCCCCGCCATGCCGCCCAACGACTTGAGCATCTTCTTCATCTGCACGAACTGCTTCAGCAGCCGGTTGATTTCTTCGACCGAGGTGCCGCTGCCTCTTGCGATCCGTTTCCGCCGGCTGCCGCTGATCAACTGGTGATTACGCCGTTCCTTCGGCGTCATCGAGTTGATGATGGCCTCGACGCGACCGAGCTGCTTGTCGTCGATCTTCTCGCGGTTGGCCGCGAGCTCCTTCATGTTGCCCATGCCCGGCAGCATCCCGAGAATCTGCTCGAGCGGCCCCATCTTCTTGATCGTCCGCAGCTGATCCCGAAAATCCTCCAGCGTGAAGTCGTCGTTCCGCAGCTTCTTCTCGAGCTTCTCGGCGTCTTCGACCGAGACCGCTTCCTCCGCCTTCTCGATGAGCGACAGCACGTCGCCCATCCCCAGCACGCGTGAGACCACGCGGTCCGGGTGAAACGGCTCGAGATCCTGCAGCCGCTCACCGCTGCCGACAAACGCGATGGGCACTCCGACGACGCCGACGACCGAGAGCGCGGCGCCCCCGCGCGCATCGCCATCCATCTTCGAGAGCACGACGCCGCTGATCCCGATACGCCGGTTGAACTCGCCGGCGCTCTTGATGGCGTCCTGTCCCGTCATCGCGTCGGCAACGTACAAGCGATCGGTCGACTGCACCGCGGTCTGGATCGCCTGCAGTTCGTTCATCAACTCGTCGTCGATGTGGAGGCGCCCCGCGGTGTCGACGATTACGGTGTCGAAGCCGCTGTTGCGAGCTTCGATCATCGCGCCGTTCGCCCGGCGAACCGGATCCAAATCGCCGGCGGGATCGTGTACCCGCACACCCGCCTCTTTCCCCACGACGTTCAGCTGCTCGATCGCGGCCGGGCGGCGAACGTCGGTCGAAACCAGAAGAGGATGGCGGCCCTGCTTGGCCAGCCATCGACCGAGCTTTCCCGCCGTCGTCGTCTTCCCCGATCCCTGGAGACCCAGCAGCAGGATCACGCGGGGATGCGCCTGTGACGGCGGCAGGCCCCCGGTCGTCTCGCCGAAGAGGGCCAGCATCTCGTCCCGCACGATCCTGACGACCTGCTGCGCGGGCGTCAGGCTCTTCAAGACTTCCTGATCGACGGCGCGATCGCGCACCCGATCGATGAAGGCCTTGACAACCTTGAAGTTGACGTCGGCTTCGAGCAGCGCCATCCGGATTTCGCGAAGCGCCGCCTCGACGGTCGCTTCGGTCAACCGGCTTTCGCCGCGGAGAGAGCGAAATACTCCCTGCAGACGGTCGCTGAGCGATTCAAACATGTCGTGACGGACCGGAGACGATACGGGGCCTGTCTAGGCGCCTAAGGGCTTCAGGCGCAAACGTTTATCGTAACTGAAGGGGCCGCAGCCTGTCAAACGGAGGTGAGTTTGTGGCCGAGCTTTTCTTTCTTCGTGGTCAGGTAGCGGCGTGTGCCGTCCGAGGCCGGGATCTCCAGGGGAATCCATTCCACGACGGACAACTGATAGCCCTCGATCCCCACGAGCTTGCGGGGATTGTTCGAGAGAAGGCGCATCGAGCGAACGCCGAGATTCTTCAGGATCTGAACCCCGATGCCATAGTCGCGCTGATCCGCCTTGAAACCGAGCCGCTCGTTCGCCTCGACGGTGTCGAGCCCCTGGTCCTGAAGCTCGTATGCGCGGATCTTGTTTGCCAGGCCGATCCCGCGGCCTTCCTGGTTCAGGTACAGCAGCACTCCGCGGCCCTCGTCAGCGATGCGGGACATGCCGGCGTCGAGCTGCAGGCCGCAGTCGCATCGGGCCGAGTGAAAGACGTCCCCGGTCAGACATCGCGAATGCACGCGGACCAGGACGTTTTCACCGTCCCCAAGCTCCCCCTTCACGAGCGCGACGTGCGTTTCACGATCGATCGCGCTTTCGAACGCGATCACCCGAAAGTCGCCGCGTTCAGTGGGCAGCGCGGCCGATGCCACCCGGTGAACCAGCGCTTCGGTGCGCAGCCGGTACTGAATGAGATCCGCCACCGTGATCATCAGCAGCTTGTGGCGTTTGGCGAATTTCGTGAGCTCAGGCACCCGCGCCATGGTGCCGTCGTCGTTCATGATTTCGCAGATGACGCCCGCGGGATACAGCCCCGCAATGCGCGCGAGATCGACGGCCGCCTCGGTTTGCCCCGCCCGCACGAGCACGCCGCCCGTGCGGGCCTTGAGCGGAAACATGTGGCCCGGCCGCGCGAGATCCGAGGGACGCGTCCGCGGGTCAATCGCCGCCAACACCGTCGCGGCGCGATCGCTCGCGGAGATACCGGTGCTCGTCACCGCCTTCGCCTCGATCGTCACGCAGAAGGCCGTGTCGAGTCGCGCCGTGTTTTTCGCGACCATCTGGGGCAAATCCAGCTCCGCGAGCCGATCCTCGGTCATCGGCATGCAGATCAACCCGCGGCCGTACTTCGCCATGAAGTTGATGGCTTCCGGCGTGATTTTCTCAGCCGCTATCGTCAAGTCTCCTTCGTTCTCGCGATCTTCGTCGTCGACGACGATGATCATGCCGCCGTCTCGAATCACCGTGATGGCGTCGTCGATCGGTGCGAATGGAGACTTCTTCTTTCGACTGGATGTTTTCGCCATATGCACTCACCGCGCTTCTTTCGCCTTCGCCGCGAGACCAGCGAGCTCGGCGGCGCGGACGACGTACTTGCCGAGGATGTCGGACTCGAGGTTGACGAGATCCCCGGCCTTCGCCAGGTGGAGATTCGTGTGGTCCCACGTGTACGGAATGATCTGCACCTCGAAGTGCCGATCGTCCACGCCCGCAACGGTGAGGCTGATGCCATTCACCGTGATCGATCCCTTGCGCACGATGTACGGCGCGAGCCCTGCCGGAAATCGGATCGTGAGCCAGTACGAGTCGCCGTCGGCCCGGATGTCGTCGATGGTGCCCGTCGCATCGACATGCCCCTGCACGAAGTGGCCGCCGAGGCGCGCATCCGCGCGAAGCGGGCGTTCCAGATTGACGAGGGCGCCGCGGCGAAGCAGCCCGAGCGCGGTCACGCGCAGCGTTTCCGGAGAGATGTCGGCGTGAATGCCCGATGCGTCGCAGGAGACGGCGGTCAGACAGACGCCGTTGACCGCCACGCTGTCGCCCGCGACGAGCTCCGGTGCGATCGCGGTCGTTACCCGCAGCCGGAAACCAGCCGGCGTTGGCTTGACCTCCTGGACTTCTCCGATTGCCTCAATCAGCCCCGTGAACATATGCCTCGGCCAGCGTATCGGCCCCAAGCCCGCGGGTAATGATTGCCCCCAGGCCCGGCAGCGGGAACGGGAGCCACTCGAGCCCGCCCGGTCCCAGCCGGCGTGGCGTGATATAAGCCTGGACGCGATCAACCAGCCCCGCGACCCAGAACGCCCGATGGAGCGCGACGCCCCCCTCGACAATGATGGACGAGATCCCGCGCGCCGCCAGCTGCCCGAGAGCACTGCGCAGTCGTGGCTCCCCCGCCACCGCCAGAATCTCCGCGCCGGCGCGAGCCAGCATGTCGGCTCGTTCGGGAGCGGTCTCCACAACTGCACGCGTACTGACAATTATGACCGGCCCTGCGTCGAGCGTCGAGAACAGTTTCGCCGACGGAGGAGTCCGCAGGCGTGTGTCGAACACGAGACGCACCAGCGGCCGGTGCCGAAATGCCCCCCGGGCGGTCAGCCGGGGATCGTCGGCGAGCACGGTTCCGGATCCGACCGCCACGGCATCGACTTCGGCTCGATCGCGGTGAATCAGGCGGTTGGCCGCCGGGCCGGTCAGCGGCGTTCGCAGGCCGGGCCCTTCTGCGATGCGATGATCCGCGCTCAACGCGACCTTCATCGTGACGAACGGACGCTGGCGCGTCATGACGCTCACAAATGGCCCGTTGAGCGCGCGCGCTTCCACGTCGAGGATTCCGGTTGTGACGTCGAGGCCGCGGCTCCGCAAAATGCCGATCCCGGCGCCGCTCACCAGCGGATTCGGATCGCCGGTCGCAATCACGACACGCGCGATCCCGGCATCGGCGACGGCCGGCGCGCAGGGCCCGGTGCGGCCAACGTGGCTGCAAGGCTCGAGCGTGCAGTACAGGGTGGCACCGCTGGCGCGCACCCCGGCGTCGCGAAGCGCAATGACTTCCGCGTGCGGTCCTCCCGCATGATCGTGCGAACCGCGGCCCACGACGACTCCCTCGCGATCCACGACGATCGCGCCCACCATGGGGTTGGGGCTCGTCCTGCCACGCCCACGCTCCGCCAGCGCCAGCGCCAGGGCCATGTAGTCGGGGTCGGTAAACACGGTGTTCGTCTGTAGTTGCCAGTTTCCGGTTGCCAGTTTCCAGTTGCGCGCGGAGTTTTAACTGACGGCGACCAACTGGGAACTGGTTACTGGCGACTGGTAACTGGAGTTCACCATTTCTCCTCGAACAGCGCGTCTACGTATTCGTCTGGCGAGAAGGGCACCAGATCGTCGATCGCCTCGCCAACACCGACGTACCGAATCGGGAGTTTCAGGTCGTGCGCGATCGCGACGGCAATTCCGCCTTTCGCCGTGCCATCCAGCTTGGTGAGCACGATCCCGTTGACGCCGGCTGCGCTCATGAACTCCCGCGCCTGCGCCAGGCCGTTTTGTCCGACGGTCGCGTCGAGCACGAGCAGGACTTCGTGTGGTGCCCCTTCGACCTCGCGCGCCGCAATGCGCCGGATCTTGTCGAGCTCGGTCATGAGGTTCACGCGCGTGTGGAGCCGCCCGGCGGTGTCGATCAGGACCACGTCGCGCAGACGAGCCTTCCCCGCGGCGATCGCGTCGTACACGACCGCCGCGGGATCCGAGCCTGGTCTGGCCCTGATGAAATCGACGCCCGCGCGCTTCGCCCAGATCTCCAGCTGCTCCACGGCCGCGGCGCGAAACGTATCGGCGGCGCAGATCAGCGGGGATTGGCCTGAGTCCTTGATGAGCCGCGCAAGCTTCCCGACGGTTGTCGTCTTTCCGGTTCCATTCACACCGACGATCAACACCACGTGGGGACGCTGACCATTCGGGGCGGGCAGAGTGGCGCCGCGCAGAATGTCGCGGATCTCTTCCTTCACGAGGGTGCGCAGCGAGTCCGCCCGGCCGCGCCGCGCGCGCACCGCCTGCACGATCTGTTCAGTCGCCGCCACACCGACGTCAGCCGAAATCAACGCCTCCTCGAGTGCCTCGATCGTCTCGACATCTATCGGCTGGCTGCGATTCGCAGGCTCGTCGGCCCGCTTCACCACTTCCTCGAACCGCTCGACGAATTGCTCTTTCGTGCGTGTCAACGACTGTTTGATCTTGTCGAAAAAACCCATATTTCAATCACTAGTCCCTTATCCCTGATCCCAATCCCCAATCCCCAATCCCCAATCCTCAATCTCAATCAGCAATCGACAATCAGCAATCAGCAATTCCCAAGCTATCCATCCACTTCCGCCCGCTGTCGTCTTCCCATCAAGCTCTCGACGGCCTCCAGGGGGGAGACGTGGCCATCGAGAACGGCGGCCATTTGCGCGGCGATTGGGAGCTCCAGGCCGTGGCGGGCGCCGAGCGCGAGCGCCGCCCCGGTCGTACGTACGCCCTCTGCCACCATCTGCATGCCCGCAAGAATGTCGGCGAGACGACGGCCTCGGCCGAGCTCGATACCCACATGCCGGTTGCGGCTTAGATTTCCCGTGCACGTCACGACCAGATCGCCGAGGCCGCTCAAACCGGCCAGCGTGTCGCGCCGCGCCCCCTCGGCGCAGGCCAGCCGGGAGATCTCGACCAGGCCGCGCGTGATGAGTGCGGCCATCGCGTTCTGACCGAGACCCAGACCCTCGACAACGCCCGCCGCGATCGCGATCACGTTCTTCAAGGCGCCGCCGATCTCGACACCCGCCACATCGTCGTTTCCGTACAGCCGCAGGCCCGGGCCGCGGAACTGTTCCTGGACCCGCACGGCCGCGCGGTCGTCTGAAGACGCCGCCAACACGGCGGCCGGAAGCCCCCGTGCCACTTCGGCAGCGAAGCTCGGGCCCGACAGCACGACGACCGGGAGCCGGGCGCCGGTTTCTTCCTCGATCACCTGCGACATGCGCCGCAATGAATCCGTCTCGAGCCCTTTGGTCGCACTGACCACGACTGCGTGCGGGGGGATGAGCGGCGCCGCTGCCCGTACCACCGCGCGCAAACCATGCGACGGCACCGCGACAATCACGAACTGCGCGTCATCGAGCGCGGTCTCGAGCGACGAGGTCGGCACGACTCGCGGCGGGAGCGGGACGTCAGCCAGGTAGCGCAGGTTTGCGGAGCTCGCGATCATCTCGTCGACGAGCCCGGCGTCGCGCGCCCAGAGGCTGACAGGGCGTCCGGCGCGGGCAAGATGGATCGAGAGCGCCGTGCCCCAGCTTCCAGCGCCCAGGACGGCCATGCGGCTCATACGCGCCTTCCCATCCTCCGCTCGGTTCCGGATCGGAGACGGCGAACATTCGCGCGATGACGGAAGAGGATCAGGGCCCCGGTGCCGGCGGCCGCCGCGACGACCGCACGGGGCGCACCGGCCCACCAGGCAACCGGCGGCAGGGCCACCGTCGCGGCGATCGACCCGAGCGACACGTAACGTGTGGCCCACACGGTGACGAGGAACAAGGAGGCCGCAATCCCGGTCGCGATGGGCGACAGGACGCTGAAAACCCCGGCCGCGACGGCGACGCCCTTGCCGCCGTGGAAGCGCAGCCACACCGGATAAATGTGACCGACGATTGCCGCGGCGCCGGTCAGGGCCGCAACCGCCCCCCCGCCCGCGGCGAGATGGACCGCGAGCACCGCGGCCGCGCCCTTCGCCACATCGAGCGCCATCACGACGAAGCCGCGCCAGGCGCCCGTCGTGCGAAGCACATTTGCCGCGCCGACATTGCCGCTCCCGGCCACGCGAACGTCGATGCCCGCGCGGCGCGCCAGCAGAAACGCAAACGGCACCGAGCCCGCCAGATAGCCGAACAGGATTGAACGCATCACGGTCTTACTGTAATGGTACTCGCAGGAGAGGTTCGTACGTGGCGCCTTTCGGCGACAGATGGCTTCGAAAGACCGTGACGCGCGAGACGCTGCAGGTTCCGGCGTCAGCCGCAACCACGCGGAACGAGGCGCGGAGGTCGGCGGCAGCCTTGCCGGCCCGGGCCTCCTTGACTCGGGCGATCGTGAGATGCGGGGAGTAAGCCCGGCGTTCCGGTTCGATGCCCAGGGGCAGCAGTCGTGCCGCCAGCCCCGCGTACAGACCGGTCAACGGCGCCGCGCCCGATCGCACTCCCAGCCAGAACACTCTCGGCGCGCCCGATGGCGGAAAGGCGCCAAGGCCCCCAATGTGGGCATTGAAGGCGGGGATCGTGAACGGCCGATGCAGTGCGCGCAGGATCTCATCAGCCCGATCATCGGTCACGTTCCCGATGAACCACAGCGTGATGTGAAGGTTGGATGCAGGAACCCACCGCGCGTCGACACGATGCCCGAGATGGCGGCGCAGCGAATTCGCGATCGCCGCTGCCGAGTCGCGGACGGCATCGTCCAGCTCTACGCCGATGAATAGTCTCAACGCGGACGCCTGACTGGTAAGGCTCACGCGAGGCGGTTGCCGTGGCTTCACAGTGCGCGGAGAAGACGATCTCACGCGGAGCACGCAGAGATCGCCGAGAAAGGCCGCGTAACGGGCCTTCCCGGCAGTGCCACGAGATCCCAGAAACAAACAGCGGGAGTTTCAATACGCTGCTTGTTTCTGGAATCTCGTGACCCTCCTGCTTGCGCGAAGCGCGCGTTGCCGGAAGGGCAATCGCAGCGGCTTCCTTGCTGTCTGCTCCGCGCGCTTGGCGCTCTCTGCGTGAACTCGTCGTGACAAGTCACCGACCCTCGTCCGAGCAAATTGGTTGATCTGACAAGCCGTACTAGGAAGAAAGTAGCGCCCGCCTGACCATATCGAGCGCCCCCTGTGTCGCCTGGAATTTGACCTGCGGCCGGCCACCAAAAAAAGAAAACGTCCGGACGCGCGCGGTGACCTCGCTCCCGCTCAATGCAATCACCACCGTCCCGACGGGCTTCTGCGGCGTGCCACCGCCCGGACCCGCGATCCCTGTAATGCCCAGTCCGATACTGGCGCCAGTACGTTCGCGGACACCATCGGCGAGCGCGATGGCGACAGGCTCGCTGACGGCACCGTGCGCTTCGATGAGCGAGGGAGGCACACCCGCGAAGGTGGTCTTGAGCGCGTCGCTGTACGCGACGGCACCGCCGAGGACGTATTCGGAGCTGCCCGCGACATCGGTCAACCGCGACATCAACAGCCCGCCGGTGCACGATTCAGCCGCCGCGATTGTCAAGCCGCGCTCCCGCAGCAACGCTCCGACGACTTCCTCCATTGACCGGCCGTCGGTGCTGAACACGTCCTTGCCCAACGCGCCTACGAGCTCCGCGTGCGCGGCACGCAGCCGGGCGGCCGCGCCGCCGCCGGCATCGGCTCGCAGCGCCAGGTGCAATTCCACCTGACCCGGCATCGCAAGAATCGTCGTCTCGATCGGCGGCCGTTCGGCGGCCCAGCGGGAGTAAATCGGCTGCGCGATCTCTTCGACCTGCGATTCTCCCCGCCCGGCTACGAACAGCGTCTCCTTGTGGATGCGCGAACCGCCCGCGCGCGCCGCAAGCGCCCCGGCGCACAGCGCGTCGAACATCGGCTGCATCTCACGCGGCGGCCCGGGAAGCAGCACGACGACACGCCCCTCGTGGTCGATCGACAGACCGGGCGCCGTGCCACGGGGATTCGGGAGGACCGACGCCCCGCGTGGAACCATGCCCTGACGCCGGTTCACCTGCGGCATCCGTAGTCCCCGCGCCGCGAAGCGTTCTTCAATCTCCGCGACGATCGCGGCGTCCTCCCGGAGCGCGAGACCGAGTGAGTCCGCCACGGCTTCGCGCGTCAGATCGTCGTCTGTAGGTCCGAGACCGCCAGTGAGGATCACGAGATCCGCGCGTGACAACGCGGCGCGAAAGACGTCAGCGAGCCGTTGCCGGTCGTCCCCCACGACGCTCTTCGCGCGCAATTCGATGCCAAGCGAGGCAAGACGATCGGCAAGAAAGAGCGAGTTGGTGTCGACACGCGTGGAACCAAGCAGTTCGCTGCCGACGGCGATGACCTCGGCCGTCACGAGCGTTGGCACCTGGCTCATGCGATCCACGCGGGCAGCAGCCACATCACCACACGCAACGAGATGTTCGCGTACACCGCCGCCATCGCATCGTCTGCCATCACGCCAAGGCCGCCGTGGAGGCGCTCGAAGCGCCCCGCCGGGTAAGGCTTCAAGACGTCGAAGATCCTGAAGAGGACGAACCCGGCGAGCGCGGCCGACCAGCCCACGGGAATGAATGCCAGCGTGATGAGCATCCCGACAACTTCGTCGATCACGATCGGTCCCGGATCGATGCCGCCGAAATATCGCTCCGCCGTCGTGCCGGCCCAGACTCCCGCGCCAAAGAGACCGAGGATGAGCCCCACCTCCACAGCCGGCGATTGCGACCACCAGACGAGCAGATAAACGACCAGACCTGCGGCCGAGCCCACGGTACCCGGTGCGATTGGAAAGTAGCCGCAATAAGCGACCGTGGCGACAAAAACTGCGAGGCGAGTCACGCTTTGACGACGCGCGTGTCGGCGAGTCGATCGTGGATCGCGCGCCTGTCGGCGCCAAGGACAGCCGGCAGGAAGCCCAGTCCTGCGGGTAGCGCCGACGCCAGGTACGCCGCCGCGCGAAGCACCGACTGACCGAGCGGAACCCGGAGGTGGTCGACGTCGGTCGAGACGACCTTGATGCCCGCGGCCATCTTGCCGATCGTCTGGCCGCCAGCCGCCGTGAAGAGCGTGAGGTACCCGACGGCGACGAGCAGAAGAAAGGCCGTAAAGGGCACCGGCGGAATGACCGCGACATGGGCAAACTGCAACCCGCAGACCTTCAGCGTGAGGTACAACACGGCCAGCCCGATCGAGCCAAGAATGATGGCGTCGACGAGCGCGGCGAGAAATCGCGGCCCCACCGACGCGGCGAGCGGCTCTCTGTCCCCACGAGCCAGGGCCGGCACCGATGCGTCCGTCCGCCGCGAGGCCTGCCGTTCGAAAGGCGAGGGTGCTTCGAGATCGAGCACGGGCTCGTCCGCCGTCGGGCGGTTCGTACCGCGTGGCGCGGGATTCGATCGTCGCACGGCCAGCGGCGCGCGCGGGACGGCCGGCGGCGCAACAAGCGGCGGGTCATCCTCCCGGCGCCGCTCCTTGAACAACGGGAGATCGAACGAGCTCGTGATGGGCCGCGGTTGCGGCAAGGATGCGGACGCGACGGTTGGGGACGATTGCTGGTCGCGCCCCAGCGCGAAGTCCCCGAGCGGCCCGATCGCTTCCTGGCCGGTCTGGATCGGCAGATCGAACCCTTCGGCGCCGACAGCGAGCGAGAATTCATAGCCGCAGTTGCGGCAACGTTCGCTGCTTTCAAAACTGATGTAGTGGCACTTCGGACATTTCATGGGCGAGGACTGTCCTGGACGCGCGCAGGCGCAGGCGCTTGGCCGCTGCGGGCGGCCTCGAGAAGCTTGCTCTGGACGGCCGCCTTCAGGCGGTCTGCCTCGGCGCTGACCGGGTCACCGGGCCGGATACCCTCGAGGGCGAGCAGCGCCTCGCGCAAGTGACCCCGCTCGTACTCAGCCTGCGCGCGCGCGATCCACACATCAGAGGCGGACGGAACGGGAAGCGGCTCTTCGCGAGCGCGAACGGCGGTCTCTGCCGTCGCCGCTGGATCGCGAAGCAGCCACTGCTCTCCACGGGTCCAGAACACCCCGATCGCCAACGTTGCGCTCGCAACGCCGAGAACAACTCCCGCGGCAATCCAACCCAGCCACGATCGATCGCCGCGTTGCGTCACCTCGGACACGGGTCCGCGGTGCGGCGACATGCGGCCCTCGTTGCGGATTTCCTGCGGCACGCCGGCCGCCTGAAGGCGATCGAGGCGATCGAGCAGCGCGAGCGCTTCTTCGGTGACCGTGCCGTGTTCGACCGCTGACATGAGGAGACGTCGCGCCGTATCGGTTTCCCCTCGCTCGAAAGCCGCCGCGCCCGTGTGGATGAGCTCGTCCCCCTCCCGCTGCCGCTCGGCGATTGCGCCGCGCGCCCGCTCGATGTACGCGCGCGCCCGGGCATGGCCACGATCGATGAACAGCGCGCGGGTCCAGACGTTAATCGCGAGCTCGTGTTGACTGGCGAAGTAATGGTTGAGGCCGCTGAGCAGCAGCTTTTCGACGCGCGCCTCGCGATCGCGCTCCGATTCGAGCGCGGCCGCGACGGGATGGGAGAGGATCGGGTCGGTCGTCACAAAATAGCGATCCCGCAGAAGATGCGAGCGATTATGAGCCCAACGGCCCGCCGACACAAGACATTCAACCACCGGGATCCGATCGTCACGCGAGACGGGGCGCCTGCAGGCGCCTTTTTTCGGTGGATCGCAACGGACACCTGGCGCGCCGGCGCGTGTCGATGATCTGGTGCAGCAGCGAACGAGCGACAGCGAGTGAGCCTCGCGAGCGGAAATGGGCGATGGGGCCCCATGAGCGAGCGAGTAAGGGGGTTCGGGGGACGAAAGTCCCCCGACTAATAGCCGATCAGTGGGCGGCAACGTGGTAGAACTCTCGCATGGCGATCATCGAGTCGATTCCTAACGTCAGCGAGGGCCGCCAGCCTGACGTGATCGAGCGTTTGGCCGATGCCATACGAGCGACCCCGGGCGTGCGGCTTCTCGACTACTCGTCGGATCCCTCTCATAACCGGTCCGTCTACACGCTGGTCGGCGACGCTGATGGCGTCAAGCGCGCCACGCTCGCGCTCTTCGAACAGGCGGTGGCGGCCATCGATCTGCGCACCCACCGGGGTGAGCATCCGCGGCTGGGCGCGGTGGACGTCGTGCCGTTCGTGCCGATCGAGGGGATCACGATGGCCGAGTGCGTTGGGCTCGCCCGGGAGGTCGGCGCTGTAGTGGCGGAGCGGTTCGGCGTGCCGGTATTTCTGTATGAGGAGGCGTCGGCGAATCCCGCGCGCCGGAACCTTGAAGACATCCGTCGCGGCGAGTTCGAGGGGCTGGCCGCGAAGATGCGGAACGCCGAATGGACGCCGGACTTCGGCCCCGCGGTCCCGCACCCATCGGCAGGCGCCTCGGTTATCGGCGCGCGGATGCCGCTCATCGCCTACAACATCAACCTCAACACGAACAGACTCGATGTGGCGAAAAAGATTGCCGCCGCGATCCGGCACAGCAGCGGAGGCCTGCGTTACGTCAAGGCTGCCGGCTTCATGATCGAAGACCGGGGCATCGCGCAGGTCTCCATGAACCTGACCAACTACGAGAAGACGCCGATCTTTCGAGTCTTCGAGATCGTCAAGCGCGAGGCGGCGCGCTATGGCGTCTCGATCCTGGAGAGTGAGATCGTTGGGCTGTTGCCATCGGCCGCCCTGACGGCGGCCGCGGAATTCTATCTCCAGATCGAGCGTTTCGGGCCGGAACAGATTCTGGAGAACAAATTGAAATGAAGCTTCCAGCTTCCGGCTTCCAGCTAGGAGCTAGGAGCTGGGAGCTGGGAGATGGGAGATGGAGGAAGCTACACCGATTCTTCCTCACGGCGCGCGGGGACAATGCCAAAGGCGCGCATCTTGCGGTAGAGATTGCTGCGCTCGACACCGAGGATTTCCGCCGTGCGCGAGATATTCCCCTGCTGTGTGGCGAGCGCGCGCAGGATGTAGTCCCGTTCGAATCGTTCGCGGGCGTCATGCAGCGACACCGGCGGCGCCCCGTCGGACTCCACGGCGGCGGTAACGGTGCCATCGAGGAACGCCAAATCGCCAAACGCAATCGTGTCTCCCGGGACCATGATGAGCAGCCGCTCGATGACGTTGCGCAGCTCGCGCACGTTGCCCGGCCACCTGTAACTGCTGAGCCCGGTCGCGGCGCCGGAGTCCAAGTGTTTGGGCCGCCGTCCGTATTCGCGCGCCAGTTCCGCCATGAAGTGCTCGGCCAGCAGCGCGATGTCGGCGTCACGATCGCGTAGTGGGGGCACGAAGATCGGAATGACGTTCAACCGGAAGTACAGGTCTTCCCGGAACCGTCCGGCACGGATCTCGGCGGGAAGATCCTTGTTGGTCGCGGCGAGGATCCGAACGTCGACCTTCACGCCGCTCGTGCCGCCAACCGGTTCCACGACCTGCTCCTGGAGCGCGCGGAGCACCTTGGCCTGCGTCTTCAGGCTCATGTCCCCGATCTCGTCGAGGAACAGCGTGCCGCCATCGGCCACCTCGAACTTGCCGCGCCGATCGGAGACCGCGCCCGTGAAGGCCCCCTTCACATGGCCGAAGAGCTCGCTCTCGATCAGCTCTTCTGGAATGGCCGCGCAATTGACCTCGACAAACGGTCCCGCGCGCCGGTGACTCAAGCTGTGAATGCTGCGCGCGACGAGCTCCTTGCCCGTGCCGTTCTCGCCGAAAATCAGGACCCGCCCGTTGGTGGGCGCCGCCATCGCGACCTGCTCGCGAAGCTGCCCCATCACATAGCTCTCGCCGACCATCGTCAGGCGGCGATCGACATGGGCCCGGAGGGCGCGGTTCTCGGCTTCCAGCCGGCGCTGCCGCACGGCGTTGCCGACCACGAGAACCGTTTTGTCAAGCGAGAGCGGTTTCTCGACAAAGTCGAACGCTCCCATCTTGATCGCGCGAACGGCCGACTCGATGTTGCCGTGTCCGGAGATCATCACGACCGGCGCATCGACACGCCGCTCACGCAGATGCGCGAGCGTCGCCAGACCGTCGATGCCCGGCAGCCAGATGTCCAGCACGATGACGTCGTATGGCGCGCGGAGCACACGATCCAGGCACGCTTCCCCGCTCTCGACGGCATCGACGGCGTACCCCTCATCACGCAGGACGCCGCTGAGCGCGCTCCGCACGCCGGCTTCGTCGTCAACGATGAGGACGGTAGGTTTCATTCAGGTTACCAGTTGCCAGTTGCCAGTCGCCAGTTAGCAGTCGCCAATTGGCCAGTTGCCAGAAAGTGGTTCCGGGCTCCCCGCGACCAGTCCGCAGTCCCAACTGGAAACTGGCAACTGGAAACTGGAAACTGGAAACTCATACCGGCAACTCAATCGTAAACACCGTGCCATGGGGATCGTTGTCCGTGGCTTCGATGCTGCCCCCGTGCTCTGCGATGATCCGGCGGACGATCGCCAGCCCCAGCCCGCTGCCGCGGCGCTTGGTCGAATAGTACGGCATGAACAACTTGTCCCGATCTGCGGGGGAAATGCCAGGGCCGTTGTCGGACACGGTCAACCTGACGACACCATTGGCGGAATCGGGCCGTGTTTCAACGACGATGGTCGGAGCCTCGCCGCCCGGCCGCGGCGCCGCGCCGCTGCCGCCAAGGGCCTCGACGGCGTTGTCCACCAGGTTGATGACAACTCGGCGGATCTGCTCCACGTCGAGGCGCACTGGGGGGAGCCCATCGGCAAGCCGGGACTCGATCCGGATCTCGCGGAAGAGGCCGTTATAGAGGGCCAGGGTTTCGGTCAGTACCCCGTTCAGATCGGACGGAATGGCGCGCGGCGCGGGCATGCGTGCGAATTGCGCGAACTCGTCCACCAGGGCCTTGAGCGATTCGACTTCGCCGACAATCGTTGTCGTGCACTCCTCGACGAGCGCGCGTGCGGCCGGCGGCGCGCCAGTGAACTGCCGGCGCATCCTCTCGGCGCACAATTGAATCGGCGTCAGCGGATTCTTGATTTCGTGCGCGAGCCGCCGCGCGACGTCCCGCCAGGCGGCGATGCGCTGCGTCCGGATGAGCGGCGTCACATCGTCGAAAACGAGGACGGCTCCCGCGAATGTTCCGTCTTCCCCCTGCAGTGGGGTGGCGGCGGCCGCCAGATGCAATTCACGGCCGTTGCGTGCAAGCGCGATCTCCTGCGCCGCGGCTTCGCTCAACACCGTCTGCATGCGACCGAGGAGAGCTTCGAGCGGACGCAGATCCTCGCGCGCAAAGACGTCGGTAACGGATCGCGCCACGACGTCGTGATCGAGATCGAGCAACCGTCGCGCGGCGGTGTTGATCGTCTCGATTCGCGCGTCGGCGCCCACCGAGATCACGCCAGTGGCAATCCGTTCGAGCACGGTTTCAATGTATCGGCGGCGTTCGTCGAGCTGCAGGTTCTTGCGCTCGAGATCGACGCGCGATCGTTCGAGCTTGCGCTGGCTGGCGGCGAGCTCGCCCGCCATCGTGTTGAACGCTTCGACGAGCGATCCGAATTCATCCCGTGTCTCGGGCTCGATCCGATGATCGAGCCGGCCGGCCCCTATTTCGCGCGCACCCGCGGCTAGCAGCTGGACCGGGCGAGTAATCCGTTTCGCGAGGTACAGGCCGGTCCACGTCGCGCTCACGAGAATCATCAACGTCATCATGAGGAAGAGCGACAGGTACACACCCTGGAGCGGCCGCCGAAGTACGCGAAGCTGGCTGTAATTCTCGTAGCTCTCGGTGATGCGCCGGGCATAGTTGGCGAGGTCGCCCGACAGATAACTGCTCGCGAGGACCACGCCGACCGGGCGATTCGTCGCGGGATCGCGGATGAGGGACCCCGCGCGCACCAGTTCTCCGCCGGCGTCGACCGGATCGAGTGCCTGCGTTTCAGCGCTGCCCGATGCGACCCTGGCCGCGAGTCGATCCGCCATGCCGCGCGCATGTCCACGGGGCAGCGACGGCGATTCGACGGCGACGAGCGGTGACGGCACACCGTTCGCCGTCAGCTGGTATACCTCGACCAGCCCAAGCCGGCCGTGCGTGACTTCCGGCGCAATCGCCATCCGCACCGCCTCGACGTTTCCGGCCTCCACAGCCCGGAACGGTAGCGCCCGCCCGATACGCTGCGACTCGACGGCTACGAGCGCTTCGTGCTCACGGTAGTAGTTGCCCCCGATCTCGTTCGCCGACCTCAGCACTTCGTCGATCGGCTGGCTGAACCAGAGCTGCGTGACGCTTCGAATCAGTTCACCGCCGACCGCCAGCACGAGAAGCGAGGGAACGATCGTGAGCCCCAGCATCGCCAGGACGAGCTTCGCGCGGAATCGCGAGAACGGCAGCCCGCGCCGCCGCTCGACGAAGAGCTTCACGATGTTGCGCGCCAGCACGAAGACCAGCGCGACAACCATGGTGAGATCAGCGGCCGACAGCGCGTACAGGACGACCTCGCTCAGGAAGTCCGGGTTCAACTGCGTCGACTTGTCCGCGAAGAAGACCATCGCGGCGAGCGCGCCGAACAGCAGCACGATCCCGAGCAGGATCAGGCGGGGATTGTCGCGGAACGGACGGCGTTCCGGCTGCCGCGCGGTCCGCGCGGCCGTCGTAGGGCGCCGTACATCGCGGACGGTTGTCATGGTCGTCGCGTCAGGGAACGAACGTGAACGTCGCCTGCCCCGTCACCGAATCATCCCTTTAACTTCTGCAATTCGTCGACCTCGCGCTTGAACTGTCCGACGTCGCGAAACTGACGGTAGACGGAGGCGAAGCGGACGTAGGCAATCTGATCGAGCTGCTTCAGCTCCTGCATGAGTCGCGCGCCGATGTCATCGGTCGTCATCTCCCGTTCGGGACGTTCCTGCAGCTCCGCCTCGATGCGATCCGCGATCGCTTCCAGTTGCTGGATGCTCACCGGCCGCTTCTCCGAAGCCGTCAACAGCCCCGCAATGAGCTTCTGCCGCTGGAACCCCTCCCGGTTGCCGTCCTTCTTCACGACGCGGTATTCGATGTCCTCGATGCGTTCACGGCTCGTGAACCGCTTCGCGCAATTGAGGCATTGACGGCGGCGCCGGATGACGTCCCCCTCTTTGCTCTCGCGCGAGTCGACGACCTTATCGCCCAGGTTGCCGCAATACGGGCACTTCATCGCGCGCCTTTCTCCAGCCTGCGCGCAACAGGCGCGCCGCTCGATTCTTCCGGAGCACTCGTGGCACCACTCGACTCCGCCCCAAGGGGCGTCGCTCGTGGCAGGCCCCGTACTTCAAGTCGAGTGTCCTTAGCGAGCGGTCCTGCCGGGCGAGTCGAAGGACCGTCACTGGCGATCCGGCGAGCGCCTCCGAAAGTGAGTCCTTCGCGCGCCATGAACACCAGGCCCAGCAGCGTCACCGGGACGAACGAAACCGCGTGAAGCACGATGGCGGCCCCCACCGCGCGATCGCCCGACGCAGCGAAGAACTCGGTAACCGCGAACTGATAGGCGGCGTGGAACGCGCCGACGCCGCCCGGAGTCGGCGCCGCCACCCCCACCACGAGCATCGTCATCACGAGGAACGAACCCGTGTACGGGAACGTAATGTGAAATGCCCGCGAGGTCAGCCAGATTCCGGCCGCGATCGACATCCACATCGGAAACGACAGCGCGAGTGCCGTCACCAGTCGCGTGGGATGCCGCATCACGGCAAGCCCCTGCGCAAACGTCTCGACGAACGCCGCCAGGACACCCGCCAGCCGCGCCGGCAGCAGGCGTTCCACGCGCAGGGCCGCGCGTCCGAGACGCTCCGGATGGCCGGCAAGCGCGAACAGCACGACCAGGCCCGCAACCGCCGACGCCGCCGCCACGCCGCCGCCGAATTTCACGACCGCGAGCTTCGCGGGATCTCCTGAGATGACGCCCGGCCCCACGGTGAAGACGAAGAAGGCAAACAGCAGCAACACCGTCGCGAGATCGAGAAGGCGCTCGAGAATGACGGTCGCAAATGCCGAGGTGGCGTTCAGGCGTTCCCGGCGGGCCAGAAGATACGGGCGAAGCACCTCACCGACCCGGCCGGGAATGAGTGCATTGGCCGCGAACCCGATGACCGTCGTTTCGAAGGCGACAACGTAACGAGTCCGGCCGATTGGCGCGAGGAGCGACTGCCATCGCCACGCACGAACGAGGTACGTGAGCCCGGTCACGATGACCGCGTACAGCAGCAACGCGGGATCCGCCCGGCGTGTTTCAGCCCACACTTCGGCCGGATCGGCCTTGCGGAAGAAAAACGCAAGCAACCCGATGGTAAGCAGAAAAATAAGGACCGTACGAACTCGCAGCCGCATGCAACTCAGATAATCGTTCAGACTTGGCGCCTTACGCGCTTGGTCGTGTCAAGGATTAGAATCCGGGGAGTGCTCGGCGGGGAATCGGCTGAGCATACCTTGTTCGTGGGGCAACCCCGGCGAACTCTACTACAAGATCCGCTCCAAGTATATGGGAAAACGTGAGTTACTGCTGATTGCCGCGTTCATTATCGTCGGAGGCATCGTTTATCAGGTCACGGCGCCGCCTCCCGCACCGGGGGAGCGCAGCTTCTCCCCTGGCCGACTCATCGAGAACATTCGCCGGGGAGTGCGCGGCAATCGCGCCTCGGCGGACATCACGACGACCAACACCCATGCGGTGGATGCGGCGGTCACCGAACTGCGCGTAAAGCTGCCTTCCGGCGAGCTCACGATTGCCGGCCAAGATCGCCAGGATCTCGGCATAGAGCTTCGGGTCCACTCAAACGGATACGACGATGCCGAGGCGCAGCGTTTGGCGAAGGAAACGGTTGTGAACATCGACCTCGCCGGCGGGCGGATGATCACCGAAGCCAAATTCCCGCCGGAGGGCCGGCAGACCGCGAACCTCGTGTTGCACGTGCCGTCCCGCCTTCAGCTGAAGATTGAGCCCACGAGCGCGCGTACCCAGGTGGCCAACGTCGGGGATGTCGAGCTCTCGAATTCCCGGGGGGAGAGCGACTTCAAACAGATCGCGGGGCGTATATCGGGAAGTTACCGCGGAGGGGAGCTCCGAATCGCCGACGCGCGAGGCGTGAAACTGACGACGATCGGCACCGACGTCCGGCTCGAACAGATCCGCGGCGAGGCCACGTTGAACATGAAATCAGGAGAACTCCGGGGCAGCGAGATTGGCGGCCCGATCGACCTCGACACGGTGGGCACCGAGATCTTCCTCGAGAAGCTCGAGAAGACCGCCGGCATCCTGCGGATCAATGCAGTATCGGGCTCCGTCTCCGTGAAAGGACTCCGCACCGAGGGACGTATTGACGTCCGCGGCGCGGACGTGGACGTCGTCGTCGAACGCGCCGCACCACTCGCGATCTACGCCGAAGGGGGTGACCCGATCGAGATTACGCCGCCCGCTGGCGGTTACCAGCTCGACGCGGTGGCCAGTGACGGCCTCATCACGCTGCCACGCGGCACGCTCGAAGTGGTCACGTCAGGCCAGGAGCACCGCGCGACCGGTCCGGTCAACGGCGGTGGTCCGACGATCACCATTCGCAGTGCGCACGGAAACATCACGGTACGATCTCGTTGATTGCTGATTTGCGATTGCTGATTGCTGATTTGTAAGATTGACAATTGACCATCATCCAATCAAATCAACAATCAGCAATCGTCCATCAGCAATGGATTTGACTGGACTCGAAGGTGCCAGTAAGCTTTGCCGTCTCTCGCGAGGTCATTGTGCTCTCCACTGCCCCTCTACTCGAAACTTCGCTTGACGGTCTCACGCTCCATCGGCGCGGCAAAGTACGCGACGTTTATGACGTCACGCTGCCCTCAGGCGACCAGGCGCTACTCATCGTCGCCACCGATCGCATCTCGGCCTTTGATTACGTGCTGGGCTCCGGCATTCCCGACAAGGGCAAAGTCCTGACGCAGCTGTCAGGATTCTGGTTCGAGCGCATGGGCGAGCTCGTGCCACACCACCTCGTCTCCCTCGACGTCGATCAGTTCCCGGACCCCGCGCGTCGCCACGCGGATGTCCTGCGCGGCCGGACGATGCTCGCGCGGCGGACCAAGCCGATTCCGATCGAATGCGTGGCACGCGGCTATCTGTCCGGATCCGGATGGAAGGAATACCAGCAGAGCGGCAGCGTCTGCGGCGTCGCGCTCCCGGCGGGCCTGCGGGAGTCGGATCGGCTGCCCGCGCCGATCTTCACGCCGGCGACGAAGGCCGACACCGGCCACGACATCAACATCAGCGAGCAGGAAGCGGGCCGGATCGTCGGTTCCGAGCTGATCGCGCGATTGAAGGCGCTCACGCTCGAGATTTATCGCCGCGGCTGCGAGCACGCGGAATCGAAGGGCATCATCATCGCCGACACGAAATTCGAGTTTGGCTTGGTTCGCGGCGGCAACCCCGCGACCGACGCGGTACTCATCGACGAAGTGTTGACGCCCGACTCGTCGCGCTTCTGGCCGGCCGCCCAGTACGAACCTGGCCACGGCCAGCCAAGCTTCGACAAGCAGTTCGTGCGCGACTACCTCGAAGAAATCCGCTGGAACAAGCAGCCGCCCGTACCGGCGCTGCCCGACGACGTGATCCGCCGGACGCGCGACAAATACGTCGAGGCCTTTCGGCTGCTCTCGGGACGCGAGCTGCGCTGACCGTGCGCGATCAACTCGACAAGCTCGTGCAGGAACTGCTCGAGAAGGGCGTGCGGTACGACGAAGCCCGGCGCGAGTTCGAGAAGATGTTCATCTCCCGCGCCTTGCAGCGCTCGAAGGGAAACGTCGGCGATGCCGCCGAGCTGCTCGGCCTCCACCGCAACACCATCGCGCGCAAGATCAGCGAGTACCGGATCAAACGTTCGATCTGAGAACAGCGGCTGGCGGCTAAAAGGCTTAGCCTGGAGTGGCGGCTGGCGGCCCGATTTCCGGGGACAGGCCGCCGCTTCCTCGCCGGATCGCCGGACGGCCGTCGCTAATCGCTACTAGTGGCCGCCGATCAAAGAATTTAGCACTCGCCCCCCGCGACTGCTTGACACGTCCAGCCCACTTCCATAGAATTAGCAGTCGGCCATGGGGATTGCTAAGCCGCAGGGCCACCAGGCTTCATTTACACACGAATCAGGCCTAAAAACGAGAACGCGGGTAACCGCGCCGAACCACGGAGCGGGTCCGACCGCCCCCCACAACCCGGAGTGAAGATCGCTATGGCAACAACCGCAACTACCGTTAGAATCCGTCCCTTGCACGACCGCGTCATCGTGCAGCGCCTCGAAGAAGGCGAACAGAAAGTCGGCGGCATCATCATTCCCGATACCGCCAAGGAAAAGCCGCAGCAGGGCAAGGTCATCGCCGTCGGCAAGGGGAAGGTCGAGAAGGACGGCAAGGTCACGCCGCTCGACGTGAAGGAAGGGGACACGATCCTCTTCGGCAAGTACTCCGGCCAGGAAATCAAACTGGATAACGAGGAGTACCTCATCATGCGCGAGGAAGAGATCCTCGGCGTCATCACCAAGTAACTGTAAGGACACCGTCGGCCCGACCTTCTGAGTTCGGGCGTGTCACGATTCCACATCACACGGAGACAGAAGTTATATGGCTAAACAGATTATCTACGGCGAGGAGTCGCGCCAGGCTATCCTGCGCGGCGTCAACCAGCTCGCCAACGCCGTCAAGGTGACGCTCGGCCCCAAGGGGCGCAACGTCGTCCTCGACAAGAAGTTCGGCTCCCCCACGATCACCAAGGACGGCGTGACCGTCGCCAAGGAGATCGACCTCAAGGATCCGCTCGAGAACATGGGCGCGCAGATGGTGCGCGAGGGTGCGAGCAAGACGTCCGACATCGCCGGTGACGGCACGACGACCGCGACGGTCCTCGCCCAGGCGATCTTCCGCGAGGGCGCGAAGAACGTTGTCGCCGGCGCGAACCCGATGGAGCTGAAGCGCGGCATCGAAAAGGCCGTCGAAGCCGTCATCGAGTCGCTGAAAAAGCAGTCGAAGCCGGTCGCCGGCAACATGATCGCGCAGGTCGGCACGATCTCGGCGAACAGCGACGACACGATCGGCAAAATCATCGCGGAAGCGATGGAGAAGGTCGGCAAGGACGGCGTCATCACGGTTGAAGAAGCGCGCACCCTCGAGACCTCGCTCGAGGTCGTCGAAGGAATGCAGTTCGACCGCGGGTACCTCTCGCCGTATTTCGTGACCGATCCCGAGCGCATGGAAGTGGTGCTCGAGAATCCCGTCATCCTGATCCACGAGAAGAAGATCAGCTCGATGAAAGACCTCCTGCCGCTGCTCGAGCAGGTGGCGCGCGCGAGTCGTCCGCTCGTCATCATCGCCGAGGACGTTGACGGTGAAGCGCTCGCGACACTGGTCGTCAACAAGCTGCGCGGCACGTTGCAGGCTGTCGCCGTGAAGGCGCCGGGCTTCGGTGATCGCCGCAAGGCCATGCTCGAAGACATCGCGACGCTGACCGGCGGGAAGGCCATCACCGAGGATCTGGGCATCAAGCTCGAGAACATAAAGCTCGAGGACCTCGGCAAGGCGAAGAAGGTCACGATCGACAAGGACAACACGACGATCGTCGAAGGCGGCGGCACGCAGTCGGCCATCGAGGGCCGCGTGAAGCAGATCCGCACGCAGGTCGAAGAGACCACTTCGGACTACGACCGCGAGAAGCTGCAGGAGCGGCTCGCCAAGCTCGTCGGCGGCGTCGCCGTCATCAAGGTCGGGGCGGCCACTGAGACCGAGATGAAAGAAAAGAAGGCACGCGTCGAGGACGCGATGCACGCGACGAAGGCGGCGGTCGAAGAGGGGATCGTCCCGGGCGGCGGCGTCGCGCTCATCCGAGCGGCGAAGGCGCTCGACAGCCTCAAGCTCGAAGGCGACCAGAAAGTCGGCGTCGAGTTGATCCGCAAGGCGATCGAAGAGCCGCTTCGCTGGATCGCGACCAACGCGGGCCAGGAAGGCTCCATCGTCGTCGCGCGCGTCAAGGAAGCCAAGAACCCCGGCGAGGGATACAACGCGGCCACTGACAAGTACGAGGACATGGTGGCGGCCGGCGTCATCGACCCGACCAAGGTCGTGCGCTCCGCGCTCCAGAACGCGTCGTCGATCGCGTCGCTGCTCCTGACGACCGAAGCGATCGTCTCGGAGATTCCTGAGGACAAGAAGGAATCAGCCGGCGCCGGCGGCGGCATGGGTGGCGGCGGCGGCATGGGCGGAATGTACTAAAGGGACAGGGCTACAAGGCAAAGGGCCAAACGCCAACGCTGAAAGGGCCGGCTGGGAGAAATCCCGGCCGGCTCTTTTTTTTGATACTCACAAGACGCGCAAGGCGGTTTACTTTACCGGTAAGGGACGTGAGCGGGAACAGATGGAGGAAGAACGGGGGAGGGCGAAACGCGTGTCAGCGCAGCGTAAACGACATCTCGATCACGATAAGGACCGGCACTGGCTGACCCAGGCGCAGACCTGGCCGGAAGCGCCATTGCTTCACTGTCTTGATCGCTTCCTTGTCGAGCCCGAACTGCTGATCGAGCGAACGGGTGACGCGAATATCGCCGACCGATCCGTCCGGCATGACTACGGCCTCCATCGTGACAAGCCCCTGGATACGCGCGCGCATGGCCTCGCCGGTGTAGTTCGGCTTGACTTCTTTAATCACGACGGGAGACGTCACACCGTTACCCTCGCGGTAGACACCACCGCCGGTTCCCCCGCCGCTCCCCTCGCCGTACCCCGAGCCCGTTCCTGAACCGACACCGGTGCCGGAACCCGTGCCCCCACCCCCGCCGGTCCCGCTGCCCTGAGTCATCGTCGGAAGGGGCACGGACGTGGCAGCCCCTGGCAACTCGGCCACGGCAGTCACCGCCGGAATGTTCATCTGCGGCAGAGGTTTAGGGGGAACCTCGATCACCTTGGGTGGTTCAACGGCGCGGGGCTTGGGCAGCGTGATCTCGGCCTTGCGAGGGGGGTCGGGCGTTTTAGTCCCGCCGCCTCCCCCTCCGCCCCCTGGACCGGGCATGGCGATCCACGTGATGTCGGGTTGGTCTATGACCTTCGCCAAACCCGCAATCGTCGCGGGACGCGTCAGGATCCAGATGAGCAGCGCCAGCCCGCCGACATGAACAACGACCGACCACGAGGAGCGCAGCAGGAAACTCTTCCACGACATCTCGCTCGTCGGAAGCGAACCGGCAAGAAAACGCGCATTAGGGCTTGCGCCCTGGTAGGCTTCGGCCATTATGGTTGAGGACTAGCTTGAGCAAACATTTTCGCCCACTAACTCCATATGCGCAAGTTGCAATAAGAATGCCTCGACAGGAGACGGCGTAAGGCCAATGCCCGCAGCAAATCAACGCACTGACCAGTCCCCTCTTTGGGACGCCACCAGCCGACGAAAGGACGCTTTTGTCGCGTCGGCCCCGTCCCTGGCCTTTTCCCTTGGCAGTCGTGCTTATTCCTACACTCTTCCCGTCCATGCGCCAATCGCCGCATTCCCTCCGCCGTACGCATGCAGTTTGGCAAGCGCGTCGGCGGCGCGCGGCTCATTGCGCACGGCGACCAACACGCCTCCACGGCCCGTCAGTACTTCGAAGATATGCCCATCGTGACGTTGGAACCCGGCGCGGCCGATTGTCGAACCGAGGCCGGACAAGGTCAGGCCGCTGTCCTCGCCCTGCAGCGCCCGCACCAGCGGACCGCGGGCAACGACAAGGCCGATGGACTTCAACTCGACGCGATCGGGCCGCCCGCCGAGCGCCGTCTCAATCAGGTCCACGACGCCGGGTGACTCCTTTGCGAGAATCGTGAGCGATTCGGCGACGAAGCCGTCCGACAGCAGTGCGTCCACACCGCGTCGCGCCCACTCCGCGTCCTGGAACACGCCAATCGTGAACCGGCCGGTGTCCCTCACAGCTTGCGTCTCCGAACCGCCCTGCGAAGCTGCGGTGGTCCGAATCCCATCGTTCGGTCTGTCACTCGCTCCAGTTGGCGGTATCGACCTGGGTTGCGCCGCTCGCCTGCAGCAACGCCCGGACCGTGGCGACTTCCGATTGGATGGTGTGAACGCCCAGGAGGATTGCGCCTTCCTTGACCGCCGTCTCGAGCGCCTCCGCCCGCGCCGAGGCCACCCCCGCTCCGCTCAGCGCCGACGCAACTCCGCCGGCGACATGACCGGCAGCCTCGCCAAGTCCGGCCGACAAAGGGCCCGCCGCCACGATCGGCCCGATACCCGGAAGCACGAGCGCGATCGCGGCGAGGATGAACCCCGACAACTCGCCGAGGCGCGCCGCCACAGCCGAGTCTTCGATATCCGCGCCCGGCGTGACATCCATATCCGCCGCGAGCTTCGACTCCTCGTCGTGGTTTCGGCTGATGATTGAGATCTGCTCGCGGGCGATGCCCGAATCGTGCAGCATGCGGACGGCGGCAGCCGCGGCCGACGGCGAAGGAAACAAGGCAACGACAAGAGGATGAGACATTGCCTCGAATTCTAGCTTAACGTGGCAAGGATGGAACGCTTCGACATTGCGATTGTCGGCGCCGGGCCTGCCGGCTGCCGTGCGGCCTGGCGCATGGCGCGGTCAGGCGCCCGCGTCGCGATGATCGACGGCAGTCACCCGCGCGAAAAGCCGTGCGGAGGCGGGGTGACCGGACGCGCGCTCGATCTGGTGCGTGATGCCTTCGACTGCGGCCGGATCGACGCCGTTCCGATTCGCGGGGCCACGTTCGAGCATGGCTCGCGCCGCGTAGAGATGACCTTCGACGATGGTCCGTCCGCGTCTCCCGGCCTCGTTGTCGCATCGCGAGCGCGCTTCGACACGGCGCTCCTCGCTGCGGCCATCGAGGCAGGCGCCACGCTTGTCGCCGAGCGCGTGACAGACGTTTCTCGCGACGACCAGCACTGGCGGATAACAACGCGCGGCCTTGCGGTGCGGGCCGGCTGGGTGCTCGGCGCCGACGGTCCGAACAGCCTGGTGCGCCGGCGCCTGTCCCGTCCTTTCGTGCGCGCGGATCTGTCAATCGCCACCGGGTTTTTCGTCCACGGTGCAACGTCGCCCGACATTGCCGTCGCGTTCGAAGACGACCCTCCAGGTTACCTGTGGTCGTTTCCCCGCCGGGATCATCTCGCGGTGGGAATCTGCGCGCAGGCCGACGACGCGTCGACGGCGGCGCTCGTTCCGCTCGCGTCTCAGTGGATCGCGCGCAACGTTCCCGCCGCGTCGAACCTCGAACGTTACAGCTGGCCAATCCCCTCGCTGCGTGAAGCCACCCTGCAACGTGAAAACCCTTCGGGCCCGGGCTGGATGCTGCTCGGTGACGCCGCCGGCATGGTCGATCCGATCACACGAGAGGGCATCTTCTTCGCGTTGCTCTCCGCGGACGCCGCTGCCGACAGCCTGATCGAGGGCGGAGGCGATCCTGCGGCCGGGTACGCCTCTCGAATCCAGCCGGCGATTTACGACGAGCTCATCCGGGCTGCGCGCCTGAAAGCGCGCTTCTTCAACCCGCATTTCACCGCGCTGCTGATACGCGCGCTCGAGAAGAGCGCCGCAGTTCGTGCCGTCATGGTGGACTTGATCGCGGGACGGCAGCCGTATCGCGGGCTGCGCCGGCGTCTGCTCGCGACGATGGAGGTCAAGCTGATGTTTGAAATGCTAAGAGGATAGCTTCCAGCTTCCAGCTCCCAGCCGCTAGCCGCGAGCCGCGAGCACCTTCATTTCACGAGATAGCCGTCTCTCGCCCGGACCTGCGCGCCGGGTTTCTTGACGACGACGGTAATCGACCGCCATTCGTTCGAGCCGGCGACCGGAGGACGGCTCGGCGTGTAGCCGAGCAAATACTGCTGCCGCAGCTCGCGTGCGATCGTGCGAAGCGTGTCGTCCAGCGCCGTCCCGTCGCGCGCGTGATACGAGCGACCGCCCGTCAGCGTCGCGAGCTCTGCGAACAGGGCCGGACGCGTGGAGCCGAGCGCGACGGGAAAGATCATGACGTCCGCCCCGCGCGCGCGATCGAGGGCATCAGCCGCGGTCGCCTGGCTGTACCGATCGTCTCCATCCGAGAGGAGCACCAGCGCGCGCCGGCCCTTCGCAGGCTGCGCCTCGTCGATCGCTCGGATGATCGCGTCGTAGAGTCCCGTCGTGCCGAAGGCGTCCAGCCGGTTGATGGCGTCGCGCTGTGCTGCACGATTGGTCGAAAGCGGCGCCGCAACGTCGACCTGGGATCCCACGGCGAGGATCATGGCTTCGTCCTGGGGGCGGAGCTCGGCGAGAAACGCCTGGGCGGCGGACCGGGCCAGCGATAGCCGGGTACCCGCCATGCTGAAGCTGCGATCGATCGCGACCGCAACCGATAACGGGAACTCTCCGCCGGCGAAATTCGAAATCTGCTGCAGTTGCCCGTTTTCGCGGAGCTCGAAATCCGCCTGGATGAGCCCGGGAATCGGCGCGCCGCCGCTGTCGGTCACGCTGGCGTAGACCTCGACCAGGTTGACCCCGGACGTGAACTGCCCGGCCGACGGCAGGGCCCCGGCCAGGAGGGCCACTGCAGCCAGCACGGCGAGCCGGGTCGCAACGGTGATACAATCGTCCGATTCTCCGCGCAGTATCCAAGGAGCGAGCACCATGGGTAATTTAGGTATACCCGAGCTGATCATCATTCTGATCATCATCATCATGATCTTCGGAGCAAATCGTCTGCCGGAAATCGGCCGTGGCATCGGCAAAGGCATCCGGAATTTCAAGGAATCCACTCGCGACGGCGGCAAGGGCGACGGTTAGTCCTGTGCCACGCTTCGCGCCGACGTTCGGTCCCGGCTACAACACGATCCTCGAATCCCCCACCCTGCGGGTTACCCGCTCCCGATCGAGATACTCCAGTAGAGGAATCGCGAACTTCCGCGTGATGCCGTAGCGTTGCTTGAACGCGGCCACGTCGACGCGCGCATCCTTGTTCATCCCCCGGACATCGGCCTTCAGCCGCGACAGTGCATCCGCGTGAAACATCAGCGTGTCGAGCTTCACGAGTGTCTTCTGGCGCACCAGGAGGGCGGCGACCCGCTCCGCGACCGGCGGCGGCACGTTGGCAGCGGCGACGACGGCCGTCGCATCCGGCGGCGCGAGCCCGGCCTCCAGGAACAGGCGTTCAATGGCCTCGCGCGCGTGGGATTCCTCCGGCGTCAACGACACCTGATGGCCGGTGAGCGCAAGCCGATCGCGAACCACGATCTGTCGCGTCCCGGCGAGCTCCGCCAGCACGTAATCGAAGACCGCCGGCGCGGCGCGGCCGAAGAGCCGTTCGCGCGCCTCCTCGCGCGGCAGGCCTTCGGACAACGGCTGCGACTCGTGGTGCGCCTTCAGCGCCGAAAGCAGGCGCTCGGAGAGAGCCCGCAGCACAAGGGGGGCAACGAGGAGGTCCGCGACCCGAACGGCTTGTCCGCCGCGCGCCAGCCGGTCCGCCGCGGCATCAGCGGCGCCGCGAGTGACGCCTGCTCGGCTGAGGAGCGCAGCGCGCGAGAGTCCCGCCCCGCCACGTTCATCGATGAACCCGCGCAGCGCGCTGTCCAGAGCCCCGGTCGCATCGCCGGCCGCGTCCAGACGCCGGTAGCGCGCGAGCGCGGCGGCATTGCGAATCCCGGACCGGGGCGGATGGGGATCGAGCACCACGCCTCCGCCGATGGTGATCGAAGGTGAGTACGACCGCAGGATGAACCGATCGCCACGCGTGAGGACGGCGGGGGCTTCGAGACGAATGCGCGCATAGCCGGCATGGCCCGGCGCTAGTTCCGTCAGCGGCGCGCCATCCTGCCGGCCCGCGGCGATCGCCACGCGGCCGAGCAACTCAATCGTGCCGTGATGAAACCGTACGCGCGCGCCATGACGCAACGCGCGGCCGTCGCCGAGCATGTCAACGACGCAGTCGAGACGGCGGGTTGGCTCGAAGGCACCCGCCGCACACAAGGTGTCGCCGCGCGCAAGGTCGGCGACGTCAACCCCGCCCAGATTGACCGCCACACGATTGCCCGCGGCGGCCTCCACGGCACGGTGGCCGTGCACCTGAACACCTTTGACCTTCACCGTGGCGTCGCGCGGCAGCACCACCAGCTCGGCCTCCTGGCGAATCGTCCCTGACACGAGCGTTCCGGTCACGACCGTGCCAAACCCTTTGACCGAGAACACGCGATCAATCGGCAGCCGCGTCGGGCCCTCGGGATCGCGCTCGCGCACGACCGACGCCGCGGCCGCGAGCGCGTGCCGGAGATCGTCGAGGCCGGCACCCGTTCTCGAGGACACCGCCACGATGGGGGCGTCGGCGAGAAACGACCCCGCGGTCAACTCACGCACCTCGAGCCCGGCGATGTCGATCGTGTCGGGGTCGGCCAGATCGGCCTTGGTGAGCGCGATGATTCCGGCGGGCACCTGGAGCAGCCGGCAGATCTGGAAATGCTCGCGCGTCTGCGGCATCACGGACTCGTCGGCCGCGACGACGAGCATCACCAGGTCCATGCCCCCCGCGCCGGCGAGCATGTTCTTCACGAACCGTTCGTGCCCGGGCACGTCCACAAAGGCAAGATTGACGCCCTCGGCCTCGACGTGCGCGAACCCGAGATCGATCGTAATCCCGCGCACCTGCTCTTCCTTCAGCCGATCCGGATCGGTGCCGGTCAGCGCGCGCACCAGCGCGCTCTTGCCGTGGTCGATATGTCCCGCGGTGCCAATGACTATGGATCGCATCAGGTCATCGCTGCTTCCCACGCTTCGCCGATCGCTCCTTCCGGCCAGGACGCTGTGCGCGACGCTTTTTCTCCTTCACGACGGCCTTCTTCGCCGTTGTGCCCCCCTTCGCCACCGGGTCGCTTCGGCGCGGCAGGCCCGTTCTTGCCCCGTGCGGCTTGTGTCCCGGGTCAATGCGGCTCCGCCTCGGCCCGCGATTCTTCTCCGATTCGCGGACACGGTCCAGGATCTCCGACAGTCCGAGATCGATCTGCCTGCGCTCCATGTCCACCTTGAGGACCTGCACGGTCACCCGATCGCCCAGCCGGTAGACGCGCCCGGTATTCTCCCCGTGCAGGGTGTGCGCACGTTCGACGAACCGGTAGTAATCGTCTGCCATCGTGGACACGTGCACGAGACCTTCGACGAAATGCTCGATGAGCTCGATGAACAGGCCGAATGCCGTGACACCGGTAATGTACCCGTCGAACTCGTCTCCGACCTTGTCCGCCATGAAGCGGACCTTCTTCCACTGCACGAGCTCACGCTCGGCGTCGTCTGCGCGCCGCTCGCGCTCGGAGGTGTGCCGCGCGATCTCGGGCAGGTCGTCGGTGAGCTCTTCCTTCCGATCCTCCGTCATCAACCCGTGCCGCGACTCGCGCAGCGTGCGGTGCACGACGAGGTCCGGATAGCGGCGAATCGGCGACGTGAAGTGCGTGTAGCTCTCGGCCGCGAGCCCGAAATGCCCGAGGTTCTGCTCGTCGTACCGCGCTTTCTGCATCGTGCGGAGCATCAGGAACGCTATCGGTTTTTCCTCGGGCGTCCCGCGCATTTTCTCGACGAGCTTCTGAAAATGCCGCGGCTTGACGCCGTCGGCCGGCACGCCGAGGCTGTATCCGAGCGGCGTGACGAACTCCTCGAATTCCGCGACCTTGAGCGGATCCGGCTCCTCGTGAATGCGATACAAGGTCGGAACCTCGTGATCGTCGAGATGCTGCGCGACCGTTTCGTTCGCGAGCAGCATGAACTCCTCGATGATGCGGTGCGCAACGTTGCGCTCGGCCGCAATAATCGCCTCCACCATGCCCTCGTCGTCCAGAACGACTTCCGCCTGCTTCAGATCGAAGTCAATCGATCCGCGGCGATGC
Organism: Vicinamibacterales bacterium; assembly: GCA_038320555.1. Taxonomy (GTDB): domain Bacteria; phylum Acidobacteriota; class Vicinamibacteria; order Vicinamibacterales; family 2-12-FULL-66-21; genus JALZOC01. The sequence continues at coordinate 16,019 of JBBQEJ010000013.1, read as the reverse complement.
CGCCGCTTGTTCAGGATGCCGAAGAGCTCTTGCATGGTTTCAAAGACGGGTACCAGATCCTTGTACCGCGCAATCGTCTCCGGATCGCGATCGGTGAGAATCGCGTTCACCTCTGTGTAGGTCATCCGCGCATTGCTGTGAATAACGCCGTCGTGCAGCTCGTACCGAAGCACCGTGCCCCGTCGATCGACTTCCATCAGGCACGATTGTACGAGCCGATCGACCTCCGGGTTCAGGCTGCACAGGCCGGTCGACAGCTCCGACGGGAACATGTGGACCGCTCTGTCGGGGAAGTACACCGACGTGCCGCGGTCGTACGCCTCTTCATCGAGCGCGCCGCCTTCCTGCACGTAATGCGCCACGTCGGCGATATGGACGCCGAGCCAGTAATTGCCGTTCGGCAGCTTCTCGATCGTGATCGCGTCGTCGAAATCGCGCGCGTGCTCGCCGTCGATGGTGACGGTTACTTGGGGACGGAAATCGGTGCGGCCCTGCAGATCGGCGTCGCGCACGGACGTGCCGATGCGGCGCGCTTCTTCCACGGCTTCCTCGCTGTGCGCATCCGGGATGCCGTACTTGCGGATGATGATCTCGTTGTCCACGCCCGGTTCGTCGATGTCGCCGAGGACTTCGGTCACGCGGCCGAGCGGACCGCGCGCTGGCGTCGGCCACCGCGTGATCTCGACAACCACCATGTCGCGAGGCCTGGCCTCGAGCTGTTCCCCGGACGGGATGCTCACGTCCATGATCAGCCGGCGATCGAACGGTACCACGAAGCCGAGTCCGGATCCGTCCCGATCGAACCGTCCCACCACCGTCGTCGACCCGCGCTCGAGGACGCGCAGGATGCGACCCTCGGCCCGGTTGTCGCTGATGCGCTCGATGCGCGCGACCACCCGATCGCCGTGCATGGCCTGGTTCAGGTTGCTACCGGCTATGAACACATCCCCCTTCACGTCTTCCAGTGGCCGATCAGGAACGACGAAGCCGAAGCCGCGAGGATGGGTCACGACCTTCCCAACCACGAGGTTCATCCGGTCGGGGAGGCCGAACCGGTTTCCACGCGTCTGGACGAGGGCGCCGCTTTCGACCAGGCCGGCAAGGAGCTCTTTGAACGTGGAACGCTGCTGCCGAGGTAATTTGAGGCGCTGGAGCATTTCCCGCGGCGTTGCCGGATGGTCCACGTGGTCGCGAATCAGCTTGAGAAGCTGCTCATGATTCAACATTGTCTCGATTCTAGTAATAAATTCAGGAAACGGCCCATAATCCGTGGCTGGTTTTAATCCAACCTGACGGTCTGTGGCTCAGTCTACAAACTGTGTGAACGGAACCGAGCCCTCGGCTACCGACCTGGACCTGGTCCGCCTGGCGCAGGCTGGCAACGTCGAGGCGTTCGGTGAGCTCGTCGAACGAAACCGCCGCGCCGTGTTTCGCGCTGCGCTGGCGTGCGTCGGCTCGCCAGCTGAGGCGGACGACGTGGCCCAGGAGGCGTTCGTCACGGCATACAGGAAACTCGCGACGTTCCGCGGCGAAGCTCAATTCCGCACGTGGCTGCTGTCGATCACCTGGCGCAAGGCCATAGACCGGCGAAAGAGCATCTCGAGATGGCTGCGCCTCACGGTCAGCCCGGGGCGCGACGATTCCGGGGAGGACGCGTTCGATCAAATGGAACGGATTGCTTCGACGAGCCGCTCGCAGGAAGACACCGTGGTGGACGACGAGCTGCAGCAGAATGTCACGCGGCTCATCGGGACGCTGCCGAAAAAGCTCCGCGACGCGTTGCTGCTCGCCGGGACGGGTGAACACACGTACGAACAAATCAGCCAGATGCTCGGAGCCCCCCTGGGCACCGTGAAATGGCGCGTCTCGGAAGCCCGGCGCGTGCTGAAGAAGAAACTGGCCGCGCTCGGATACGCCTATGAATAACGACTCTCCCTGGACCGGCTCGCATAAATCGCCGCTCGATCGCGCGATCGATCGCGCGGTGTGGAACCTGATGCACGTCGATCCCCCAGCTGGCTTGCGGCGGCGTGTGCTGGCGCGCCTCGAACCAGGTGCAGCCGAGCGGCGGCTGTTCGCGCCGCGGTTCGCGTGGGGCGCGGCGGCGCTCGTGATTCTGATCGTCGCGGTGATGTTCACGCGGGATCACCGGACCGAACCAGCCGCGATCGTGCCGCAACCGTCCGTGGCGGCCAATGTGCCACCGGCGCTTCGGGCGTCTCCTGCGGCTCCGCTCAAGGCGGCGGTAGAACGAGGTTCGCCCTCACAGATCCCCTCGCCTCGAATAACTCGCGAAGCGATTCCGATGCCGCCCGTCGCAAATGTTTTCGGCGCGCGAACTGGCAACGTATCCGCGGCCGCTGAAAGCGGCGTCGAGGCGGTCTGGCCCGGAGCGGAGAATCCCTCGAGCGCTGTCGCGCCGCTCCTCATCGCCCCGCTCACACCCGCGCCGATCGAGACGCCGGCAATCGTTATCCCGCCGCTCGTCATCGCGCCACCGAAAGGCGGACTGTAGAAGATGTTGAGGAGCCTGTCGATGATGCTGCTGTCCGTACTTGTGCTGTCGACGCTGCTGTTGGCCCAGGACGCCGCGGCGCCGCAGGTGCCCGGGGCGATTCCATCTCAGCCTGTTCGCCCCGCGGCACAGCTCGCCAACATTCGGATCGAGTTGACCATCGTGGACCAGCGAAGCGATGTGGCCGGCGCCCCGAAGACGGTCACGATGTTGATCGAAGATCGGCAGAGCGGACGCATCAGGACCGGCCGGGGGAACATGAGCCTCAACGTCGATGGGCACCCCGAGATACTTCGTGAAGGCCGGATCCGCGTCAACTTGAGCCTCGAGTACGCGCCCCAGGATGGTCCCGATCGCGCCGCACCGGCGCCGATTCAGGAATCTGTCACCGCGTTGCTCGAGGATGGAAAGGCTCTTGTCGTTTCTCAGTCGGCGGATCCGTCGGGAGACCGAAAAGTGCGACTCGAGGTCAAGGCCACGATCGTCAAGTAATGAGAACGCAGTGCAAGGGAGGAAACGGAGGATTTCACCACTTTCTCCGCGCTCTCAATTGCCTCCGTTGACCGTCACCTGGCTCCAGCGAGCTTGATGGCGTCGAGCGCTTCCGTGGCCTTGTTATTCGCCGACGGGTCCAGCTTCCCCGCGAGCCTCTGCGCCTCGTCGACGTCTCCGATGGCAGCGGCGATATCCGATGCCGCATCACGCTTCCCCGCATCCTGATAGCGCGTCGTGATTCGACGAAGCGGCCCTTTGGCGTCCTCGAAGTGACGGCTCGCGTCGCCAAAGTTGTTGTTGTAGAGGCTGACCCGTCCTTCGAGGATCTGTCCCCGCGCTTCGGCCAGATCGAGCTGCTGCTTCGCATCCTCCAGCGCGGCGCGGAGATCGCCTCGACCGGAGGCACCCCACCCGAAGCCGAGGCCCAGTGCCACGATGAGCGCTATGAATACCGACAGGATGAGCTTGCCGGTGGAAATCGCCATTTGCTTGATTCTAGTTCTTCCGTCAACTCACGGGTGCATCAGCATCACGTGAAGATCTCCGACATTGGTTCCGGTCGGTCCCCACATGATCAAGTCCCCGAGCGGCGCAAAGAAATCGTACGCGTCATTTGCTGCCAACGCCGCCTCGGGTCGCAAGCCCTTCGCTTTCGCGCGTGCGCTCGTCGTCGCGTCGACAATCGCTCCGGCGGCGTCTGTCGGGCCGTCGATTCCATCCGTACCGGCGCTCCCCAATGCGGCCGAGCCCATGTCCGATGTACGGGATTCAATCACACGCAATGCGCCGAGCGCGAATTCCTGATTTCGGCCTCCACGCCCCGCTCCGTGCACGTGGACCGTGGTCTCCCCTGACGCGATCATGCACAACGGTCGGCCGCCGGGATCGCGAAACGCCTGCGTCGCAAATGCCGCCCCGGCTTCGCGCGCCTCCCCGCTGGTCGGCGCGTGGATGACGCTCACCGTATATCCGCGGCTGCGTGCGGCACGCGCCGCACCCTCCATCGCGATGTGGCGGTTCCCGATTACTTCGCAGGTTGACTGAACCAGCCGCGGATCGTCCGGCTTCGGCGTTTCATCGTCACCGCGCTCGAGATGCGCGACGACGCGCAAAGGTAACCGCTCCATCACGCCCGCCCGTCGCACGATCGCCAGCGCATCCGAGGAGGTCGTGGGATCGCCTACCGTCGGACCCGATCCGATCACCGCCGGATCGTCCGCGATCGGTCCATGAACATCCGAGATGGCGAGCGTCAGCGTCCGTCGGGCCGACGCCGCCAGCCGGCCGCCCTTGATGGCCGAGAGATGCTTGCGCACGCAGTTGAGATCCGCGATGGGAACGCCGGCATTCATCAGCGCGCGAGCCGTGAAGACCTTGTCGGCGAGCGACAGTCCGGCAGCGGGTGCCGCCAGCATCGATGACGCGCCTCCTGACAACAGGACGATCAGCCCGCCTCGCGGCCGGCTCTCTTCTGCGAGCGCCAGGGCGCGCCGGCCCGCCGCCTCGCTCAGCGCGTTGGGCGAGGGATGGGATGCATCGAACCATTCGAGCGATGGCGGCAACTCTGAATCGTGCACACGGGGACCTGCAACCAGACCTGGCCCAAGCGCCGTACCCTTCGGCAGCATGGCACGGCCTTCCGGGCTCTCCAGTGCCATGGCCATCAACCATGCAGCTTTGCCCGCAGCAACGATCCAGAGATCCTGATTCGAAAAGGCGCGGAGCGCGCCGCGTGATAGCGCGGACTGGAGGAGATGGGCTGGCTCGACGCTCTCGACGCCTGCATGAAGAATCGTGTGCAGGTCGGCGCGAACTCTCTGTAGAAGATCGGTCAGTGAAGCTGTCTTGGATCCGACCAGCCGGAAAGGCCGGTAACGGCGTTGAATTGTCGAAGGAGACGTCCCATCAGCTGGTCTGCATCGTCTTTCGCGCACAGCTGATCGAGCTGTCCAAGCACGAGCGCCAACGCGCGGTCCGCGTCGGTGATCGCACCTTCAGAGAAGTACTCACGCTGCCGCTTGAGACATTCGCGGTGCCTGATGAACTCCTGGCGATAGAAGTCGGACGCAAGACTGAAAGGGACGCTCAAAACCCGATCCGGGCTGACGACGCGTGCCATGCGACTCCTCGCGTGGGTCATTTGTCCTGGGTGGATGTAGTTTAAACGCGGACACGAATACTGTCAAACAGGACAGTAAGCATCAGGCCACCTGAAATGCGCTCTGTCAACGGACACCCCGGGCGACGATCAGTCCTCCGATGCAACCCAGCAGCATCCCGCCCAAGATGATCACCAGGCTTAACGACAATGGCAAAAATGTGATCGCACCGAGTCCGATTGTTTGAGCCACTACATTGCCGTATCTGGCGTTGGCGGCGGCAAACAGCACCCAGAGCAGGACTATCGCCAGGAGCGCCCCGGCGCCCCCCTGCAGGATGCCCTCGACCACAAACGGACCCCGGACGAAGCTCAGGGGAGCCCCCACCAGTTCCATGATTTCAATTTCGTCTTCCCGGGCGGATGCGGCAAGCCGCACGACATTTGACACTGTCAGCGCGGACGCGACCGCGAGCAGCACGACAATGGCGAACCCCAGTGCGCGGAGGAATCGCACGACGGCATTGAGGCGTGTCAGCCAACGGCGGTCGTATCTGACGTCGGCGACTCCCTGGACACCGGCCAGCGTCGAAGCCAGATTATCCACGGCAGCGCCCGCCTCCCGGACTTCGGGTTTGAGCCGTACTTCAAAAGAGGCAGGAAACGGATTGGTGTCCATTCGATCGGCGGCGCCGGCAAGGTCCGGAAAGTCCTGCCTGAATCTGGTGGCCGCCAGCTCCTTCGAGACGTAGTCGCGGCGGGCAGCCAGGCCGCTCTGGGACACGAGCTCGTCGACCACCTGTAGTTGCGCGGGCGTGACGCCGTCTTTCAGGTACACGGATAATTCCGCGGACTCGGTCCACCGGCCGACGATCCGCTGCAGGTTGGTGTTGAGCGCGAGAAAGAATCCAAGCACGAACAAGCCCCCCGCGATCGTCAGCACGGAGAGAATCGCGGCCTTCCGGCCGCGCCACAAGCTTCCCGAGGCTTCGACGATGAAATACCTGAGCGCGTGCACCTACATGACCTCGACAATCTGACCGTGATCGAGCGTCACCGCTCGCCGGCCCACGCGCCTGATCAACTCGCGATCGTGAGTAGCGACGACCACCGTCGTGCCACGCGCGTTGATCTCGCGGAAGAGGTTCATGATTTCGAGGGACAGATCGGGATCGAGGTTGCCCGTCGGCTCGTCGGCCAGAATGATGGCGGGATCGTTCACGAGCGCCCGCGCAATGGCGATCCGCTGCTGCTCGCCGCCCGACAGTTCGAGGGGAAACGCATTCATGCGATGCTGCAAACCGACCCACTTGAGGACCTGGAACGTACGGCGCTGCTGCTGCGACTCGGCCATGCCAAGCACGCGCGGCACGAACGACACATTCTCAGTCACCGTCTTTGCGGGCAGCAGCTTGAAATCCTGAAAGACGAAGCCAAGCGATCGGCGATACGCCTGCACCTGGCGCGGCGTGAGAGTTGCGAGGTTCCTGCCCCCGACGAGGAGCTGCCCGGACGACGGCACATCCTGCCGGAGCAGCAGGCGAAGCAGCGTGGATTTCCCCGCGCCGCTTGGGCCGGTGAGAAAGACGAAGTCCCCCTTGTCGATTCGAAGCGACAGGTCGCGGAGGGCATAGACGCCCCGGGCGTACGTTTTCGAGACCTGATTCGCCTCGATCACGCCGGTTCCTTGTCCAGCTCACGCCGCATGAGCAGATTCACCAGCGCAGGATTGGCCTTTCCACTCATCGATTTGATGACCTGCCCCACGAGGAAACCGTACGTCTGCTTCTTGCCGGCGCGATACTGCGACACCGCGTCGCCATTAGCGGCGAGCACCTGCCGGACGGCCGCCTCGACCGACGCTTCGTCGTCGATGCGGCCCAAACCTTCAGTCTCGACAATCGCGGCGGCGGGCCGGCCCGATGCGATCATTTTTTCGAAGACCTCTTTGGCCGTTGGTCCGCTGATAGTGCCGGAGTCGACGAGCCGGATCAAGCCCGCAAGCGCATCGGGCGTGAGCGTCATATCTTCGATGCGGGCACCGAGCTCATTCATTTTGCGGGTCAGCTCTCCCATGATCCAGTTGCTGGCGGCCTTCGGATTGCCCGAAGCCGCGGCGGCCGCTTCGAAGTAGGCCCCCAACGCATGCGACTGTGTCAGCAAGGCGGCGTCGTAGTCGGGCAATCCATACTGAGCGACGAAGCGGCGGCGGCGCGCGTCGGGAAGCTCGGGCAGCGTGCGCCGCCACGCCTCGATTGCGCTGATATCGATGTGCAGCGGCGGCAGGTCGGGCTCGGGAAAATAATGATAGTCGTGTGCATATTCCTTGCTGCGCATCGACAGGGTACGGCCGGCCGCCGGATCCCAGAGCCTGGTCTCGTGCTCGACGGTTCCGCCCGCTTCGAGCGCGGCGACCTGCCGATCGATTTCGTACTCGAGCGCACGCTGCACGTGGCGGAAGGAGTTGAGGTTCTTGATCTCCGCCTTGACGCCGAACGCCGTCGAGCCCGCGCGGCGCACGGAGATATTCGCATCGCAGCGGAGACTTCCCTCTTCCATGTTGCCATCGGTAACGCCGGTGGCGACGAGGATCGCCCGCATCCGGCTGAAGTATTCCCCTGCTTCGGCCCCGGAACGGACGTGCGGATGGCTGACGATCTCGATGAGCGGCACGCCGCTCCGATTGAAGTCGAGCCCCGTCATCCGGTCGGAATCCGGCAGGCCGTCGTGCAGGGACTTACCGGCATCCTCTTCGAGGTGGACACGGATGATGCCGACCCGCCGCGTTTCGCCGCGCGCCTCGAACTCCAGCGCGCCTTCGGTCGCGAGCGGACGATCGTACTGCGAGATCTGGTAGCCCTTGGGAAGGTCGGGATAAAAGTAGTTCTTTCGCGCGAAGATGGATCGGGGGTGGACCGTGCAGCCGAGCGCCAGCGCGGCCTTTACCGCCAGTTCCACGGCGCGGCTGTTGAGCACCGGGAGCGCCCCCGGCAACCCGAGACAGACCGGACAGGTGTTGACGTTGGGAGGCGCGCCGAAGCGCGCGCTGCAGCCGCAGAACAGCTTGCTCGCCGTCGCCAGCTGTGTATGGATCTCGAGGCCGATGACGGGCTCAAAGGGCATCTCTTATCCCTTCGGCCCTCCGGCCTTGACGTCCGGCGCCACGTCGTCCTGGAACGTCTCGAAGTTCTCGACGAACATCCGCGCAAGCTTGCGCGCCTGAGCGTCGTAGTCGGCCTGGTTCTTCCACGTATTGCGCGGTGTCAGCACGTCGGCCGGTACACCGGGGCAGCTGTGCGGCACATCAAGGTTGAAGATCGGATCGGTGTCGTAGGCGACGTCGTCGAGGACGCCTGACAATGCGGCGCTGATCATGGCGCGCGTATGGCCGATCTTCATGCGGGAACCCACGCCGTACGGACCGCCCGTCCATCCGGTGTTGACGAGCCAGACCTTGGTGTCGTGCCGCGCGATCTTCTCCCCCAGGAATTTCGCGTACACCGTCGGGTGCAGCACCATGAAGGGTGCGCCAAAACAGGTGCTGAATGTCGCCTTGGGTTCCGTGACCCCCTTCTCGGTCCCCGCGACCTTCGCGGTATACCCGGACAGAAAGTGGTACATCGCGCCGGCCGGCGACAGACGCGCAATCGGCGGCAGCACGCCAAACGCATCCGCCGTCAGCATCACGATGTTGCGCGGATGTCCGCCCTGTCCCGACGGAACGGAGTTCTCGACGTACTCGAGCGGATAGGCGCCGCGCGTGTTCTCGGTCAGCGAGTCGTCGTCGAGATCGAGCTGGCGGGTGACGGCGTCCATCTTCACGTTCTCGAGCACGGTCCCGAAGCGGCGCGTGGTCGCGTAGATCTCGGGCTCCGCTTCCCCCGACAGCCGGATCATCTTCGCGTAGCACCCTCCCTCGATGTTGAAGACGCCGTCCTCGCTCCACCCGTGCTCATCGTCGCCGATGAGGCTCCGGTGTCGATCGCTCGACAGCGTCGTCTTGCCGGTCCCCGACAGGCCGAAGAACAGCGCGACATCATCCTCCGGGCCGACGTTCGCCGAGCAGTGCATCGACAGCACATCGCGCAGCGGCAGGAGGTAGTTCATGACGGTGAAGATCGATTTCTTGATTTCTCCCGCGTAGCTCGTGCCGCCGATGAGAACGAGCTTCTTCGCAAAATTCAGGAGAATGAACACTTCCGAGTTCGTGCCGTTGGCTGCCGGATCTGCATGCAGGCCCGGCATGTCGATGACGGTGAAGTCCGGCGTGTGGCCGGGGCCATCGACCACGTCCGGCACGTCGATGAACAGGTGCTTGGCGAACAGGCTGTGCCAGGCCTGTTCGGTGATGATGCGGACACGCACCCGGTAACGCGGGTCCGCTCCCGCATAGCTGTCCTGGACGAAGAGCTCGCGTCCCTCGACGTAGTGGGCCATGCGCCGATGCAGGGCATCGAAGAACTGCGGCTCGATGGGCCGGTTCACTTTGCTCCACCATACTTTGTCCTCGCTCGAGGACTCGCGGACGATGAATTTGTCGTTCGGAGAGCGCCCCGTGTGCTGCCCTGTGCGGCAGACGAGCGGGCCGTCGACAGCCATCAGGCCTTCCCGGCGGCGCACCGCCTCCTCGTAAAGGGCCGGCACGCTCAGGTTCCAATACACCCGCGCGACGTTCTGAATGCCGTGTCCTTCGAGCCCCGTCGCATGCTGCGGCTGTCCCATCCTTGTCCTCTATTGAATCGCTGGGGACCCCGTGACCCCAGCTAGCTCACTTCGCGACGCTCGCACTTCGCTGCTCGCTCCGCTGCGCTCGCGCATTGAATCGCTGGGGACTCCGGTACCCCCGCTCGCTCGCGCAGGGCTCCGGCAAACGACCTTCCCCACCGGAGGCCGGTCGAAAGACCCTTAACCTACTGATCGTACCGGGACGCTGGAGGGGAAGTCAACGGAACGGACTGAGGACACCGTGACGGAGGTAACGAAGAACAAGAGGCACGATCAAGACGGCGTTCTGTCAGATCGACTCGCTCGCACCCGACGGACCGGATCCGAGGCTGTGCACCTGCTGTTCACGTGCGTCACAATGGGTGGGAACTCTGAGGCCGTCGAGCGGCGTGGGCGAATTGGCCGGTCGCCTACATCGACGATGAAAATCAGGCCTCGGCCATCATCACGGCGTCGCGGCGGCGCGTGATGGTATCTGACAGGTCGAGCCGTTCGAGCCGGCGGTAGAGCGCGCGGCGGCTCAGGCCGAGCATCTTCGCCGCGGCCTTCTTGTTCCCCCCCGCCCGGACGAGCGCGCGCTGGATGTGATCGCGTTCGACGGTGACGAGGAGATCCCGATCGGGAAGGGTGCTGCCGTGCGTGTTGTGCAGCGCGCTGCTGGCCGGCGCCGCGGCGGACACGACGGGCGACGACGGCATGCTGACGACCAGCTCCCGTTCGGAGATGATCTCGTCGTCCACGAGGATGCACGCGCGCTCGAGCACATTCCTCAGCTCACGTACGTTGCCTTCCCAGTGTCCCGCTGACAGCAGGCGCTCGGCGCCCGGCGTCAGGCCGGCCACGGGCTTCTGCAACCGCTCGCTCGTCTGCCGGACGAACGCGGCGGTCAGGTACGGGATGTCTTCGCGCCGTTCGCGAAGTGGCGGCAAGGCGACTTCCACGATGTTGAGCCGGTAGTACAGGTCGCTCCGGAAGCGTCCGGCGGTGACTTCGGCGCGAAGATCGCGATTGGTCGCGGCAATCACATGCACGTTGACCCGCCGCGCCTCGAGCGATCCGATCCGGTGTACTTCGCCGAGCTCGAGCACGCGCAGCAGCTTGGCCTGCACGGTCGCCGGCAACTCGCCGATTTCATCGAGGAAGAGCGTGCCGCCGTCGGCCAGCTCGAACAGGCCGGGCTTGTTCTCGGCCGCGCCGGTAAACGCGCCACGCACGTGACCGAACAACTCGTTTTCGAAGAGCGTCTCGACAACGGCGGAACAGTTGACCGTGACGAAGCGGCGATCCCGCCTCGGGCCGATTGAATGGAGCGCGCGGGCGACGAGCTCCTTGCCCGTGCCGGTCTCGCCGGTCACGAGCGCCGTACGGACATGGGGCGCCAGCCGCCGAATCATGCCAAAAAGCTCCTGCATGAGCGGCCCGCGTCCAATCATCCCGCAGAACTCGAGGCGCTTGGCGACGTCGCTTTCAATTGCGAGGATGCTGCGCCGGCGCTCGATCTCTTCGCGAATCGATGTCAGGAGCTGCTCGAGCCGCGCGAAGTCGAGCGGCTTGCTCAAATAGTCCATGGCGCCGAGCTTGATCGCCTCAACGGCGGTATCGACGGTCGCATACCCGGTCATCAGCACGGTCTGGCACCGGGGATCGATCTCGCGAATGGCGCGAATGACGTCGAGTCCCCCGATATCGGGCATCCGCAGATCCACCATCGCGACGTCCGCGTGGCGCGTCCGCAGCTGCGCAATCGCCTCGTGCCCGCCCGGGCACGCGACCACCTCGAATCCGGCACGCCGGGCGAACCGGCCGACGACGTCGAGAATGCCCTGTTCGTCGTCCACGACGAGCAGAGAGGGCGGCTGAACGGTCATACACACTCCTTGGCGATAGCGCGAAACGCGGATCGAATGGCACGCAGCTGAAAGGGCGGCGCCAGCACGGCGCTGGCATGCTCCCGCGCGAATCGCTCGACGGGCCCGTCTTCCTCCGACATCGAGACGAGCACGAGCGGCAGTCCGGGGGTCTCGACCCGCGACGTGCGCCAGCCCGGCAGATCGGCGGCGATGACGCTGCGATCGACGAACGCCGCATGGAGCGGGAGCCGGCGGCAGAGGGCGAGCGCGTCGCCGCTCGAGGCGGCCGTCACGACGGTGCGGCCCCATCCACCGAGCGCGGCCGCGATGTAGTCGCGTTCGCTCTGCTCCCCATGGGCGACGAGAATGGACTCGTCGGCACCCGGATCATCGATGCGGGCCGGGAGCAGCAGGGAAAATACGGTGCCCACGTCCACCGTGCTTTCCACGGCGATCTGACCGCCGTGATCGCGCACGATCCCGTAACAGATGCTGAGCCCGAGGCCCGTGCCCTCGCCGACATCCCGCGTGGTGAAAAACGGATCGAAAATTCGCGACAGGCTGGCGGCCTCGATTCCGTGGCCCGTGTCCCGGATGAACAGCTCCACCGCGGCCCCCGCCTCGTCGTAGCGCGCTCCGACATGCAGCCGCTTCACCGCGCGCCCGCGCATGGCCTGCTCGGCGTTCAGCACCAAGTTGAGAAGCGCCTGCTGCAACTGGCTGCCGTCGGCCACGACGGAGGGCAACCCCTGTTGAAAGTCGGTGACGAGCTCGACGCTGTTCAGACGGAGCTCGTACGAACGAAGCGCGATGACGCGGCTGAACAGATCCGCGACGTCCTGCGGCGTACGCTCGGCGGTCTGGCGTCTCGCGAATGCCAGCAGGTTGCGCACGATGCGGGCCGCCCGCTCCGACTCCTGCGCAATCCGGCTAAGGTCCTGGGCGAGATCGGCCATGGGACGCATCTCGCCCGGAGCCGCCATTTCATCCTCGAGCAGTTGCGCATAACCGATGACGCTCGTCAGCGGGTTGTTCAGTTCGTGGGCGACGCCGGCCACCAGCTGCCCGATCGCGGAAAGTTTCTCGGCCTGGAGCAGCTGGGCCTGCGTGGACTTGAGCCGCTCGAGGGCCGCCATCGAGCGCGCATTTGCAAGCGCGAGCTCATCGCTCATCTGCTGCAGGCGACGCTTGCTTTGAATGTCCTCGGTGACGTTCTTGGCGACCTGCACGACCGACGCGCCGCCGGGACCGCCCGCGACCGGGAATGTCGTCACGCTGAAAATCTGACCGTCGGGAAGCGTGACTTCCGTGAGGCTGCCGTCGTTGGCGAGTGCACGGGAAATCGCACAGTCGTCGCCCGTTCCGGTGCAGAATCCCACGTCGGTGCAGGAGGCGCCGCGAAGCGCCTTGATATTGCGGCCCAGGTGGGCGGCCAGAGCCGTGTTGCCGCGAAGGAGCGACCCCTTGCTGTCGAACACCGCAATCGGGTCGCCGATCGCGTCGAAGGTCCGTTCCCATTCACGTTTGCCGCGGATCACGAACTCGTGAAGGCGCGCGCTCTGCACGGCAATCCCGATCTGTCCCGCGATGACGCCGACCAGGCGCTGATCCGCCATCTCGAATCGTCCCGGACGCTCCGCGGCAAACGACATCGTGCCGAGCAGCTCGTCACCCGAGAGGATCGGCACGCTCAGCGTACTGACCGCCGGCATGGTGCCGGCCAGCTGCGGCGGCAGCAATGCGCCCAGGTCGTCCACGAGATAGGCGGCCCGGCTGGCAATCACGCGGTCGCTCGGCCGTGATACCACGCCTTTGAGCTCGGTCCAGATCTCCTGCATGTACGTGGGGCCCACGAAGGCCATTTCCTCGAAGCCGCCGGTCGCCTCATCCTTCAGTCTGATCGAGCCACCGAGCACGCCCATTGCGCGGACCATGCACTGCAGAGCGCCCGTCAGCACCTCGCGAAGCTCCAGCGACCGCGCGATGCCCTCAGCAATCTGATTACTCGTCTGCAGCTCCCAGACCAGCCGTCGGTTGTTGAGATTCACCCGACGGCACTCGAGCGCTCTGTCGATCGTGACGAACAACTGGGCGATGTTGAACGGCTTCTGCACGAACGCGAATGCCGACAACTCATAGGACTGAATCGCGGAGGCGACCGAAGTGCTGGCCGACAACACGACGATCTCGGCGTCGGGCGCCTGTTCCTTGATGTGGCGGATGGCGTCGAGCCCGGACTCCGAGCCAAGCGTCAGATCGACGAGGGCAACGTCGAAGTGCTCGCGATTGAGCGCGGCATTCGCCGCGGCCAGAGAGGTGGCGCAGACGACCTGATGGCCGCGCATTTCAGCGGCTTCGGTCAACATCCGCAGCAGGGCGTCGTCGTTGTCCACGACGAGAAGTGAAGCAGGACTCATGGTCATTGCGTGGCTCCGAACCGGCGGCCGCGAACTCGAGGCACACGGCTGCCCGATCAGATCGCAAGACAGGGGCCGAGGCCGCTCACGATGTGCGCGCGACGCGATGTGGCTGTGCCGCAATGAGTTGGCGTGTCTGGCAGCGTTTGGAGAAAGGGCTGGATCGCCTCGCAGGTTGCAGAACTGAAACGCGTGCACGTTTCAGTCTTGAGACGTTCAGCGGTTGCGCGACTCCCGGCCCGCGGCGACTCGCTGGGGCTCGCGGTTGGCGACTGGCGGCTGGCGGACCCAGATTGGGGCGATCGCGGCGGACTAGGGATTAGGGATTCCGTATTTTTTCATCAGCCGCCACATCGTCGTGCGGCTCACCTGCAGCTCTCGCGCGGCGGCCCCGATTTCCCCGCCGTGTCGCGCCAGCGTCGCCACGATCGTCTCGCGATCGGCGCGCTCACGCGCGGCCGCGACCGAGCCCTCGGGCGCGGGACTGGCAGGGGCCGGCGCAAGGACCTCCTCTGGCAGGTCGTCGGGCTCCAGCTGCGGCCCGCGCGCGATGGCGACCGCGCGCTGGACGATGTGTTCCAGCTGACGGACATTCCCCGGATAGGAATACGCGGCGAGCAGCCCCCACGCCTCCTCGCCGCATCGCTCGACACCGCTCGCGGCGCCGTACTTTTCCAGGAAATGATCGACGAGGAGCCGGAGATCCCCTGTCCGCTCGCGCAGCGGTGGCATGTGGATCCGGTGCAGGTTGAGCCGGTAGTACAAGTCGTTCCTGAACTCGCCGCTGTCAACGGCCCGCTTCAGATCGACGTTGGTCGCAGCGACGAACCGGACGTCGATGCGCCGGCTGTCGTTCTCGCCAATCCTGCGGACTTCGCCCGCCTCGAGTGCGCGCAGCAGCTTCGCCTGGAGCGCCTTCGACATCGTGCCGATTTCGTCGAGGAACAGGGTGCCGCCCGACGCGTGTTCGATCAGCCCCGCCCGCGCCCCCTCTGCGCCGGTGAAAGCGCCTCTGCCGTGGCCGAAGAGCTCGTTCTCGAGCAGCGATTCGGTCAGCGCTGCGCAATTGAGCGCGACAAACAGATGCTCGGCCCGCGGGCTGCCTGCGTGAATGGCGCGCGCCGCCAGTTCCTTTCCCGTTCCGGTCTCGCCTGTAATAAGGACCGTCCCGGGGACCGGCGCGGCACGACGGATGAGGTCCTTGACCTGCCTCATCGGGGCGCTTTCGCCGATGAGCGCATCGAGCGGCCCGCCCGCACGGATGTGCCGCTGAAGCAGGTCCACCTGTCGCGCGAGTTGATGCCGCTCCGCCGCCGCCCGTACGCGCATGAGCAACTCGTCGCGGAAGAAAGGTTTCTGCACGAAATCCACGGCGCCGAGCTTCATCGCTTCGACTGCGGTGTCCACCGTGCCGAAGCCGGTCATGATGATGAAGACGGAATCGACGCGGTGCTCGCGCAGCTTGCGCAAGACATCCAGCCCGGAAATACCCGACATCCGCATATCGGATAAAATGACATCGAAGGCGCCGTCGCGCGCCATCGTGAAGCCTTCCTCGCCGCTCGGTGCGGTGTGCACCGTATAGCCGGCAGATCGCAACATGCGCCCGATGCTTTCGCGCACGTCGGTGTCGTCGTCGATGACCAGAAGGCGCGACATGTATAAAGGGCTCAGGGCTCTAGCCTAGGGCGCGCTAAGTTTATAACGTTGTCGAGCCGACAAAGCTGATATGAAGTGGTCGTGGTGTGTTCCCGCCGTCGTCGCGGCCTTTGCCTTCGGCTGTTCAGCTCCCGCCGGGCGGGCGATGCTCCCCCCGACCAAGCCCTCAGCGCCGGCGACGATCCGCGTCGGCATCAGGAACGGAAACAAGCTCACCATTCGCAAGGTGCCGCTCGAGGACTACGTCCAGGCGGCGATTC